>SCTR01000009.1 GCA_004297305.1 Actinomycetota bacterium
ATTCCGATGGCGGCGGTGAGTTGGGAATGGGATGTGCCGGCGGCGGTGGCGGAGATCCGGTGGGCTCGGGATCACGGGTTCCGGGGGATCGTGTTGCCGAACTTCGATCCGCAGCGGCCGACGGCTACGAGCTCGCGCGGGGCATCTTCGCGGAGCTCGATTCCGGCTACTTCTATGCTTTCGGTCGCCCGGGGGATCGTGCGGCTGTGACAGCCCGCTACGGCAGCATCACCTCGGGGGTGCTACCGGATCCGTCGTAGGTCCTGCCGGCTGGCAAGACCGACATATCGCGCCTCACCGGCGCGTCGTCTTTGGAGGAAACACGTTGGCGGAGCACAAGCTGCAGGCAGAACGACCGGCGTACTTCGACGCCTTTGAGACCATCGCCTTCGAGCGGTACGAGGACGGCGTCCTGGTCATCCGGATCCACAGCAACAACGGCCCCGCGGAGTACGGGTCGCTGCACCACAGCGAGTGGTCGCCGGCGTTCCGGGAGGTGTCGGTCGACCGCGACAACCGGGTCGTCATCATCACCGGTACCGGGGACTCCTTCATCCCGTTCCACGGCAAGTGGACCGAGACGATGGAGCGCGGCAGCGACTACGACCGTGTCGCGGAGCGGCACCGTCGTACCTTCCAGGCGATGCTGGAGATCGACGCGCCGGTGATCGGAGCGGTCAACGGTCCGTGCAACCACCATGCCGAGCTGGTGCTGCTGGCTGACATGGTGCTGGCCGCCGACACCACGATCTTCGGTGACGGGCACATGCCCAACGGCGAGCCCGCTGCGGACGGCAACCACGTGTTCTGGCTGGAGCTGCTCGGCCAGCTGCGTGGCAAGTACTTCCTGCTCACCGGTCACAAGATCACCGCTGAGGAAGGTCGTGACCTGGGCATCGTCAACGAGATCTGGCCGTTGCCCGACCTCATGCCGCGGGCACTCGAGCTGGCTCACCAGCTGGCCACGTACGCGGATCTGACACTGCGGTTCCAGCGGCGGGCCTTCACCGACCGGTGGAAGCGGCTGTTCGCCGACCAGGCCGGTGTCGGCATGGGTATGGCGTGGGAGAACGCAGCGCACCTGGACCGGCAGTTCAACGTGTGGATCGAGTCCGGCCAGGACAGCGAGGAGTTCAACCGGCTGCAGAAGCCGCTGGCGAAGAAGCCCGGCAGCCTCTACGGCTACGGCAAGTAGGAGCAGGCCAGCCGCGGTCGTACGACGAACCCCGTCGTACGACCGCGGCTTTCTGTTGGCTTGGACGGCGCACGGCGGGGTGAATCACCGGAGGTGAGCATGAGCAGCGAGACATTCGATGTCGACCTCTTGGTCGTCGGCGGCGGCATGGCCGGATTGACCGCGGCCGCCTATGCGGCCCGGCACGGTGCCCGGGTCTTGGTCGTGGAGAAGGCCGCCGAGGTCGGTGGGTCGGCCGCCATGAGCGGCGGCGGCATGCTCCGCCCGATGACCGCCGACGACCTGCGCGCGGTGAATCCCAGCGGTGATCCGGTCTTCGCCGAGATGCTCGCCGGCGATTACGACGCCGCGATCGAATGGATCGAGTCGATCGGCGTCGCGGTGACCGAGGCGAACGAGGCCATCGCGGCGGTCATGGGCTATCCCACGTCGCTGCGGGCCTACGACGTGGCCGCGTACTTCCCCCGGTGCGTCGCGGTGGTCCGCGGGGCCGGCGGCATCGTGCGCTGCGACAGCGAGATCGACGACCTCACCACTGATGACGACGGTCGGGTGACCGGGGCTCGCGGCCACGGCGCTGCCGGGAGCTTCGTCGTGAACTCCCGGTGGACGATGCTGGCCACCGGCGGATTCCACAACGATCCGCAGCTGCGCAGCACGTACCTCGGGCCGCACGCACGCGACATGCTCGTGCGCGCCAACCGGATCAGCGACGGGGCGGGCCTGCGACTGGGACTGGCGGTCGGTGGAACCACGAATGCCTTGATGGACCGCTTCTACGGCCACACCGTCCCCTGGCCGCTGAACCACGAGTTCACCCGGGCGGACTACGTCCGGCTCTACCAGCCTTCCCTCACGCCGCACGGCATCCTGCTCGACCGCACGGGCTCGCGATTCGTCGACGAGTCGTTGGGTTACTACCGCAACTCCCAGCTGGTAGTGCAGCAGACCGACAGCCATGCCTTGCTCGTCGGTGACCAGCGTATTCGTGACGCGGACGCCGCCGGCGGCGCGCCCGAGAAGACGATGGGCTACGTGCGGCTGGACCGGATCGAGGAAGCGGAACGCTCTGGGGCGCACGTCGCGGTCGCGCCGACGTTGGACGACCTCGACGCCGCGGTACGGCCGTGGGGCTATTCGGGTGTGCGGCAGGCCGTCGAACGCTTCAACGCCGAACTCAGCCACGGTGGGCCGACCTCACCGCCGCGGCAGCGCAACCGGATCCCGTTGGGCCCGGGTCCGTTCTTCGCCATGGAAATTCAGTCCGCGATCGTGAACACGTGGGGCGGACTGCAGGTCGACGGCCAGGGCCGGGTGCTGCGGGCCGATGGCTCGCCGGTCGCCGGTCTGGTCGCTGCCGGCGCCGACATCGGCGGCGCCTACTACGAGGGGTACTGCGGCGGGCTCAGCATGGCCGGTCTGCTGGCCTTGCGGGTCGGCCGGTTGGTCACCGGTCAGAACCCGGCGCTGTCGTCGTAGGACGGACCTGCGCTACTCCACCGGCCGCAGCAGGTGGCCTTGCGGCGGTGCCGGCAACGGGTGAGCCCGGTCCGCCCGGAACGCTTCCAACATCAGCGCCACGAAGCGCACGGAGGCAGGCCCGGTGGAATCGGGCGGGGCGACGTCGAGCACCGAGGCGTTGGCGACCAACAGCAGTTCGATGTCTTCCACCACGAAGTCCTCGCGAAGCGCGTGGGCGGCCTGCGCTCGGCGGGCAAGCTCGTGGAACGACGCTTTCGTGCGCGCCCGCGCCGCCTCCAATGTCGTCGCCGTGGAGAACGTGGTGCGGAAGACGTCACGGAGCCCCTTGTCGACCGCCTGCATCGCGCAGATCCGATGGAGGTACTCGGCGAAACTCTGCCAGGGATCGGGATCGGCGAGAGCGTCTTCGGCGTACTGGGCTATCGCCTCGATCGCCGGCTCGTAGCAGGCGACCACGAGGTCGTCGCGGGTGGGAAACCGCCGATAGAGCGTCCCGATACCCACACCCGCCCGCGCCGCGATGCTCTCCAGGGAGACGTTGATCCCGCGTTGCGTGAAGTCGCTCTTGGCAATCGCCAGGATCCGGTCGCGATTCCGGACAGCATCGCCGCGCATCGGTCCTCCGTGGTGGCTGTTACCGGCGGCAGGACCGTACCGGCCCCGCTGCTCGGCGCGCTGCACGACAGGCGCGGATGCCGGTTCGGTGTCGTGGAAACGCGACGACGAATGCCTTGACAGTCCGGATATGCGCCTCAGATACTCGCGCACTAAACGGAGGCATGCTCCTGATAGGGCTGTCCGGACCGGCCAAAGGAGGGGCGATGACGGCAGCGCTGCAGGCATCGTCGGGGGTCACGGCCGAGCTCGCCGAGTTCGTCGTCGCGACCAGTTGTGACCGGTTGCCCGCCTCGGTGGTCCACGCGACCAAGCGGCTGATCCTGGACACCATGTCGTGCGCGATCGGTGCGGTGGACACCGCGCCGGGCCGGCTGCTGCTGGAGTACAAGCGAAGCGCGGGCGGCCGGGCCGATTCGACGTTGCTGGCCAGCGGGACCAAAGTCCCCTGCGGCAGCGCCGCCTACGCGCACTCGCAGCTGGCCAACGTGCTGGATGCGGACGAAGTGACGCTGTGGATGCACTCGGCGGCGGCCGTGGTGATGCCGGCCATCGCCGCCGCGGAGTTCAGTGGCGCCGACGGCGCCTCACTGGTCGCCGCCGTGGCCACGGGATTCGAGCTGGCGGCCCGGGTCGGCATGTCGCTGCCGACCTTCCGGGTCGATCCGGCGACGGGCCTGCTGCGGTCACCGGGGGCGGACTCGATCGGGTTCAGCTGGGCGTCGTACGGCGCCGCGGCCGCGGTCGGCAAACTCCTGGACCTCGACGCAGCGACTATCGCCGAAGCGTTCGGGATCGCCCAGGTGAGCATGCCGGTGCATGGTGCGTTGAGCTATGTGGGCCACAGCGAGCCGTGGCACAAGTACGCGATGTTCGCCGCGATCGGCGAGGCCGGCGTGAACGCCGCCATGCTGGCCGCTCGCGGCTTCCGCGCCGACGGCCGGTTGTTTGACGCCGGATCGACGTTCTTCCGCGCGATGAACGCCGCCGACAGCGATCGGGCCGTGATGCTGGACGGCCTGGGGAGCCGGTGGGCCGTGGAGTCGACCTCCTTGAAGCCGTGGCCCGGCAGTCGGCTCATGCATACGGCATTAGGCGCCTTCACCGACCTGGTCGCCGAACACCAGCTCCGCCCGGACGACATCCGTTCGGTCACGGTGGTCGTCCCGCCCTGGCCGATCATCGAATGGCAGGCGTCCAAGGTCGAGTGCACCGACCGGTTCCAGATCATGTCGAGTCTGCCGTACCTGATGTCGATGATCGCGTACGGCGTGCCGGCCGGGCCGGCCTGGTGGAGTGAGGCGGCGTTCGGCAACCCGGCGATGCGCGCCTTCGCTCAACGGGTCACCGCCCGCGTCGACCCGGATCTCAACGAGGTGTTCCTCGCCGATCTGCGGGCCGGGCTGCAGTTCAACGTCAGTCGTGTGCCGGTCCAGGTACGCATCGAGACTGCCGACGCGATCCTCACCCGCTACGTCGAGCGCGCGCACGGCGACCCTGCCGACCCGTCGACGGCGATGACCGACGCGGAGCTCGCGGCCAAGTCCGAGGAATTCACGCGCGACGTCCTGCCGGCCGGCGCCGGACAACAGCTCGTGGCCGCGGCGTTCTCCTTGGACAAAGCCGGAAACCTGGACGCCCTGATGGGTCCGTGCACAGATCACGCCTAGTTGAGGCACGTTCCTGCCGGAGGCAGACATGACTGAAGCTGACCACCTGCTGACCGCGACTGCGGAGCCAGCTACGGCCACCGAGGGGATCGAGGCACTTCCGTTCTTCGACCTCGATGCGTTCCGCACCGACCCGTTCGCCGTGGTCGACGAGTTGCATCAGCAGGGAGCGCTGCTGGCTCGCAGCGATCGTGGTGTGGAGGTCTTGTCCCGGGACCTGGTCCGGGACTGGTTCAAGGACGATCGATTCCGTGTCCCGAACGTTCACGACTATGCCGCCAAGGGTGGGTCGGAGCTGCTGACCCACTTCGTCGAGCACGGCGACCTGTTGTTCATGTCGCCCGAACGGCATCGCCGCGTGCGGCAGATCTTCGCCCGGGCGTTCGCCGTACGCCGGGTCCGCGAGTATCGCGAGGCCATCGTCGCGCACGGTGAGCATCTGCTCGCCCAGTTCGCCGAGGCCGGCGAGGCGGACCTGGCGGTGCAGTTCACCTCCCGGTTCGCCCCCGGCGCGCTGTGTTCCGTCCTCGGGATTCCGCTGGACGAGGTGGATCATTTCGTCGATGCCGCGCAGGACCTGCGGTTCATCGTCGCCCATCCGATCGCGCCACATCTGGACCGCCTCGACAAGTGCCTGGGCACGTTGCACGACTACGTGGTCCCGCTGCTCGCCGAACGAACCGCCCGGCCCAGGGAGGACTACCTCACCGACCTGATCGCTGCCGCCGGCGACGGCCGGCTCACTCCCGACGAACTGGTCTGGGGGACGGTCAACCTGCTGCTTGCCGGCAGTGACACCACCGCACGTCAGCTGGCCTCCTCGCTGTACTTCATGATCGCCGAGGGCATCTGGGAGCAGATGGCCGCCGAGCCGGACCAGATCCGCACCGCCATCGACGAGAGCACCAGGCTCTTGCCCGTGGCGTTCGTCCTGGTCCGGGTGCCGCTGGTCGACGTCGTCGTCGGCGGTACCCGAATCCCGGCAGGTACGACGGTGTTGCTCAACAACTTCGCGGCCGGCCGGGATCCGGCCGCCTTCGACGCCCCGGCGACGTTCTCGCTCGATCGCAAGCTGCCGATCTTTCCCACGGTGTTCGGCGCCGGTCCGCACCACTGCATCGGGGAGCAGTTGGCGTGGCTGGAGATGACGTCAGGCGCACAGCTGCTGACCGGTGCGCTCACCGATCTGCAATTCGCCGCAGACACGACGTTCCAGACCTGGACCGAGCCGTTCTCCGGACCGATCGCCATGCCGGTAACCTTCAGCCGCCGTTCGCCGGCGACGTCGGATGCGGGGCTGACTGCCTGAACGGTTGACGGACGCAACAGCAGTGAGGACGTCAGCAGCTGCCGTCTCGACTGCCGCCAGGTCCCGAGCTGCAGAGTCGACCTGAACTGCAGCGAGTGCCCGAACTCCGGTGGCGGCCCGATGGTCACCGCTACAAGATCGGGCCACACCGACGAAGGAGTCCGAGTAGTGGCGGCTGAGCCGACGAACCCGACCCACCAGACCGTCCTGGTCACTGGCGCGACCGGCGGCGTCGGTCGTTTCGTGGTGAGCGAGGTGGGCAAGGCCGGGTACCGCGTGGTCGCCTTCAGCCGGAGCGCATCAGCCGTCTTCGGATCGCCGACCGACGACGTGGTCGCCGTCGACGGCTCGGTGAGCGATCCGGCTCTGGTCACCAGCGTGTTGCGCGACCACGGAGTTACTCACGTCATCCACGTGGCGGCCGATCTCAGCTCCGGCCGGAACACCACGCCGCAGACCTGGCGTAGCAGCGGCGCGGACCCGTGGGCGGTACCTCGTGCGGTCGAGGTCAACGCCCTCGGTACGGCGAACCTGTGCGCGGCGGCGACCGAGGCGGGGATCAGCCGGCTGGTCCTGATGAGCAGCAAGGGCGTGTACGGCGACCTGCCCCGGACCCTCCCCGGCGCCACGGCCTTTCCCGCCGAGGACGATCTGCCGTTGCAGCCGGTCAGCGCGTACGGCCTGACGAAGCTGATGGCCGAGCAGGCCTGCCTGCATTTCAGTCACCAGTACGGCCTGGACGCGGTGATCGTGCGGGCGAGCACGACCGTCGGCCCGGCGACCGACACGCGCGTCCGCCGGGGCGCCACCAACGCGATTCTGGCGGGGGTGCTGTCCGGGCAGCAGGTCGAGGTGGCCGAGGGTGGCGACGCGATCGACGACTTCATCTACCTGGAGGATCTGGCGCGCGGTCTCGTCCAGGTGCTGTTCGCCCCGGCGCTGCAGCGCGAGATCTACCACATGTCCTCGGGCGTGCCCTCGACACTGCAGACGCTGGCGGATGCCGCGCGGTCGATCGCGCCGGACAGTCCACTCCCGCGGATCGGGCCTGGTGACGACTTCCTGCACCTGGGCCACAACAACCATGCGGTGCTGTCCAGCGACGCGATCGCTGCGGAACTCGGCTTCCGGGCGCGCACTCCCGACCAGTGGATCTCGTCGTTCGCCCGCGACCAGGGGATTGCGGTGGCTGGCGCGCACTAGCACTGTCAGCCTACGGCGCCCGCCGTACCACGACCGCGCTCGCGGGCCCGATTCCCGGGACCGGGGCCGTGAGGAGAAGGGGTACATCGATGTCGGATGGACTTGTTGCCGGCCAGGTTGCCGTTGTCACCGGAGCCGGCTCCGGTATCGGTCGGGCGAGCGCCCTGCTGCTGGCCGAGGAAGGCGCCACGGCCGTCGCGGTATGTGACGTCCGTGAGGAGGCCGCCCGGGAAACGGCTGCGATGGTCGAAGAGCTCGGGGCCAAGAGCCTCGCCGTCGCCGCCGACCTCGCCGACCTGGCCGCTGCCGAACAGTTCGTGTCCGCGGCGTACCAGGAGTTCGGGGCCCTGCACGCGGCAGTGAACTGTGCTGGAGTGAACGGCCCGCTGAAGGCGATCGGGGAGTACTCCGACGACGAATGGTCGGCGGTGTCAGCGGTCAATCTGGATGCCGTCTTCCGCTGCATGCGGACCGAGGTCAACCTGATGACCGCCGGCGGCGGCGGCGCCATCGTCAACATCTCGTCCGGTTCGGCGGTCGACCCGATTCCGAACATGGCGGTGTACACCGCCACCAAGACCGGTGTGCTCGGGCTGACCCGTGCCGCAGCCGGTGAGTACGTCAAGCACAACATCCGGATCAACGCTGTCCTGCCGGGTGCGACGCTCACCCGCATGCTCGAGGCGCACGCCCAGACCGAGCAGGGCAAGAAGCAGGTCGCCAATGCCCCGATGGGCCGTTGGGGTGACCCCCGCGAGATCGCCCAGGCCGTGGTCTGGTTGTTGTCGCCGCGTTCGTCGTACATCACCGGGGTCGAACTCCTCGTCGACGGCGGCAGTCACGCCTTCTGGTACTGATCGCTGATTCCGGCAGGTCCGTTCGGAACCCGGGAGCTGGCGGCCGCGGATTGCCGGCCGCGAGCTCCCGGCCGACGGTTCTCGATCCGGCGGGGCCGCCGTACTGCCGGCCGTGGACCGCGCGCGATTGGTCAACCAGGCCGCGGTATCGTGCACTGGCGCAGCACCGGCCCGGCCTGCCGCACCATCGCGCCGGGCTGAACTGTCGGGTCCGACCAGAGGATGTCGATCATGGCGACTGAAGCATTCATCTACGAGGCCGTGCGGACTCCCCGCGGTCGAGGCAAGAGTTCGGGGTCATTGCACGCCACCAAGCCGATCACTCTCATCAGCACGTTGTTCAACGAGGTGCTACGGCGCAACCCGGGCCTCGACCCGGCTCGGGTGGACGACGTGATCCTCGGCGTCGGATCCCCGCTGGGCGAGCAGGGCGGCAACCTGGGCCGCACCGTTGCCATCGCCAACGGCATGGTGAACTCCGGTCCCGGTTTCCAGCTGAACAGGTTCTGCGCCTCGGGCCTGGAAGCGGTCAACATCGCCGCGCAGAAGGTCCGCGCCGGCTGGGACGACCTGATCTTTGCCGGTGGCGTCGAGTCGATGTCCCGGGTCCCGATGGCGTCCGACGGCGGTCCGTGGTCGATGGACCCGGAGACCGCCTTCGCGACCGGTTTCGTCGCGCAGGGGATCGGTGCCGACCTCATCGCCACGCTGGAGGGATATTCCCGCGAGGACGTCGACTCCTTCGCCGTGGAGTCGCAGACCCGTGCGGCGAAGGCGATCGCCAACGGGGTGTTCGCCGATTCCATCGTCCCGGTCCGGGACCTGTCGGGCAACGTCATCCTCGATCACGACGAGTTCCCGCGCCGCGGCACCACGATGGAGTCACTGGCCAGCCTCAAGGCATCCTTCGCCGGTATCGGCGACAAGGGCGGGTTCGATTCGATCGCGCTGCAGAAGTACCACTGGGTCGAGCGCATCCAGCACGTTCACACCGCGGGCAACTCGTCGGGAATCGTCGACGGTGCTGCGCTGACCATCGTGGGCAGTGAGCAGGCCGGTCGCGAGTTGGGCCTCACGCCACGAGCCAGGGTTGTCGCTACGGGGATCGTGGGCAGCGAGCCCACGATCATGCTCACCGGGCCGGCCCCGTCCGCCCGTAAGGCGCTGGCCAAGGCCGGGCTCACCGTCGACGACATCGGCCTGTTCGAGGTCAACGAGGCATTCGCGGCTGTCGTCCTCAAGTTCATGAGCGAGCTCGGGGTTCCGCACGAGAAGGTCAACGTCAACGGTGGCGCTATCGCACTCGGGCACCCGCTGGGTGCGACCGGGGCGATGCTGGTCGGCACCGTCATCGACGAGTTGGCCCGGCGCGACGAGCGCTACGGGCTGGTCACGCTCTGCGCCGGTGGCGGGATGGGTGCGGCCACCATCATCGAGCGGCTCTGATCGGTCCGAGGCCGACCCGCTGTTCCAGCTCCTATCACCGCCACGCCCAGCGGCTGCCACCTGCCGAGCCGATGTCCGAGTGATGCCGCCCGCGACTGCGCGCGACCCGATGAGGAAGTAGTGCTACATGACTGAGCAGTCCACGATCCGTTGGGACGCCGACGCTGACGGCATCGTCACGTTGACCCTGGACGACCCGACGCAGCGCGCCAACACGATGACCGACGCGTACGCGGAGTCCATGCGCGCCGCTGTCGACCGGCTGTACGAGGAGAAGGAGTCGGTCACCGGCGTCATCGTGACGTCGGCCAAGAAGACGTTCTTCGCCGGCGGGGATCTGCGGCTGCTGATCGCGGTCACCGACGAAACCACCGCCGAGTTCGCCGCCGGCATCGAGGCGATCAAGGCTGATCTGCGGCGTCTGGAGACCCTGGGCCGCCCGGTGGTGGCTGCTCTGAACGGCGCCGCGCTCGGCGGCGGCCTGGAGATCGCGCTGGCGTGCCACCACCGCATCGCGGTGACCAAGCCGGGCGCGGTGTTCGGTCTGCCCGAGGTGGGCCTCGGACTGCTTCCCGGCGGCGGCGGCGTGGTCCGGGCGACTCGACTGCTCGGCTTGCAGGCAGCGTTGGAGAAGGTCCTGTTGACGGGAGCTCGGTACGACGCCGAGCAGGCTGTCGCCATCGGCATCGTCGACGAGGTCGTGGCGTCCGACGCCGAGTTGCTGCCGGCCGCGCGCGCCTGGATCAAGGCGCATCCGGATTCGGTGCAGCCGTGGGATGCGCCGGACTACCGGATGCCCGGCGGAACTCCCACCGACCCCGATCTGGGCGGTGCCCTGCCGCTGCTGATCTCGACGCTGGCGAAGAAGTGGAAGGGCGCGCCGCAGCCGGCGCCGCACCACATCCTCTGTGCCGCAACCGAGGGCGCGATCGTCGACGTCGACAGTGCGCTGGCGATCGAGGGCCGGTACTTCGTCGACCTGGCGCGTGGCCGCGTCGCCAAGAACATGATCCAGGCGACCTGGTTCGACACCAACGCGATCAAGGCCGGCGGCTCGCGACCGGCCGGTTTCGAACGACGGCTCGCCAGCAAGGTCGCGGTGATCGGGGCCGGCATGATGGGCGCCGGTATCGCGTACGTCAGCGCCCTGAACGGCCTGCAGGTCGTCCTCAAGGACGTGTCGCTGGAGGCAGCCGAACGCGGCAAGGACTACTCCCGCAAGCTGTTGGACAAGGCGATCGCCCGCGGTACGTCCACCGAGGCCAAGCGCGACGAGATCCTGGCGCGGATCACCCCCACCGACGACTACGGCGCGCTGGCCGGCTGCGACCTCGTCGTCGAGGCGGTGTTCGAGAACACCGACCTGAAGCATCAGGTGTTCGCCGAACTCGAACCCATCGTGACCGCGGACGCGTTGCTGGGCTCGAACACCTCGACGCTGCCGATCACCTCGCTGGCCGCGGGCGTGCAGCGCAAGCGGGACTTCATCGGGCTGCACTTCTTCTCCCCGGTCGACCGGATGGCCCTGCTGGAGGTCATCCGAGGCGAGGAGACCTCCGATGAGGCCCTTGCCCGCGCTCTCGACTTCGCCAGCCAGATCGGCAAGATTCCGATCGTCGTCAACGACAGCCGGGGATTCTTCACCAGCCGGGTGATCTCGACGTTCATCTACGAGGCGCTGGCGATGGTCGGCGAGGGCGTGGCTCCCGCCAGCATCGAGCAGGCGACCACGCAGGCGGGCTTCCCGGTCGGTGCGCTGCAGCTGTCCGACGAGCTGAACCTGGAGCTCCTGCAGCGGGTGCGCAACGAGGCGCGGGCCGCCGGCACCTCGGATGTGGCCGCGTTCGCGCCGCGACCGGGCGAAGAGGTCATGGACAAGATGGTCGAGTTGGGACGCCCTGGCCGGCTGCGCGGCAAGGGCTTCTACGACTATGACGAGTCCGGCCGCCGTACCGCCTTGTGGCCGGGTCTGGCCGAACTGTTCCCGCCCAAGGGCGACCCGGCCGAGGTGGACCTGACCGAACTCAAGGACCGGATGCTGTTCATCCAGGCCGTCGAGTCGGCCCGCTGCGTGGCTGAAGGTGTCATCACCGCCACTGCCGACGCCAACGTGGGGTCGATCACCGGCATCGGCTACCCGGTCTGGACCGGTGGTGTCCTGCAGTTCATCAACAGTTACCCGGGCGGCATCGCCGCCTTCGTGGCACGCGCCCAGGAGTTGGCCGCTCGGCACGGCGAGCGGTTCGAGCCCAACCAGCTGTTGCTGGACAAGGCGGCCAGCGGCGAGAAGTTCTAGTCCCACCCAGCACGACGGCGGGCGGTCCGGCGGGTCAGATCTCGACCTGCAGGGCCGCCCGTGCCGCGAGGTAGGGCCGGACGAGTTCAGTCAGGACCCGCTGGTGCTCGGGATGAGCGGCGTACGTCTGGTACTCCGCGACGCCGGGGAACTCCGCGATGACCGCCGCATCCGCGGTACTGGCTCCCAAGCCGAGGTCCGTCCAGACACCGAACGTGCCGAGGTCGGCCAGGATGGGCGCCAAGGACCGCAGGGCCTCGACTGCTGCGGTGCGCTGTTCTGGGGTGGATTCCGGAGTCCAGGTGAAGACGGCGATATGGCGGAGCACGGCTCCCTTTCCGCCGCGGGCGGGTTGCGCGGCTGTGGGTCTGACCGCTGCGACGCGGTCTCTGGCAGCGACAGGTCAGCCCAGCGACTCGGCGAGCACGGCCAGCGCGGCCTCGTCCGAGGTGCTCGCGATCAGCGTGGTGACCGGCGACTCGCGCCAGGCGTGGATCCGCTCGGCGATACGGCTACGGGGGCCCACCAGGGCGATCTCGTCGATGAGGGCGTCGGGAACAGCGGCGATCGCTTCGGCGCGCCGGCCGTCCAGGTAGAGGTCCTGGATGGCGTCGGCGTCGGCGGCGAATCCGAACCGGGCTGCGAGGTCGTGGTAGAAGTTCCGGCCGCGGGCTCCCATGCCCCCGACGTACAGCGCCACCCACGGCCGGATGGTGTCGCGCGCTCGTGCGACGTCGTCGTCGAGAACGACTTTGACGACCGCAGCAACGTCGAACGTGGCCAGGTCGACATCGGCCAGGATCTCGCCGAATGCTGACGACCAGCGGGTGGGAGAGAAGAACAGCGGCAACCAGCCATCGGCGATGTCGGTCGCCAGCGAGACGTTGCGCGGTCCGAGCGCGGCCAGGTAGATCGGTACGGAGCGGGCCGGAAGAATGCTGCGCAGTGGCTTGCCGAGGCCGGTGGAGCCGGGCCCGCGATAGGGAATCTGGTAGACCTCCCCGTCCAGTTGCAACGGGGTCTCACGCGCCATCACCTGACGGACCGCCGCCACGTATTCCCGGGTACGCGCCAAGGGGGCCGAGTACGGCTGGCCGTGCCAGCCCTCGGCTACCTGCGGACCGGACAACCCGAGTCCGAGGATTGCCCGGCCGTCGGAGAAGGTGTCCAGGGTCATCGCGGTCATCGCGGTCATCGCCGGTGTGCGCGCCGGGATCTGCATGATCCCGGTGCCCAGCTTGATGCGTTCGGTGTGCGCGGCGATCCAGGTCAGTGGAACGACGCTGTCGGAGCCGTAGGCCTCGTAGGTCCAGACGGAGTGGTATCCAAGGCCTTCGACGTGCCGGGCGAGCCGGACGAAAGTGGCCGGATCGGGTGCAGCGTGGTCGAGCAGCAGCCCGAGTCGCAGGTCACGTGTCATGTGCCACCCTCCGTCGAATCCAGCCGGCTTCCTCAACCGCTTGGACCCTAGCGAAGGCTCGTCGTCGGTCGGGGCGTGCCCGGTGCCGCGGGTGGCACTAGCCTGACGGCGCACGTTGCGGATACACGCTCGCCGGGCGTGTGCTGCTGCGGTCCGTTCGGCGCCGATCGTGACCACCGGACCGACCGGCGCACGGGCTGCTTGCTGGGGGTGACGGTGAGTTCGGTCGTCGTGGTCGGGTCCGGACCGAACGGGCTGGTGGCCGCCGTGCTCTTGGCGGACTGCGGGTTCGACGTCGAGGTGATCGAAGCGGCAGCGCTGCCCGGGGGCGGCCTGCACACCAGCGAGTTGACGCTTCCGGGCTTCCGGCACGACGTCTGCGCGTCGGTTTATCCGCTCGCGCTGGCATCGCCGGTGTTGCGCGGGATGGGTCTGGAACGAGAGGGCCTGCGCTGGGCGCATTCCCCAGTGGCCCTGGCGCATCCGCTGGACGGCGCTGCCGCCGGGTTGCTGCACCGCAGCCTGTCGCGGACTGCAGCGGAACTGGGTGAGGACGGCGCTCGCTGGCGGACCCTGGTGGGTTCTGCCGCCGCTGCGGGCGACACCCTGGTCGACGCCCTGATGTCGCCGCTGCAGTTTCCCCGTCGCGGTCACCGCGACCTCCTCCGGTACGGCACGGCGGGGGTTCTGCCAGCCGCCTGGCTGGCTCCTGCCGCATTGCGTGGCGAGCCGGCTCGCGCGATGTTCGCCGGTCTGGCAGCACATTCGGCCCTGCACCTGGGGGCTCCGCTCACCAGCGGCTACGGAGTTCTGCTGGCCGCCTTGGCGCATCGCGTCGGCTGGCCGGTGGTCGTGGGCGGATCGGACCAGTTGGCCGCGGCACTTGTGGCGCGGCTACGGTCCCGGGGCGGCCGGATCACATTGGGGCGCAAGGTAATCGACGTCCGTGAACTGTCGTACGCCGATGCCGTGGTGCTCGACGTCGGCCCGCGGCAGCTGCTGGAACTGGCGGGCCCCCTGCTGCCGGCGTCGTACGCGCGAGGGCTCCGGAGGTTTCGCTCCGGTCCCGGCGTGTTCAAGGTCGACTGGGCACTGGACGGCCCGGTGCCGTGGCGCGACAGCCGGGTCGCAACGGCCGCCACGGTGCATCTGGGTGGAACGCTCGGACAGGTCGTGGCGGCCGAACGAGCCGTGGCGCAGGGTCGGCACGTCGACCGGCCGTTCGTCCTGTTCGGCCAGCCCACGGTGGCCGATCCGTCGAGAGCTCCGCGCGGCGGCCACATCGCTTGGGCCTATTGCCATGTGCCGAACTCCTCGACCCGGGACATGACAGCTGCGATCGAGGCGCAGGTCGAGCGGTTCGCCCCCGGTTTCGCAGAGCGGGTGATCGGCCGGCACGTCATGGGGCCGGCGCAGCTGCAGGCCCATAATGCGAATCTGATCGGCGGCGACATCGCCGGCGGTTCGGCCGATTGGCGACAGTTCTTGTTCCGACCGATGCCTGCCCGTGAACCCTGGGTTGTCCCGATCCGGAACACTTACCTCTGTTCGGCCTCGACGCCGCCCGGTGGCGGTGTTCACGGAATGGGTGGATTCCATGCCGCCGGTGCGCTGTTGCGTCGAATGGGTGGGCCGACGTCGTCCGCAACTCCATGGGGATCCGGCAGCCGGACGTGACGCAGAACTCTCCTCAGTTGCCTGCGGAAACTGACCGCAGTGCCGTGTGGGGCGTTATGCTCTGCTCCGTGCGCCGGCCGGGCGCCGCATGAATTCGGCAACTATCAGGGAGCAAATCGCCGTGCAGGTCACCATTGATTCGAGCGACGACATCAAGCACGTCCTCTCGGTTCTGCAGGCTGTTTTCGGCGCCAAGTTCGACGCCGCGCCGGCTGCGCCGGTGACGAAGGCGCCGCGGGCTCGCGCTGCAGCGCCGCGGGCGAAGCGGACCGTGCGGGCCGGGCGCCCGGCGCGCGGTGGTCGCAGCAAGGCCGTCGACGCCGCCGCGGTGCGTGCCTGGGCCAACGACAGCGGTGTTCCGGTGTCGGCGCGGGGCCCGATCCCGGCGTCGCTTCGCGACGCCTACCTCGCTTCCGTCGGAGGCTGATTCGTCGAGCCGTGATGGCGGTCGTGGCACGTGCTGCGGCCGCCATCACGGCTTGCGACGTACTGCGTGGGCCTGATCAATCGGCAGGCCTGGTCAAGCAGGCTCGTAGACCCGGACCCAGTCGACCTCGAGATCGGCCAACGCGGTGGTCGTCGACGGATAGCGCTGGGCCTCGGTCTGCAATGCCAGCCACATCGGCTTGGTCGGCACGTTCGGCCCGTCGATGGTGGTCCAGACCTGCCCGTCGAGCAGGTAGTCGATGCGGCCCGCAGTCCATTCGACCCCGACGGTGTGCCATTGCGTCATGTCGACCCCGGACATGTTTCGCTGGATCTTGGTGTCGACGTCTCCCCAGTGCAGGAAAGCGGAGTAGGCCGAGCGATTGCCGCCGTCGTCCTCGCCGAAATTGATTTCGCCGTCCTGTGGCCAGCGTTCCGACAGCGGCCACAGCAGGGCGACCCACTTGATGTCGGCACTGGATGCCACGCGTAGCCGGACTTCCCATTTGCCGTAGGTCTGCGCGACGTCGTGCAGTGACACGCCACCGGTGACGATGCGGCCGCCGGCGATCTCACTGTGCAGCACGAGGGAGCCGTTGCCGACCACGACGTTGTCCTTCTCCCAGCGGCCGTACGGGTTCCCGCCGGGTTGACCGGAGTACGCACCCCATTCCGGGGCCAGGGCGTTGCGCCCGAAGTCGTCGTAGAAGATGGTCCGCCAGCCGGCTGGATCGCCGGTGGTCGGTGACGCGTCGACGATGTCGGGAGGTCGCGGCGAGCTCGGCTCCGGATCGGGCTGCTGCGCGGAACTGCCGGCTGAGGGCTGTAGTTGTGTGGGGGACGGGTCCGGGTCGGCACCCGAGCGGGAGACCGCCGCCACCACCCCGACGGTGGCAGCGCCGGCGACCAGCAAGGTGACGGCTCCGGCGGCCAGGCGTTGCCGCCGACGCGAACTGCTGTCCGGTTCGGTGTCGTCGTTGACTGCGTGCCTCGGCACGACACCGCCTCTCCGTCAGCCAATAGTCGGTCGGGATCCCGCGATGACCTGTGCCGGAAGCGCTCAGCCAGCGGCGCCGGTGGGCTTCCCCCCCGTCCTCACAGTACGTGGCCCGGCAGCCGAAGGTTCCCTGCTTCGGCCGGCCGACCGCGGGCGCTCGACCCGCTCGGAGCAGGTCGAGCGCCGTCGGTGCCGGTCCAGTCGCCGCACGTGAACGGCGATTCCCTAGAGTCTGCCCGCGAAGCGGGTGCCGCCCGTCGTCCTCGTGGGAGGCAGTCGGCGGCGCTGGGGGCAGGGAGGTGCCATGACCAGCGAGTCCGATTCTCGTCCGGCCGCGCCGCCGTCGGACGAGCGGTCCAGGCGCGGCTGGCGCTTCTGGCTGGCGCTGGTCGGTCCGGTGCTGGTCGTGATCGCTGTGGCGCTGGCGGTCTGGGCGGTACAGAAGAATCGGGTCCGCCCGTCGTCGGCCGCGACTCCGGTGGTGTCGAGCACCGCGCTGTTCCACGAGGTCCGCTATGAGGCGGACGGGGATGTCGCGGTGGCGGAGGTGACGCTGGCGACCGCCGACGGTGGGGTCGGCGTACCCACCCGGGTGCGGTTGCCGCTTACGGACGCCGCCGGCGCGGTGGGTGTCCGCCGGACGCTGACCACCGGGTCGCTGGCCTCACTTGTGGTCCGGCCGGTGGAGGCGTCGGCGAACTCCAAGGTCACCTGCCGGATCCGCGTCGACGGAGTGGTGGTGGTCGAGCGCAGCGCGACCGGCGTTGCCGCGGTGGCGAACTGCTCGCGAATCATCTGATCGGCTTCGGCGGCCCGCTTCGCCGCCTTGCGACGGATGGGGACCGTCGTGGCGCGGACGCCGACGGGCTCGGGCCCGTCGGCGTCCGGCTCGGTGGGGTGAGTGACGGGACTTGAACCCGCGACACCCGGGACCACAACCCGGTGCTCTACCAGCTGAGCTACACCCACCATGCAGCCGCGCAGCGCCGCGGCTGGAGCAGTGTAGCGGCGACGCTAACCGCCCGAGATCGCCGTTTCGACTGCGTCGGGATGGACGTGCGTATGCAGTGCCACCGTGCCGCCGGCCGCTGCGACAAGACGATGCAGCGCGCGGGTCCACAGGTGTTCGACGACCATGATGGCCGCCGAGTGGCCCGGCTGCAGGCCGGCCACGATCCCGGCGACATCCTCCGCGGTGATGGGCTGGTCGGGCTCGGGCTGGTCGAACTCGGGGCGGCCGGACGGGGGCTGGTCCGGTGCGGATGGCGTCGCGGTGAATCCCAGCGCGGCTGGCACCGCGTCGGCCTCGAGCACCGTCGCCGTGCCGTCCGCTTCGCGGTGGACGACGGCAAGGTCGACCAGCCGGACGTCGCGGCGGCCGATCACGCTGTGCAGAGCCGCGCTGATCCGCTCGTCGGCCTGAGTTCCTGGGAACGACACCACCAGGACCTCGACCGGTTCGGTCTGCATCACGCGCCCTGCCGATCCGGCTCGGCCGCAGTCGCCGGCGAGGTGTGCCGCCCAGCGATCTCGCGGGCCTGTTCGGTGGACGGCCCCGGTGCGGCGACCATGACCGCCTCTCGGTAATAGCGCAGTTCTGCTATCGAATCGCGAATATCGGCAAGAGCCCGGTGATTGCCTCGCTTCGGCGGCACCGAGTAGTAGACACGCGGATACCAACGCCGGACGAGTTCTTTCAGGCTGGATACGTCGACCAGCCGGTAGTGCAGGTGCGCGTCGAGCCGCGGCGTGAAGCGAGCCAGGAAACCCCGGTCGACGTAGACACTGGACCCGGCCAGCGGGGCCCGCCCCGGGTCGGGCACGTGGCCCGTGACGTAGTCCAGCACGGCCTGTTCGGCATCGGCCAGACCGATGCCGTGCGGAATCTCCTGCAGCAGTCCGGATTGTTCGTGCATATCGCGGACCAGCTCGACCATTCCCGCCAGCGCCGTGTCCGACGGCCGCACGACGACCGAGACGCCCTCGTCCAGCGCGTTCAGTTCGGCGTCGGTGACGATGCACGCGATCTCGACGATCTCGTCGCGGGACAGGTCCAGTCCCGTCATCTCACAGTCGATCCAGACGAGCCGGTCGAGTTCGCGGTCGGGCATGGCGTCACTGTAGGGCCCGGGCGGCCGTCACCGGGGCGCCGGATACGCGGGGTGGTCAGTCGGCGCCGCGCACCACCGCGACCGGGCACTTGGCGTGGTGCAGCACGCTGTGACTGACCGAGCCCAGGACGAGTCCGAGGAACCCGCCGCGGCCGCGACTGCCGACCACCACCAGGCCGGCGTCCGCCGAGGCATCCACGATCGCCCCCGCGGCCGACGACTGCACCAGGCGTTGCTCGACTTCGACGTCGGGAAACTGCTCACGCCAGCCGGCCAGAACTTCGGCGGTGAGGCGGAGTTCTTCGTCGGCCAGCGCTGCGGCATCCAAGGTGGCCGGCGGCAGGGTGGCGACGGCCGGGTCGTACGCCGGAATCTCCCAGGCGTGCAACGCCAGCAGCGACCAGCCGCGCCGGCTGGCCGCGGCGAAGCCGAACCCCAGCGCGGCTCGGGACGGCGCCGACCCGTCCACGCCCACGACGACGCGGCGGGCAGCCGTGCTGCCGTCGCCGCGGACCACGACGACCGGGCACGCGGAGTGGGCGGCGATCTGGCGGCTGACCGAGCCGAGCATCAAGCCGAGGAAGCCCCCGCGGCCTCGGCTGCCCAGCACGACCAGGGAGGCCTGGTCGGCCTGCTCTCGCAGCACGTTCGACGCCGAACCCACAGCGGTGATCGCCTCGATGGGCAGGTCGGGATGGTCGGCTGCCACGGCGGTGCGGACCTCGTCGACAAGCCGTGCGGCGTCGTCGGCGACCAGGTCGACCAACTCGACGTCCACGCTGTCGGCCATACCCATGCCGGCTGACGGGGTGACCGGCAGGTAGGCGTGGACCAGCCGCAGCGTCGTATGCGTCCGGGCTGCCTCGTCGGCCGCCCACCGGGTGGCTGCGCCGGACGACGGTGACCCGTCGACTCCCACAACGACGGGCCCGCTCTTCGTGCCGCTCATGAGACTCCCTCGGTTCGGGTGACTGGCGTGACCTCACCCTGGCATCCCGGTCGCTGTCGTTTCCATGCCGGACCCCATCACCCGAATGGCCGACTGCCCAGCGCCCTGCGTAGCCGATCAGTTCCACGGAGGTGGGGAACATGGCGTGGCGGTCCTGGCGACCGGGCTTGGCCGTCGGATGCAGCGCGCTCGCCGTCGGCCTTCTTGCCGTCGGCGTCGCCCCGACCGCCGCCACGGCTGACAGCGGACCCAGCTTCGTCGGGACCGTGCAGCGCCTGCATGTCGACGACTTCGACTCCGCCGGCGGGCCCCGGTCGGAGCGTGCCGATCAGGGCGACTCTGATGGCGATAGCGCCCACAGCGATCGGGCCGATGGCATGAGGGCTGGTGACGCCGGCGATGCGGGCGACGGCAGCGACTCCGACGTCGTCACCGTCGTCCGCACCGGGGACGGTGAGGTCCGGCTACCCGCATCGGCGCTGCGCGGTGTTGCCACCGGCGCGACGGTGCACGTGCGGCTGCGCGGCCGGCCCCCCGGGGTGTCGGTGACCGAGTCGGGGGCCGATGCGGCGGCACTGCCGGCCGCCCAGGCTGCCGATCCGGAGGCCGGCCCTGCCGTGGCCGCCGTACAGGTGCTCGCCCAGCCCGCGCAGAGCAATCCCGCGCAGAGCAATCCCGAGTCGGCCGCCAGCGGTCCTGAACCGGCGGTCGCCGGCCAGGTGTCGCCGTCGTCGGTCGGCGCCGTCGCCGGCGCAGTGCACCAGGTCACCGTGGTGCGGGCACGGTGGTCAGGCCTGGCGCCCGACGGGATGAGCACCGCCGCATTGGTCAACGCCGTCAACAGCCAAGTGGCGCCGTACTGGTCGGAAGTCACCGGCGCAGCGGTGAGTTTCCAGGCTGTGGGACCGGGCGGTCTGTACGACAACAGCTGGGCGGTCGTCGACGAATCCGCCTGTGCCAATGGGGATTCCACCTCCAATGCCTTCGACTTCTGGGACGCGGTGGCCGCCCGGATCGGATGGCAGCCGGCTCCCGGCAAGCACCTGCTCGTCTACTTCCCGCAGACCACAGCCTGCGGCGGCACCGCGGGGCTCGGCACGATCGGCACCGCCGGGCCGGGTTCCGGTGGAGTCGCGTGGACCAACGGCTCCACCGCGCTGGGCGTCATCGGTCACGAACTCGGGCACAACCTCGGGCTCGGGCACTCGTCGGAACTGTCCTGCAGCGCAGCGGGTCTGGCCGTCACCGACGCGCCGACCGCCTCGTGCGCCGTGCTGCCGTACTGGGATCTCAGCGACATCATGGCGTTGTCCTGGGGGAACGTCGGATACCTCAACGCCGTCCACCAGGCACAGCTGGGCGTGCTCGGCGCTGCGGTCACCGACGTCACCGCGTCAGCCACGGTCACGTTGTCGGCCATGGCGTCCGGCAGCGGCACCCGGGTTGCCCGGCTCCGCTGGGGCAGCGACGTCTACTACTTGGAGTACCGCGGGGCGGTCGGTCGCGACGCGTTCCTGGCGAACACCCGGGGCCGTGCCGGCACCGGCGTCAGCGTCCGCAAGGTTCCCGGTGACCTGCACGGCTTCTCGCCGTACGACTCCTACCTGCTGGACGGCGATCCGGCAACGAACGACCGCAGCTACGGCCAGATCCAGCAGGTCCTGCCGACCGGGAGCTGGACCCAGCTGGCCGGCGGTGCGACCGGGGTCCAGGTGCTGTCCGCGTCGCCCGCGGGCGCGGTCGTGCAGTTCAGTCTGGGCAGCGACAACGCCGGCCGAGCCACCGCGAGCAGTACGTCGACTGCCCGGCTGGTTCCGGGTGCGCTGAAGCGCCGTCCCGGTCGGGTGCTGGCGCCGGTCCTCATCGGTTGGGGGACAACGGCAGCGCAGCTGACCCCAAGCACGCCGGCCGGCGCCGCGCTGCGCACCACCGTGGCGGCCGGGACGAACCGGTGGGTGACGACGACCGTGTCGCTGGCGGGCGTCGCCGGGGCGCCGTCCACGGCTGCCGGGGCGATCCGGGCCCGGCTGACCGCCGAATCCCGCGATGCCGGATATCGCGGTCGCTGGAAGGCAAGTCGCAGCGGCGCGGCGGTCGGCGGCACCGAGCGCGTCACCCGGGCCCGCAAGGCATCCGTGGTCGCCACGGTGCAGGGCACGTCGGTGGGCGTGGTAGCCGTCCGGGGCCCGGGTCGAGGCAAGTTCGCGGTGTACGTCGATGGCCGCAAGGCCGGCACGGTGGATCTGCGGTCCGGCCGCACCCGGGCGTCCGGCCTGGTCTGGGCGGCGCCCCTCACCGGTGGTGGCCAGCACCGGATTACCCTGGTACGCCAGGGAAAGTCGACGGCTCTGCTGGGATACGACGGCCTGGTGGTCCTGTCCTGAGTTTGTTAGCTCAATGCCCGGTCGAGGTCGTCCAGCAACCCGAGTTGCCATTGCAGGAAGCTTTCACTGCCGGCCGGCGCTGTTTCGGTGACCTCGACGATGGGCACGCCGGCAGCGTGCGCGGCGTCACGGACCTGCTCGGGGATCGCGCCCTCGGTCTGGGTGTTGAAGATCAGCACATCGACGGAGCGGTCGGAGATCACCTGCAACAGTTCCGCGACGTCGCCGGGCGCCGGTTCTGACTCATTGGCTGCCGCGGAACGGTATCCGGCCGGCGTGTGATCGGCCAGACCGATCGCCTGGGCCATGAGGTCGAAGACCGGTTCGGTCGCCGCGTACGACCGGCCGGCGGACTTCGTTGTCAGCCGGGCGATGGCATCTCGGTACGGCGCCATCGCCTGCTGCCAGGCCGCGCGGCACGCGGCGAAGTAGTCCGTGGCCCCGGGGGACACCGTCTTCAGCGATGACGTCACTGCGTCGGCGACTGCCGACACCGCGGCGGGGGAGAACCAGACGTGCGGATTGTCGCCGTCGGTGCCCTTGACGACCTTGCCCGCGTCGACGACGACCGGGCCGGGTTTCGACGCTTCCAGCAGCCGGTCGGCCCAAGCGTCGTAGCCCAAACCGTTCTGTACGACCAGGTCGGCGGCCGCCAGTCGGGCAGCGTCCTTCGGGGTCGGTTCGTAGTCGTGCGGGTTGCCGGCTGATGCGGTGATGACGGTCTGCACCGCGGCGCAACTGCCGGCCAGGTCGGCCACGATGCCGGCCCACTGGTCGACGGTGACCGTGACGTCCGCGGGGGCCACCGGACACGGTGCGGTCCCCGTGGCGGTGGACGTCGACGTGCCGGAAGAGCCGGTGGCGCATCCGGCAAGGGCAAGGACGGCAGCGACGGCGGCGGCCGCGACGGGCCGCCGCAGCGGCAGGGACGAGGGCATGGTGTTCCGTTCGGCCGACGGCAGGTACGCCGGGCGAGCTTATCGGGAACGATTGTCAATATCAACACGGGACCTCGGCTGTGCCGGCGGCGGCGTGGACGGCGTCGCCGTGCTACCAACTGTCGGCGCGGAGGTGTTGCGGCAGAACGAATACCAGCGCCAGCGCCACGATGCCGAAGCCGGCGCTGACCGCCATCGCCACCGTTGCACTGTGGCCGAAGGCACCCGCGACACCCTGCGGCCCGCCCGTCACCACATCGAGCGTGCCGAAGAGCACCGACCCGACCACGGCGATCCCGATCGCACTGCCGATGCGCTGCATGGTGCCGATCACACCGCTCGCCGCCCCCGCGTCGGATCGGTCGACCGTCGCGACAATGAAGTCGAGGTTCGGCGCGATGAACAGGCCGCTGCCGATACCGGCGATCAGCAGCGGGCACAGCAGCAGCCAGGAGTTGAGCGCGCTGGGGTCGGCCAGCAGCAGGATGAGCCACAGGGCGATCAGTCCGATGCTCAGCAGCGAGAGCCCCGCGACGAGCACGGCGCGACCGAAGCGGGCCGCCAGCGCGTCGCTGCGCGCCGCCCCGACGGTGTTGCCGACGGCGAACGGCAGGAGCATGAGACCGGTCGCGAGCGCGCTGTGCCCCAGGCCGGATTGCCACAGCAGCGACAGAGTGAAGAAGATGCTGGTGAACGCCGCGAAGTACACCAGGGCAAGGATGCTGCCGCTGGCGAACGACGGGTGGGCGAACAGCCGGGGCGGCACGAGCGGGCTGCGGCCGCTGGCCGCAATTCTCCTTTCCCACCAAGCGAACAGTGGCAACAGCACGACGCCTGCAGCGATCGCCAGATAGGTCCACAGTGGCCACCCCTCCTGCTGGCCCTGGATCAACGGGACCAGTAGCGCCACCAGTGCGCTGGAGATGATGAGCAACCCGATCCAGTCAGAACCGGTCCTGGCATTCGGTTCGCCCTCCGGCAGCATGATCAGGGCAGCGACCGCGGTCAGGACACCGATCGGGAGATTGACCGCGAAGATCAGTCGCCACCCGTCGTCGGCACCGAACGCCTCGATGATGAGTCCGCCTGCCAGCGGGCCAAGAGCGGTCGACACACCGATCGTGGCGCCGAGGACCGCGAAGGCCTTGCCCCGCGCCGCACCGGCGAACATGAGCTGGATCAGCGCAGCGACCGTGGCGAAGAAGATTCCCCCGCCGAGGCCGGCCACGACGCGTGCGGTGATGAGTTCCGCGCCGTTCTGTGCCAGGACACAGGCCAGGCTCGCCAGGGTGAACAGCACGATCCCGCCGATGAAGATCCACCGATGGCCATACCGATCGCCCATCCGTCCGGCGGGTATGAGGGCCAGGCCGAACGCCAGCGCGTAACCGGAGACGATCCACGACAAGGTCGCATCGGACGAGTCGAGTCCGACCTGGATCGAACTCAATGCGACGTTCACGATGGTGGTGTCCAGCAGAGCCATGAAAGCGCCGCAGAGGAGGACGGCGAGCGCGAACCAGGTGCGCGGCGGAGTCGCCGTGGTGGGGCCGGTGGGCCACGGGCTTGAGGTCGTCACGGGCATTCCTTCGGCAGGAGTGCCAGGCAGCGGCCCCGCGAAGCAGTTGTCGCAGAACCGTGGACACGGGTGTGCGCCTGGCGGAAATCCTGCGCGGCGAGTACGGGGACTCGCTAGAGGATCGAGGACTCGATCCCTTCGGAGCAGAGGCTCCTAAACATTGGTTTCCGGTTGCGGAGCCTAGCACGGGTCAGCCGGCGCCGTACGTCAGTGTCGCAGGCGATACCGGCAGAACAGCGAGCCGTCCTGCTCGCAGAGACCGGTGAGGACTGCGGTGCGTGGGGAGTCCGGCAGGATGCGACCGGACAGGATGCGTTCTGTCGCTTGGCCTTCCGGGTAGCTGCCGCCGGCCACCAGGGGAGAGATGCTGACGCACAGTTCGTCGACGAGGTTTTCGGCGACCAGGTCGGCAAGCAGCACCGGACCACCCTCGGTCAGCAGGCGCGTCAGCCCACGCTCGTGCAGGAACGCCACTGTGGCGGCCAGATCGACGGTGGTCCGTCCGAAGACGACGACCTCAGCCACGGCGTCCAGGCGGGAACGCGCGGTGGCCGCAGCCGCTTCCACCGTGACGACGATGGGGCGGCGTTCTGGGTTGCTGAAGAGGGAAGCGGCCGGATCCAGTCGCCCCGACCGTGTCAGTACGACGGCGACCGGCGCGGCCTGCTGCCCGGCGGCGGCGCGCGCGGCGGGGTCCGCGGACCGCGGCGGTCCGTATGACTCGGCGCGGACGGTTCCGGCTCCGACGATGATCGCGTCGGCGCGGTCGCGCAGGATCATGAACAGCTGCTTGTCTGCCGTCGAGGAGATACCAGCGGTCAGTCCGTCGGGCGACCGAGCCACGCCGTCGACCGTCGACACCATGTTGGCGCGCAACCAGGGAGTCGACGGCCACGCATAGGCGGCTGCGAGCTGCGCTGGTCCCAGATCGTCGACCCGGTCGGGCAGGAGCATGCGCACGGCGGCAAGCATCGTCGCCGACGGGCGCCGCCGCTGGCCAGTGTGTCCGGTAACCGGTGAGGCGAGCCAGGCCGGGTGCGTGCCGTTGCGAGCGTCCGCCGCAGGTCCCACCATCGTCGCGTGGCCAGCCCGGGAGCAGCGGCGTTCGACGAGCTGGTCGGATCGCTGAGCTATCCGATGTTCATCGTCACGACGCAGGCCGACGGCGAACTCGCCGGTTGCCTGGTGGGTTTCGCCAGCCAGGTGAGTATCCGGCCACGGCGCTTCCTCGTCGGGCTGTCGGACAAGAACCACACCTTCGCCGTGGCGTCGCGCGCCAGCCACCTCATCGTCCACGTCGTCCGGCGCGACGATCGAGAACTGGCCGAACTGTTCGGCGAGCAAACCGGCGACACGGTCGACAAGTTCGCCCGGTGCAGCTGGCAGCCGGGGCCGCACGACGTACCGGTGCTGGCCGGTCCGCCCGCCTGGTTCAGCGGCCGCATCCTGCTGCGCGAGCGGCTCGGCGACCACGTCGCCTTCCTCCTCGAACCCGAGCAGGGCTCGGCCGGTGAGGATCTCGGCGATCTGCTGACCTTCAGTGACGTGAGTGATCTGCAGGCCGGCCACGACGCCTAGGAACTCCGCGGCCGGTGGGGGACACCTCGCCGACGAAGCACCGTCCCGACGGTGGGCCACTGCGGCACCTAGGGATTCGCCGGACACTTGGGGGAACCGCGCGTACTCCGTGACGGCGATGCCACCGCAAGGGATCGCAACGGCCGCTCGTTGTCAGCCCCTACGGTGGCACCGGCCCATTGCTCGGGAACCGCGACCTCGCGAACTGCGGCCGGCTCCGAACTGCGGTCCGTCGGCGAACTGCGAAGACGGACGAACGCGCGGCCGACGGGGCCTGGTCCTGGATGACGAGGGAGTGCGCCCGGAGGGATTCGAACCCCCAACCGACCGGGTAGAAACCGGGTGCTCTCTCCGTTGAGCTACGGGCGCGTATGCCCATCATGGCCGAAGCGGCGTCGGCCGTTCCGGCTGTGGCTTCCGGCCGTGTCGTTGCGACGCGTCGTCCCCAACCCCGGTGCGCAGCGGCCCGACGTCCACAGCCGACCTCGTGGGCCCGCGGCGGCCGCCGTACGCCGGTCAGAGTGTGGCCATCAGCATCCCGGTGTCGCGGAGGTCCCATGAACGAGGTCGTCATCACCGTCGTCGGCAACGTCGTGAGCGACGTGCGCCTGCACCGCACGAGCAAGGGAGAAGCGGTCACATCCTTCCGCATCGCCAGCAACGCACGTCGCTTCGACCGCAACGCCGATCGATGGGTGGATGCCGAGGCGTCCTACTACTCCGTGTCGTGCTGGCGTGGACTGGCGCACAACGTCTCGGAGTCGGTCAGCAAGGGAATGCCGGTCATCGTCACCGGGCGGCTGCGCCAGCGGACTATCGACCGGGCCGTGGGGGACCACACGGTCCGCCAGACGTTCGACGACATCCAGGCGACTGCGGTCGGCCCCGATCTCGCCCGTGGGGTCACTACCTTCGAGCGGACCAAGCGGCCGGCCGTCGTCCGCACCGAGGAGCGCGCCGTGGCCGACGCCATGGCGGTCATCGGTCGGGCGCCCGACGACGCTGCGGACCCTGCGGACGGCTCGGCCGACGGGTCGGCCGATGTCGACGACCGGCGTACGCGGGATGCCGACGGCCAACTGCGTCAGTCGGCCTGAGTGGCCGCGATGCTCGGCCAGCCGTCGTACCGCTGAGTGGCCGTTAGGCTCCCGTGCATGCCTGAGTTCATCTACACGCTCCGCAAAGCGCGCAAGGCGCACGGCGACAAGGTCGTGCTCGACGACGTGACGTTGTCGTTCCTGCCGGGAGCCAAGATCGGCGTCGTCGGGCCCAACGGCGCCGGCAAGTCGTCGCTGCTGCGGATCATGGCCGGCCTCGACACCGTGTCGAACGGCGACGCCTTGCTGGCCCCGGGTGCCTCGGTCGGCATCCTGACCCAGGAGCCGGACCTCGACCCTGCCAAGGACGTCCTCGGCAACGTCCAGGACGGGGTCGCCGAAGCCAAGGCGATGGTGGATCGGTTCAACGAGATCTCGGCGCTCATGGCGGAGCCGGACGCGGACTTCGACTCGCTGCTGGCCGAGATGGGGACGCTGCAAGAGGCCATCGATCATCGCAACGCGTGGGACCTGGACTCCCAGCTGGAGCAGGCGATGGACGCCCTGCGCTGCCCGCCGCCGGACGCCGACGTGACCGTGCTGTCCGGTGGCGAGCGTCGCCGGGTGGCCTTGTGCCGGTTGCTGTTGCAGCAGCCGGATCTGCTGTTGCTCGACGAACCGACGAACCACCTGGACGCCGAGAGCGTCCAGTGGCTCGAGCAGCACCTGGAGAAGTACCCGGGCACCGTCGTCGCGATCACCCACGACCGCTACTTCCTGGACAATGTTGCGCAGTGGATCCTCGAGATCGACCGAGGCCACACGTATCCCTACGAGGGCAACTACTCGACCTACCTGGAGGCCAAGGCAGCGCGGCTCAAGGTCGAGGGTCAGAAGGACGCCAAACTGCGCAAGCGGCTGACCGAAGAGCTGGAATGGGTGCGGTCGAGCCCGAAGGCGCGGCAGACCAAGAGCCGGTCCCGGCTCGCGCGCTACGAGGAGATGGCCACCGAGGCCGAACGAACCCGCAAGCTCGATTTCGAGGAGATCCAGATCCCGCCCGGCCCACGCCTGGGCAACGTCGTCGTCGAGGCCGACCACCTCACCAAGGCGTTCGGCGACCGCGTCCTCATCGACGACCTGTCCTTCTCGTTGCCCCGCAACGGGATCGTGGGGGTCATCGGTCCCAACGGGGTGGGCAAGACGACGCTGTTCTCGATGATCGTCGCGGCAGCCGAGGGCGGCTCCGACAACAAGGACCGGTTGCCCACCGCCGGTTCGATCCGCATCGGCGACACCGTGACCCTGTCCTACGTCGACCAGGCTCGAGCGGGCCTGGATCCGGCCAAGAACGTCTGGGAGGTCGTGTCCGACGGCCTGGACTGGATCAAGGTCGGCCAGGTCGAGATGCCCAGCCGCGCTTACGTCTCCGCCTTCGGCTTCAAGGGGCCGGATCAGCAGAAGCCGTCGGCTGTGCTGTCCGGCGGCGAACGCAACCGGCTGAACCTCGCGATGACCTTGAAGATGGGCGGCAACCTGCTGCTGCTCGACGAGCCGACCAACGATCTGGACGTGGAGACGTTGGGAAGCCTCGAGAACGCCCTCCTGGAGTTCCCGGGCTGTGCGGTGATCACGTCGCACGACCGCTGGTTCCTCGACCGGACAGCGACACACATCCTCGCGTACGAGGGCGACTCCCAGTGGTTCTGGTTCGAAGGCAACTTCGACGACTATGAACGCAACAAGATCGAACGCCTGGGGGCGGATGCTGCCCGCCCGCACCGGGCGACGTACCGGAAGCTGACCCGCGGCTGAGATGACCGCCGTCCCACTGGTGTCGGTCGCCCGGCCGGACGCCACCTTCCTGCTGGCGCAGCTGGACAAGCTGGCCGGTTGGGATCCGCGAGCCGTGGTCCGGCTGCAACCGCGGGCGAGCGCGCTCGGTGTGTTCTCCGCGCCACCGCTGGGCTGCATCGCCTTCGTCGCGGTTCCGGCCGCCCGGAACGACGCTGCGCCGGACGACGTCATGGTCGGTGTGGACGACCTGCGAGCCGAGCTGCGGGCGGCGGCCGGCCTCAGTCCCGGGTGGCCGCCGGTGCCCGCAGGATCACAGGCCGAGGACACCGTGGCGTTCGAGATACGACCTACCCAGGTCAGTAGCCCGAAGCTGGCGCTGTTGCCGCCGCGCGCCGGCTGGTCTGCGACATCGGCCGGGCCGGCAGCATCGGCACTGGCCGATGTCGCGGAGGCTGTCGACGAGTTTCGCGCCGCCTCGGCGCTGGTCGCCGATGACGCCGCCCGGCAGGACCTGGCCGAACGGATCTGGGGCCGGCCCGGATGGGCCGAGTTGCCTCGACGCATCCTGCATGCCGCCGCGCTGTTGGGTTTCCTGGCCGATCCGGGGGTGACGGTCCACGCCGCGGTCGCTGGCTCGTGGCAGCGGCTCGGGACGCCGGCCGGTCAGGTGTTCGCTCATTCCGCCGGCAGCTCGTTGGGTCTGCTGTCCCTGTCGACCGTGCGCTGACCGGTGTCCGCCCGCCGTCCTGCCGTCGCCGTGGCCTGCGTCGCGGTCCTGGCAGTCGTGGCCCTGCTGCTGCTGGTACGGCTGTCGACGTGGAGCGTGGCCGTCGTGGTGCTCGCCGTACCGGGCGTCCCGTACGTCGTCCTCCTCGTCGCGCTGGCCGCTGCGCTGGCCGTGGTCGCTCGCTGGTGGCCCGGCCTCGTGCTGGCCGGCCTCGCCCTGATCCCGCTGGTCATCTGGACTGTGCCGGCGTACGCCGCCGATCCCCGCGCGGCCGGGGCACGGCCCGTTCTCACCGTCGTCACGGCGAACCTGCACCTCGGCGAGGCGGATCCGGCGGCCATCGTCGCCCTGGCTCGCGAATCGAAAGCCCAGGTGCTGGCGATCCAAGAGCTGACCCCGGCAGCCATGACGGGTCTCCGGGCCGCCGGCCTGGACACGTTGCTGCCCTACCGCGTCGTCAATCCAAGGTTCGGCGCCAGCGGCACCGGACTCTGGTCTACTGTCCCGATCGCCGGTGGCGAGACGTTGCAGCAGTTCACCTTTCCCGCGACAACGGGCATCGTCGAGGTCGCCGGAGTCGGGCCCGTCCGGGTCGCGTCGGTCCATCCGGCGGCCCCGAACGGGGCTGGTCTGGCGACGTGGCAACGTGACCACGATCAGCTCGCGACGGTGGCAGCCGCCTGGACCGGGCCGGTCGTGGTGGCCGGCGACTTCAACGCGACTCGCGACCACACGCCGATGCGCCGGCTCGCGGAGCTGGGCTACGCCGACGCCGGCGACGAGGCAGGCGCGGGCCTGGTCCGCAGTTGGCCGGCCGGCCGGAGCCTGCCGTGGACGCCGCTGATCGGTATCGACCACGTGCTGATCCGGGCTGGCGCGCTGGTGGGGACGGCCGTCACGGCGTACGACGTGCCCCGCACCGACCACCGCGCGCTGGTCGCCGTCATCGGCGGCACCGACGCGCCGAACTAGCCGATGTCGCCGGGGGTCGGACCGCCTGATGCGCGCTGCTGAGGCGGCTCGAGGGTGATCGGAAGCGGGCCGGGCGGTCCGGACTCGGGACCGATCGGCTCGCCCGCCGGCCCGCTGGAGTTGACCATCGCGTGCGCCGCCGTGGTCAGGTAGCCCCAGAGCTCGGCCTCGTCCGCCTCGTCCAGCCCACCGACGCGGTCCAAGGCCGTACGCATGTGCCGCAGCCAATGATCACGTGCGACGTCGTCGATGACGAAAGGTACGTGCCGTAACCGCAGCCGGGGGTGGCCGCGCTGCATCGAGTACGTCGTCGGACCGCCCCAGTACTGCATGAGGAAGAGCGTGAGGCGCTCCGCGGCCGGGCGCAGGTCGGCCTCCGGGTACAGCGGGCGCAGCACCGGATCGTCGGCCACGCCGTCATAGAAGGCGTCGACCAGCCTGCGGAAGAACGCCTCGCCGCCGAATCGCGCGTACGGCGTCCCGGCGGCGTCACGCATCCCGGCCGCGTCACGGGTCCCGGCCTCGTCACGGTTCCCGGCCTCGTCACGGTTCCCGGCGTCGTCACGGTTCCCGGCGTCGTCGCGCGGCCCGGCGGCGTCACGCATCCCGGCCGCGTCGCGCGGCCCGGATGCGTCGGTGGGCGGAGTCACCGGGGCATTGTTGCGTGCTCGCCGACGCCGTCCGGTCCCGCCCGTCGGTCGTCGGGCCCACCGAGGTCGGCCGCAGCGGATCCCGGGGCAACGGATGCGGGTACGGCTCGGCCTGGTTCGGTTCGACGCTGGGCGATCTCGGCCTCCCGAACGATGCCGCGGGCCATGGGAGCGAACACGAACACGTGGAACGGGGCGACCGCCCACCAGTAGACATGGCCGGCCAAGCCGCGGGGGGCGAAGACGGCACGTTGCCGGAGTTCGGCCGGGCCCTCGGCCGGCCCGTCGATCCGGTACTCCAGCCAGGCCCGGCCCGGCAGCCGCATCTCAGCTCGCAGCCGCAGGAGCCGGGGCGGTTGTCGCTCCTCGACGCGCCAGAAGTCCAGTGGCTCACCGACAAGCAGCGTTTCCGGGTCGCGCCGGCCGCGGCGGAGTCCGATGCCACCGACCGCCCGATCCAGCAGACCGCGCGCCGCCCACAGCACCGTCGAGGAATACCAGCCGTGGCCACCGCCGAGGCCCTCGACGACGGTCCAGACCGTCGCCGGACTCGCCTGCGCGGTCGCGCGGCGGTCGTCGGCGTACAGCGTGCCACCGGCCCAATCCGGATCCGACGGCAGCGGCTCACTCGCCGCACCTCTGATCGACGCTGCCGCCCACCAGGTCGGAACGTCGCGGTCGCGGATCCGGCGTAGCGCGTAGCCGACAGCCCGGTCGAAACCGAGCAGCCCGTCCGGCGGATCGGGAATCCACCGGGCGATGTCGTGCTCTTGGCACACCACTTCGTGGCGAAGCGATTCGACCAGGGGCCGGGCGATCCCGGACGGCACCGGCGTCACCAGGCCGACCCACAGACTCGACAGGCCCAGGCTCAGGGCGGGAACTCCGACGATGACGCGTTGCCGCAAACCGGCGACGGCGGCGTACCGCTGCATCATGTCCTCGTACGACAGGACGTCGGGTCCGCCGATGTCGAACGGCCGGTTGACTTCCGGCGGGATGCTGGCGGCGGCCACGAGATACCGCAGAACGTCGCGGATCGCGATCGGTTGCAGCCGGCTGCGGACCCACCGTGGCGTCACCATCACCGGTAGCCGTTCGGAGACATAGCGAAGCATCTCGAACGATGCCGAGCCCGAGCCGATGATGACCGCCGCCCGCAGTTCGACGGTGGGCACGCCTGAGGCCCGCAGAATCCGCCCGACCTCGCCGCGCGACCGCAGATGGGCCGACAGCGTGGACCCGCTGTGGGACTGAGGAGACATGCCGCCGAGATAGACGATGCGCTGGACCCCAGCCGTTTTCGCGGCCGCCGCGAAGCTGCTTGCCAGATCCGCGTCCGTTTGCTCGAAGCCGGCGCCAGTTGTCAGCGAGTGTGCCAAGTAGTAGGCGACGCTGACTCCGTCCATGGCTGCGGCGACGGCGGACGGATCGCCGAGGTCGCCGCCGACGACGTCGACGTCGTGGACCCAGGGCCGGTCGCGGAGTCGGTCGGGGTGGCGAGCAAGGACTCGGACGCGCCGGCCGGCCGCCAGCAGCTCGGGCACCAGCCGCCCGCCGATGTACCCCGTGGCTCCGGTGACCAGGTACAGCCGATCGTCGTCGTCTCGCACCGCGCCATCATCGTTCCCCCATCCCCACCGCGCACGCCCCGCCGGCCGCACCGCCCACGCCCCCGCCGGCCGCACCGCCTACGCCCCGGCGGCGCTCTGTCGTACCGGTGTTGCGCGCGTTGTTGTCGCTATCTGCCCCGCGTCGGGCCTCCTGAGCAACCAGAAGGCGCGCAACGCCGGTACGAACGCGGCCCGCCCAGCCGGTACGCCGCCACCGTCGGTCGCCCACGCCGTCGGTACGCCGCCACCGTCGGTCGCCCAGCCGTCGGTCGGTACGACGCCGCCGATGGTCAGGTCAGGCGCGGGGAGCGCCAGGGTGAGGCGGGGCGGCCGGCGGCAACGGGGGCGGCGGGACGCTGGGCACGACGACGCCAGCACGGTCGAAGGCCAGTTTCAGTCGTTCCCGGATCACCCGCGTCAGCGGGATGGTCTGTTCCGGCGCGGCCTTCGCCGTCACTCGGATGTACAGCGCGTCGCCGGTGATCTGCTCGACCCCGGCGTACGACGGCCGCCCGAACAGCATCTCGTCGTACCGCGCATCCTCGTCCATGTCCTCGGCGACCATTTCGACGATCTCCCGTACCCGTTCCAGATCCTCGTCGTAGCCGACCGGGACGTCGACGATCGCCAACGTCCAGCCCTGCGACCGGTTGGCCACCCGCAGCACCTCGCCGTTGCGGACGTACCAGACGACGCCGGTGGTGTCCCGCAACCGGGTGACCCGCAGCGTCACCTCCTCGACCGTGCCGATGACCGGCCCGAGGTCGACCATGTCCCCGACCCCGAACTGGTCCTCGATGATGAGGAAGATGCCCGACAGGTAGTCCTTGACGAGGGTCTGCGCACCGAAACCCAGGGCGACACCGATGACACCGGCGCTGGCCAGCAGGGGCGCGATGTCGATGCCGAGTTTCGGCAGGATCGTGAGGACGGCAAGGCCCCACACGGCGATGCTGACGATGCTCTTGAGCAGTTGGCCGATGGCCTCGGCCCGTTGTTCCCGTCGCTCTCCCAACAGGATTCCGGACAACTCCGCAGTACGCGCCGCGCGGCGCACCTGCCCGAGCCGCTCCTGCCGGGCCGATGTCGCCATCCGCCGGACCACCCGGTTGATGATGCGGCGCAGCACCCAGCGGACGATGACCGCGACGAGCAGGATGATCAGGATCTGCAGCGGGACGCCGGTCAGCCACTGCCACACGGCGTTGTCGGTCCAGCCGGTGGCGGCGACGGTCGCGGCGGCCTGCGCCACCTCAGGCACCGGGCTCAAGGCCGGTCCACCGGGCGGCGAACGCGAGCATGTCGGCGGACTCGTCGACACTGCGGGACAACGACCGGGCGCCGTGTCCGACCTCGGCCTCCGCGCGGATCACGACCGGGCGCGACCCGGACGTGGCGGCCTGCAACGCCGCGCACATCTTGCGGCCGTGCATCGGATCGGTCCGCGTGTCGTTGTCGAACACCATGAACATGGTGGCCGGGTAGTCGACGCCGGGCCGAACCTGGTGGTACGGCGAATACGCCAGCAGCCAGTCCAGTTCGGCGGGGACGTCGGGGTCGCCGTACTCGACGGTCCAGGTCTGTCCCAGTGCGGACGTGGTGTAGCGGACCATGTCCAGCAGCGGCGCAACACAGATGACGGCCTGGTAGAGGTCGGGTCGCTGCGTCAGCGCCGCGCCGACCAGCAGTCCGCCGTTGGAACCACCGTTGACCGCAAGCTGTTCGCGCGTCGTCCAGCCTTCGGCGATCAGGAACTCGGCCGCCGCGTGGAAGTCGTCGAAGACGTTCTGCTTGCGGTCGAGCATGCCGTCGCGATGCCAGGCCTCGCCTTCCTCGCCGCCGCCGCGCAGGTTGGCCACGGCGTACACCCCGCCGGCCTCGACCCAGGCGAGGATCGTCGCGGAGTAGCCCGGTCCCATCGGGACGCCGAAACCGCCGTAGCCGTAGAGAATCGTCGGGCGTGGCCGGTCAGGTTCCCCGGTACCGGACAGCACGAACATGCGCACCGGCGTGCCGTCGGCGGAGTGGTAGGTGACCAGGCGGGTGTGCACGGTCGGTACGTCGACCGTCCCGGGCGGACTGGCCCACAGCGACACCTCGTCGGAGCGCCCGTCGTAGCGGTACACGTGCGGCACCGTGGTGTGGTCGGTGTAGACGAACCAGCATTCCGGGCCGCCTTCGGGCCGCTCGACCGGACCGGCCACCGTGCCGAGTCCGGGCAACGCGATGTCTCCCAGCCGTTCCCCGGTATGCAGGTCGTGCACCGTCAGTTCGGTGACGGTGTGCCGGGTCCACGACGCGATGAGCCGCGGTGCGGCCAGTTCGTCGCCGTCCAGCACGGTGAACCCGTCGAGGACGGCCTCGTCGTCCTCCGGCAGCAGGACGGTCCAGCCCGCGACGGACGGATCGTCGCTGTCGGCCACGTACAGCGCGCCACGCGGCGCATCGCGGTCGCTGAACACGTAGAACCGGCCGTCCCTGCCGACATGCAGACCGGTCTGTGCGTCGACGCCTTCCTGCACCACGGTGAACGCCGGTGCCTGCGGCGCGGACGCGGCGAGGTCGGCGACGTACAGGTCGTTTCGCGGTGCCGTCCCCTCGGACACCGACACGACCAGCCATCGACCGTCGCGGCTCACCGAAACGCCGTAGTAGTTCGTCACCGTCAGGCCGTCACCGAAGATCTCCGCGTCGGATTCCGCTGGTGTGCCGACCCGGTGCAGCCAGACCCGTCGGTGGAACTGTTTCTCGCCGTCCGGCAGCAGCTCCGGAGGCAGCCGGCGTACGTAGTAGAACGCCTCACCACCGGGCAGCCATGCGACCGGCGAGTAGCGGGCGCGGTCGATCGGCCCGTCCACGACAGCGCCGGTGCGCACGTCCATCACCCACAGCACCGACTCCTCGGTACCGCCCTGCGACAGCTGGTAGGCCAGCAGATCGCCCTCCTTCGACGGCTGCCACGAATCGAGCGTGGTCAAGCCGGTCGGGTCCAAGGACATCGGGTCCAGCAGGACCCGCTCGGTGCCGTCGGGGTCGACGGTCAGCAGGACCGCGAACTGCTGGTCGGGCGCGCGGCGGGTCAGGAACCGTCGGTCGCCCCGCCAGTACGGCGGTGACTCGTGGCCGGCGCCCAGCAACTGCTGGACGCGGCCGGCGAACCGGTCCCGCGACGTCCACGCCGCCTGCTCGGCGGACAGTAGGGCCGCCTGCTGCTGCGCCCAGGTCGCTCGCCACTGCGTCCACTCGGGGTCGACAGCACTCGGGCCGGCGGTGTCGGCCGGCGACTCCAGCCAGCGGTACGGGTCGGGTACGGCGCGACCGTGGCGGTCGTCGACCAGATCCAGACGCGGCGCGGCGGGGTAGTCGGGACGTGTCATGCGTCCGAGCCTAGGGGGAGGAGGCCGGTGGCCCGGTGGCTTGCCGAGGCGCGCCGCTGGCGTCCTGCGACGCCGGCCACCCCGGCTCTAGGCTCGCGTCGTGACCGAGGACAACGGCAGCGTCGACCCCCGCGGAGGCAAGCCCGCGCCCACCCCGTTCGGGTCGCCGCCGCCGCTGGACTGGAAGCGCTGGATCAAGCCCACGCTGTGGGGGCTGCTGGCGCTGTTCACGCTGCTGTTCATCCTGACCAACCGCGAGACCGCCGAGGTCCACTTCGTCTTCTTCACCGCGGCCATGCCGACGGTGTGGTTGCTGGTGTTCACGCTCGCGCTCGGCGCCCTGCTCAGCGAGGGCGCTCGATTCTGGTTGCGGCGGCGCAAGTCCCGCCGTGACGGAGCCGAGGGCGCGGAGCGCTAGCGTGGCACAGCTGCACGACCTCACCGCGCTGGAGCAGGCTGCGGCGATCCGTCGCGGAGAACTGACCAGCGTCGAGCTGACCGAGCACTACCTGTCGCGCACGGAGCGGCTCGACTTGGTCGTCGGTGCCTTCATCACCACGACCGCGGAACTGGCTGTGGCGCAGGCCCGCCGGGCCGACGCCGCGGTGCGGGCCGGGGCCGACATCGGACCGCTGCACGGGACCGTCGTGCCGGTCAAGGACCTGCACGAGGTGGCCGGCGTGCCGACCAGTTACGGCTCCCGGGTGCTCGGCTCGGTGGCGCAGGCCGACGAGGAGTCGGTGGCCCGGATGCGCGCGGCCGGCCTGGTGTTCACCGGGAAGACCAACACGCCCGAGCTGGGACTGCCCAGCTACACCTGCAACGAGCTGGTCGGTCCGGCCCGCTGCCCCTGGGAGCTGGACCGCTCGGCCGGTGGCTCCAGTGGCGGGGCGGCGGCCGCCGTCGCGGCGGGACTGGCGTCGGCTGCGCACGGGTCCGACGGCGGTGGCTCGCTGCGCATCCCGGCAAGCGCCTGTGGCCTGGTCGGTTTCAAGCCGTCCCGTGGCTTGGTGTCCAACGCCCCGCGGGTGGACCGGCCCGGCGAGCTGGTGGTGCAGGGCCCGGTCGCGCGAACCGTGGCGGACGCCGCAGCGCTGCTGGACGTGCTGGCCGGCACCGGCGTACAGCATCAGCAGGCCGCTGCCCGGCAGCCGCCACCGCTGCGGATCGGGCTGCTGCTCCAGCCGGTGCTGGCCGACGTGGTGGTCGACGAGGAATGCCGGTCGGCCGCCCAGGACGCTGCGGCGATGCTGGCGACGCTGGGTCACCGGGTCGGCGAGGTCGACCGTCCGTTCGGCCCCGAGGTGCTGCCGCAGTTCCAGACGATCTGGTCCGCGCTGGCCGCGTCGATCGACGTACCGGCACAGCTCGAGCCGCAACTGGCCCCGCTCACCCGGTGGCTGCGCGCGGAGGGTCGCGGCGTATCGGTTGCGGCGCTTCGAGCCGCCGTCGAGGCTGTGCGGATGCTGGCTGCGGCGACGACGGAACGCTGGGCCGAGCTGGATGCCGTGGTGACCCCCACCGTCGCCGAGCCGCCGCCCCTGCTCCGCGACCTGCCGTACGACGCGGACCCCGCGGCCGACTTCGCCGCCCAGACCCGGTTCACCCCCTGGACGTCGCTGGCCAACATGACAGGGGCACCCGCGGTGTCCTTGCCGTTGTCCCGCAGCAGGTCCGGGCTTCCGATCGGAGTTCAGTTGATCGGCAGACAGGGCGCGGACGCCGCGCTGATCGCCGTCGCTGCCCAGGTGGCCGCAGCCGTCGGTCCGGACGGCCGCCGGCCGGGTATGTGGTGAGCGCCGATCCGTCCGGCGTACGGCCGTTGTCCGCCGGTCTCGCCGAGCTCGCCGAGGCGTACGGCGTCGCCACGTCGTACCGGGGCCAGGACGGCCGGCACGTGGTGGTCGGTGCCGACACCGTCGAAGCCGTGCTGCAGGTGTTCGGGGTCGACTGCTCGGACGGCGGCATCGCCGCTGCGCTGGCCGAGGTTCGCCTGCGTCCGTGGCGACGGACGCTTCCGGCCGTTCAGGTGGCCGTCGCCGGCGAGGGCGGCCACGTCCGAGTGCACGTCCGGCACGGCACAGCGGTCCAGGTGTACGTCGAGCCCGAAGGCGACGGCCCACCGGTCCGGCTCGGTCAGGTCGATCGCTGGGTCGAGCCGGTCGAGGTCGACGGGCACCTGGTCGGTGAAGCCACGTTCGCGATCTCGCGGGAACTTCCGCCCGGCTGGCACACCCTGGTCGCGACGACGGACGACCAGCGGGCGACGTGCCCGCTGGTGCTGACTCCCCGCCGGCTGCGGGAACCGGTCGGTCCGCGGCAGTGGGGCATCATGGCGCAGCTTTACCAGGCACGGTCGCGCCGCTCCTGGGGGGTCGGCGACCTGGCGGATCTGGCCGACCTCGCCGCATGGAGTGCGCACCACTGGGGCGCGGACTTCGTGCTGGTCAATCCGCTGCACGCGGCCAGCCCTGTCCCCCCGATGGAGCCCTCGCCGTACCTGCCCGTCACGCGCCGCTTCGCCAATCCGCTGTACCTTCGCGTCGAGGACATCGAGGAGTTCGGATACCTGTCTCCTGCTGCGCGGCAACGGGTCTCGCAGCTGGCCCGAGCCGTGCAGGCCGACACCGTGGCGGCCGACCTGATCGACCGGGACCGGTCGTGGGCGGCCAAGGCGCAGGCACTCGAGCTGGTTCGGGCCGTCCCGCGGACGCCGGGGCGGCAGGCCGTGTTCGAGGCGTACCTGGATCGCGAGGCCGACGGGCTGGTGGACTTCGCGACCTGGTGCGCACTGGTCGAGACGTACGGCGCGGACGCCGCCGACTGGCCCCCGGGGCTCAGCAGCCCGCACGACTGGGCGGTGGCCGCCGAGCGGACCCGGCTGGCCGACCGCATCGCGTTCCACTGCTGGATCCAATGGGTGCTGGACGAGCAACTCGCCACTGCCCAACGCGCCGCGATCACGGCCGGGATGCGGACCGGTGTGGTCCACGACCTGGCGGTCGGCGTGCACCCCGGTGGCGCGGACGCGTGGGCGTTGGGCGAGCTGCTCGCCCAGGGCATGTCGGTCGGCGCGCCGCCGGACATGTACAACCAGTTGGGGCAGAACTGGTCCCAGCCGCCGTGGCGGCCGGACGCGTTGGCCGAGGCCGGGTACGCGCCGTACCGGGACATGCTGCGCACGATCCTGCGCCATGCCGGCGGGATCCGCGTCGACCACGTCCTCGGGCTGTTCCGGTTGTGGTGGGTGCCGGCGGGGCAGCCGGCTTCGGCGGGTACGTACGTGCGGTACGACCACGACGCGCTGGTCGGGATCCTCGTCCTGGAAGCAGCACGCGCCGGTGCGTTCGTCGTCGGCGAGGACCTGGGCACCCTCGAGCCGTGGGTGCAGGACTACCTGGGCGATCGCGGGGTGCTCGGGACGTCGATCCTGTGGTTCGAGGCCGACGGCGAGGTGGTTCGGCCGCCGGCGACCTGGCGGCAGCGCTGCCTGGCCAGCATCACGGTGCACGATTTGCCGCCGACTGCGGGTTTCCTTGCCGGAGAACACGTCCGCATCCGGTCGGACCTCGGTCTGCTGACCCGGCCGGAGGCCGCCGAGCAGGCCGCGCACGCCGCGGACCTCGGGCGCTGGACCGAGCTGCTGGTCCGGCACGGCTGGCTGGCAGCCGACCGCGTCCACGACACCGACGAGGTCGTGCTCGCGCTGCATCGGGGACTGGCCAGCAGCCCGAGCCTGCTCTTGGGCGTCGCCCTGCCTGACCTCGTCGGCGATCGACGTGCGCAGAACCAGCCCGGGACGTACCGCGAGTATCCGAACTGGCAACTTCCTCTGCATGACGGCGCCGGTCGGCCGGTCCTGCTGGACGATCTGCCGGACGTCGACCTGGTGCGACGCGTGGCCGGGGTATTGCGTGGTGAGCGGGGGCGGCCGTGACGGGCCGCTCGGCGCCGCAGCGGTGGGCCGGGCCGGATACGCTCCTGCCGTGCTGAATCGCGATCTTCCTCGGGCGTTGCCCCGGCGTCTGCTGACTGTCGCCGCCACCGCCGCCGTGATGCTGGCGACCACGGCCGTGCCCGCGGGTGCGGCCAAGGACTACGACGGGCAGGACCTCGGCGCCCACATGTCCTTCGCGACCGCGGTGGCGATCTACGTCCTGATCCCGCTGGCGGTGATCGTCGTGGTCGCGCTGCTGGTCCTCGCACCGGGCTGGACGCGCAGCGCCAAGCCGGGCGCGGACGACGACGGCACGCTGATCGTCGGCGGCGCGACCGATGCCCGAGCGATCAGCCCGGACCGTGCCCGCGAGCTGGCGTCGGGCGTGGACGGCTCGGCGAGCGAGGGTGGCGTCAGTGGCCGCTGGTGAGGTCTTCACCGCCGACCAGCACGCCGAGCTGGTTCGCGCACTCGACAACGCCACCGCCCTGGCCGGCGTGCGGTTCGCCCTCTACGTCGGTCCGCTGCCGGCCGGCCGGGCGACCGCAATCGCCCGGCACGCAGCGCTACCGGATGCGCCGGACGCGGTGCTCGTCGCCGTCGACACGGCCGGCCGCATAGTGGAGATCGTCGTGGGGACCCACGCTGTACGGGCACTGGACGACCAGGCCTGCGGGCTCGCCGTCTTGTCGATGACCTCGTCCTTCAGCGCCGGCGATGTCGTCGGCGGCCTGCGGACCGGCATCGCCCAACTCGCCGACCACGCTCGCCGGCCCACCGTCTGGCATCTCGACCAGCCCTGATCAGCGCGCAGGACTAGGGGGTGCGCAGTTGACCAGTTTGCGCGAGGCGCTCGACGAGTGGACGCAACTGTGGCCGGCCTTGGGTTCCCCGCCACACGACAGGCTCATGCGTCCGGGCCTATCGCCTGAAGAAACGACGAGGAGCCTGGTGAATGCCGACCTGGTCCCGAACGATGACATCATCGAGTGGTTCGCCTGGCACGACGGCTCCGAGTCGCCACGATGGGCACTTCCCGGCAGTTGCCTTGTTGCCACGTCTCTTGCAGAGAGCTTGGGGCTTCGGAATGAGATCTGGGATGTCGCGACAGACCTCGCAGCAGATGGACTGACCGGCGACAGGGGCACGGACATGTTCTATCGACGTGAGTGGCTGCCCATCGCCAGTACTACCGCTAGCGGCGGCCCCCTAGTTGTGGTCCTCGATGGGCGTCGTGCGGAGCCACCGATACTACGTGTCCAATGGGACAATGGGGAATCGGCAGCCTGGGAGACCGACCTACGGCTGGCCGACATCGTGCGGCACTGGACCAAGGTCTTGCAGACTGGCCGCTATCGCTTCTCCGTTGACGTCGACATGTGGGTCGGCAACCCGCGTGAATTGCCGCCAGAGCTTCAGATCTTGGCGCTAGTGGGCTGACAGGCCGTACCAGTCACCGGGAATGTTTGATCATCTTGGCGGGGGCGACCAGCGTGCCGCTGTCGCGTGGAGCGTGAGCTGTCCGAGAAGCCGGGTGCGTCCATCCACACGCGACCGAGGCCCATCGGGGCATCCCAGTCGCGGTTGACCCGGATCAGATCCGAACCTACATCTGCAGGGATTGTCGACGTCGATGGGCCCGGGTCGGCGTCCTGCCCATTCTGCCTGAGGCGATCCTGCCCGCAACGACGTTGCATCTCAGGCCGCCGACAGGTGAGTCAGGACGCGTCCGCGGCCTGGCAGCGCAACGCCCGGACCACCCCGTCGCGACCCTCGGCGACCAGCCGGGCAGCGGCGGGACCGAGGTCGCCCGCAGCAAGCGCCTCGTCGGTGAGCGCCACGGTCTGCGGGGTCGCGATGAGCGTCGGGTACAGCCCGATCGTGATGACCTGGGCGGTCTCGGCCGTCCTGGTACGCCAGACCTCGGGCAGCGCCTGGAAGTACGCCGAGGCGTACGGCTCCAACAGGTCGCGCTGGTCCGGCTGGTTGAACCCGACCACCGTGGCGGTCAGCAGGGCATTGGGCAGATCGTCGGAGTCGACGACGGCCGCCCAGGCGTCGGCCTTCGCGCTGCTCGTCGGCCGGCCGGCGCGCGCCTGAGCGGCCTGGCGCCGTCCGGTGGCCGTGTCGTCGCGTGCCAGTTCGCTGTCGATGTCGCTGGCGTCGGCTCGGCCGGTCGCACAGAGTCGTTGCAGCACAGTCCATCGCAGGTCGGTGTCGACGGCGAGTCCGTCGAGCGTGACGGCTCCGGTGAGCAGGCCGCTGACGACGTCGAGGTGGTCGGCGGTGCTGGCAGCGGACACGAATCCCCGCACGAACGCCAGCTGGTGGTCGGACCCCGCCGCCGCGTCGCGAGCTAGCTGCAGCAGGGCCGCGGCCAGCCGGTCGCGGTAGGCCTCGCGATGCGCTGCGGCGGCGTATAGGTCGATGGCGGTCTTGACCTGCCGCACGGTCTGCTGCACCACGCCGATGTCGGTCTCGACCGGCAGACCGGACAGCGCCAGGGTGAGGTAGGCGCCGGTGGAGATCTCCGCGTCGCGCACCATGTCCCAGGCGGCCCCCCAGATGATGGCTCGGGCCAACGACGATTCGATCGACCCCAGTCCGGCGGTCGCCGTTGCCAGCGACCGGTCGTCGAGCCGCACCTTGGCGAAGCTCAGGTCGTCGTCGTTGACCAGCAGCAGGTCCGGTACGGCGGCGCCTACGAGCTCGTCGACGCTGGTGTGTGCTCCGGTCACGTCCAGCTCGATCCGGCGGGTACGGACCAGGGACGCGCCCTGCTTGTCGTACAGCCCCAAGGCGATCCGGTGCGAACGCAGGGTGGGGGCAACGCCTTCCGGCACCGCCGGCGGCTCCTGCTCGATGGAGACCGCGGCGTACGTCCCGTCGTCGGCGACGGTGACCGCCGGCCGCAGCAGGTTCACCCCGGAGGTCTGCAGCCACTGCCGGGTCCAGTCGCCCAGCTCGCGGCCGGACGCGGCCTCGAGTTCGGTGAGCAGATCGGCCAGACTCGTGTTGCCCCAGGCGTGCCGGGCGAAGTAGGCCCGCAGGCCGTCGAAGAACTCCTTCTCCCCGACCCAGGCGACCAGTTGCCGCAGGGCCGCGGCACCCTTCGCGTAGGTGATGCCGTCGAAGTTCACCCGCACGGCGTCGAGGTCGACCATGTCCGCGGCGATCGGGTGGGTCGAGGGCAACTGGTCCTGGCGGTACGCCCACGCCTTGCGCTGATTGGCGAACGTGGTCCACGCGTCGGTGAAACGGGTCGCCGCCACGCTGGCGTGGTGGGCGGCCCACTCGGCGAAGGACTCGTTGAGCCACAGGTCGTCCCACCACCGCATGGTGACCAGGTCGCCGAACCACATGTGGGCCATCTCGTGCAGGATCGTGTTGGCGCGCTGCTCGTACGCCGCGTCGGTCACCCGGGAGCGGAAGACGTAGTCCTCCAGGAACGTCACGCAGCCGGCGTTCTCCATGGCGCCGGCGTTGAACTCCGGGACGAACAGCTGGTCGTACTTGCCGAACGGGTAGGGGGTGGCGAACGCCTGCTCGAAGAACGCGAAACCCTGCTTGGTCAGCAGCAGGATCTCGTCGGCGTCCAGATGTGGCGCCAGGGACGCGCGGCAGAAGACCCCGAGCGGGTAGGTGCCGGCCAGGCCGTCGTAGGAGTCGCGCACCACGTGGTACGGCCCGGCGACCAGCGCCGTGATGTACGTCGAGATCCGCGGCGTCGCAGCGAAAGCCCACTGCGCGCGGCCGGCGCCCACGTCGACCGGCTGCGGCGTCGGCGAGTTCGACACGACCTGCCAGTGGTCCGGCGCGATCACGGTCAGCGCGAACGTCGCCTTCTGGTCCGGCTGTTCGAAGCAGGCGTAAACCCGCCGGGCGTCCGCCGACTCGAACTGGGTGTAGAGGTACACCTCGTCGTCGACCGGATCGACGAACCGGTGCAGGCCCTCGCCGGTCCGCATGTAGGCGCAGTCGGCTTCGACGACCAGCTCGTTGTGCTCGGTCAGGTCCGACAGTGCGAGGCGGGCCCCGTCGTACGCCGCGGCCGGGTCCAGGGTCCGACCGTTGAGCGTCACCGAGTGCACGACGGGGGCGAGCAGGTCGATCCAGGTCGAGCCGCCGGCTGGCGCGGTGAAGTGGACGGTGGTCGTGCTGCGGAAGGTGTCGGGGCCGGTCGTCAGGTCGAGCCCGACGGCGTACGAGACCGCCTGGACCGTCGCCGAACGCTGTTGGGCCTCGGCCCGGCTGATGTTCTGGCTGCTCACCGGCGCTCCTCGGTCAAAGCCCGCCACGCCGGCCGGCGTCGAAGATCCTGCGTCGGCATCCTGCCACGGCCGGCCGGGGCGGTCCGGCGGCTGTGCCAGACTGCGCCGCATGTGGATCCATATCGGCAGCGACCACGCCGGATTCGCGCTGCGGGAAGCCATTGCGGCGCATCTGGCGGGGCTGGGACACGAGGTTGTCGACCATGGGCCCTACACGTTCGACCCGGACGACGACTACCCGTCGTACTGCATCGCCACGGCTGCGGCGGTGCTCGCCGACACCGACAGCCTCGGGTTCGTGATCGGCGGATCGGGCAACGGGGAGCAGATCGCGGCCAACCGCGTCCGGGGCATCCGGGCCGCCCTCGTGTGGAGTGTCGAGACCGCCCAGTTGGCGCGCGAGCACAACGACGCGCAGATCGCCGCGATCGGGGCCCGCATGCACGACGTCCCCACGGCGCTGACGTTCGTGGACGCCTTCGTGGACACGCCGTTCAGCAAGGGCGAGCGGCATCGCCGCCGGATCGCGCAGCTCGACGCCTACGAGGCCACTCACTGATCTCGGTGCCGTGACGTCGGGTGCCTTGATATCGCGTCCCTGACCGCAGGACGCCGCCGACGTGGCCCCGCCGTCCCGCGCTACAGGTCCGGTCGGAAGCCGCGCCAGACGGGGTGACGCAGCCGGCCGTCGCGGGTCCACCCGCTGAAGCTGACCTCACCGCGCAGCACCGGCCGGACCCAGTGGCCGCTGCGAGCGACGGCCGCCGGCAGTTCGCGGAACGGCGCGCTCGGTGTGGCCAGCCCGGCCAGCGTGGCGGTGGTCGCTCGCAGCGCCGCGTCGGTCCAGCCGGTGCCGACGGCGCCGACGTACCGCAGCAGGTCGCCGTCGGGCACTCCGACCAGCAGCGCACCGAAGTCCGTGCTGCGTCCGCCCGTCCCGGCGGTCCACCCACCGACGACGACGTCCTGGGTCTGCAGATGGCGCGTCTTGACCCACGCATCGCTGCGGACGCCCGGCCGGTACGACGCATCCCGTCGCTTGGCGATCACGCCTTCCAGGCCGTGCTCCCGGGTGAAGTCCAATGCTGCCTGTGCCGAACCGGCGAACCGGGGCGGCACCTGAACGCCGCCGGCGAGGCCCAGCCCGTCCAGCACGTCCCGGCGGTCGTCGTACGGCGTGCGGCACAGGTCCACGCCGCCCAGCTGCAGGACGTCGAAGACGAGGTAGGTCAACGGGATCCGGCGGGCCAGCGTGGCTGCCCGCGCCGGATCGGCCACGTGCATCCGTTCCTGCAGCAGGCCGAAATCCGGCGTCCCGGCGGGGCCGGTCGCGACGATCTCGCCGTCGAGGACGGCGCTGGTGGCGGTGCGCCGGCCCCAGTCCGTCAGCGCCTGGACCACCTCCGGGAACGACACCGACACGTCCCGACCGTTCCGGCTGACGAGCCGGACGGCTGCGGCCGACTGCGCCCCGGCGACGTCGATACCGGCGACGTCGATACCGGCGACGTCGATACCGGCGACGTCGATACCGGCAACGATGCGCAGGCCGTCCCATTTCAACTCGTACGACCACCGGCTCGGGTCGGTCGGCAGGGTGCCGGTGACCGCGAGCATGGGCCGCGGCAGGTCGACCGGGAGCCGGGCTGTCGTCACCGGATCACTATGCGCCCGGCGGCCCCTACGATCGCGACGTGGTCGAGCGCAACGTCCTGGGCGGAACGCTGCAACCGTGTGGCAACGACCCCGTCACGGGCTTCTACCGGGACGGGACGTGCCGGACCGGCACCGACGACCTCGGCAGCCACACCGTCTGCGCGGTGGTGACCGCAGAGTTCCTCGAACACTCCCGGTCGGTCGGCAACGACCTGAGCACGCCGCGGCCGGAGTTCGGCTTTCCCGGGCTGCGGCCGGGTGATCGCTGGTGCGTGGTGGCGCTGCGGTGGCGGCTGGCCGCGGCTGCGGGCGCGCCGACGCCGGTGGTGCTCGCGGCCACGCATGAGCGTGCGCTGCAGGTCGTCCCGCTGGCCGAACTGCGGGCCCATGCCGTCGATGTCCCGGACGATCCGGGCGCGCTGTTGCGTTGAGTGCCCTGCCTGCCGTCAGGGGCGCTGCGGCGGATCGATACCCGAGACCGGGCGCGGCCGGTAGGACGCCTCGAGTGCAGCTCGCTCGTCGTCGTCCAGTCGAAGCTGCAGCGCTGCCGTCGCGTCGGCGAGGTGCCCCGGCTTGGTCGCACCGATGATCGGCGCGGTGATGGCCGGGTTCTGCAGCACCCACGCCAGCGCGACCTGGGCCCGGCTGACGCCGCGGGCGGCGGCTACCGCACCGACGGCGTCGACGATCTCGGCTTCGGCCTGCGCACCGGCAGTGTCACCGACGTACAGGCTGGTGCCCAGTGGATCCGCCTGGGCCCGGCCGGTGACGGGTGCGGCCGGGTCGCGGCTGAGCCGGCCGCGCGCCATCGGGCTCCACGGGATCAGCCCGATCTGCTGATCGACGCAGAACGGAATCATTTCCCGTTCTTCTTCCCGGTACAGCAGGTTGTAGTGGTTCTGCATGCTGACGAAACGGGTCCAGCCGTGCAGCTCCGCGAGATACTGCGCCTGTACGAACTGCCAGGTGTGCATCGACGAGGCGCCCAGGTAACGGGCCTTGCCCGCCTTCACCACGTCGTGCAGCGCCTCGAGGGTTTCTTCGATCGGGGTTGCGGCGTCGAAGCGGTGGATCTGGTAGAGGTCGACGTAGTCGGTGCCGAGCCGGCGCAGACTGTGATCGATCTCGGCCAGGATCGCCTTGCGCGACAGGCCGGCGCCGTTCGGGCCCGGCCGCATCCGGCTGTTCACCTTGGTCGCGATGACGACGTCGTCGCGCCGGGTCGCGCCCAGCAGGATCCGGCCGGTGATCTCCTCGCTCGACCCGTCGGAGTAGACGTTCGCGGTGTCGAAGAAGTTGATCCCGGCGTCGAGCGCCTCGAAGAAGTACGCCGCGCTGGCGGCTTCGTCCAGCGTCCACTTCTGGATGCCGCGGTCCGGCTCGCCATAGCTCATGCAGCCCAGGCACAACCGCGACACCTCCAGTCCGGTGCCGCCCAGCCGGGTGTACTCCACGACGCGCCTCCCGAGTTGGCGCCATTGCGCCTCGCGGTGACCCTACGTCGTCGTCAACTGCGGGCGGCCGCACGGCGGCGCGCGTAGATTCCCCAGGCGTGGATCCCGTGCAGGCCCTGGAGCAGGTCGCCTTCCTGCTGGAACGGGAACTGGCCTCGACGTACAAGGTGCGCGCGTTCCGCCAGGCGGCCCGGGTGCTCGGTGATCTGGACCCCGACGAACTGCGGCGGCGGATCGACTCCGGGACGCTGACCGGCCTCGCCGGTATCGGTCCGGCGACCGCCGCGGTGGCCATGGAGGCCGCCGGCGGCGAGCTCCCTTCGTACCTCCGTGAGCTGCAGCAACGCGCGCCCGCGGAGCTGGCCCCGGGCGGTGGCCCGCTGCTGCGGCAGGTGCTTGGCGACCTGCACACCCACTCGGACTGGTCGGACGGCGGGTCGTCGATCGAGCAGATGGCTCGCACCGCGCAGGCGCTGGGCCGGCAGTACGTCGCCCTCACCGACCACTCGCCGCGGCTGACCGTCGCCCGGGGTCTGGATCCCGAGCGGCTGCGTCGCCAGCTGGACGTGGTGGCCGCGCTCAACGAATCGCTGGCGCCGTTCCGGATCCTGACCGGCATCGAAGTCGACATCCGCGAGGACGGCAGCCTGGATCAGACGCCGGAGTTGCTGGCCCGGGTGGACGTGGTCGTCGCCTCGGTCCACTCGAAACTGCGGATGGCTGCTGACGCCATGACCGAGCGGATGGTCCGAGCCGTCGCGAACCCGCACACCGACGTCCTGGGCCACTGCACCGGCCGGTTGATCCGGGGCAGGGGCCGGCCGGAGAGCACCTTCGATGCGGCGATCGTGTTCGAGGCCTGCCGGCGGTTCGACGTCGCCGTGGAGATCAACTCCCGGCCGGAGCGGTTGGACCCGCCGCGTCGGCTGCTGCGCCAGGCCGTCGAGGCCGGTTGTCTGGTGAGTATCGACACCGATGCGCACGCGCCGGGTCAGCTGGACTGGCTCGGCTACGGGTGCCAACGGGCGGTGGAATGTGCGGTACCGGCCGATCGGATCGTGACGACGTGGCCGGTTCACCAGGTGCTGGCGTGGACCGGGCGGGCGTCGTGACCGTTTCAGCGACCTGCTGCCGGGGGACGACGTCCCGGCGACCGCTGCGCCTGGCGCGGCGGTCGCCGTCATTGATGTCACATCGGCGGGGTCCGATCGGCCCGAGCGGAGGCCGGTCGACGTGATGAGGTGACGTTCGGGCGGCGGACTCGCCGCGAGGGCGGAGCACGCGACGACGGAGGACATGGTGCAGCTGTGGCCAGGCACGCCCTACCCCCTGGGCGCCACGTACGACGGCGCCGGGACGAACTTTGCGATCTTCTCGTCCGTCGCCGACCGGGTGGAGTTGTGCCTGTTCGATCCCGCCGGCAAGGAGACCAGGGCAGAGCTGACGGAGAAGGACGCCGAGGTGTGGCACGCCTATCTGCCCGGCGTGCAGCCCGGACAGCGCTACGGATTTCGCGTCCACGGTCCGTACGACCCGTCAGCGGGCCACCGCTGCAATCCGACGAAACTGCTGCTGGACCCGTACGCCAAGGCCATCGACGGCGACACCGCGACCGACGAGGCCTGTTACGGCTACCAATGGGCCGACCCGGACGAGCGCAACGACCTGGACTCGGCGCCGTACGTCCCGAAGTCCGTGGTCATCAACCCCTTCTTCGACTGGGCCGACGACCGGCCCCCTCGCACTCCGTACCACGACACCGTGATCTACGAGGCACACGTCAAGGGCCTGACGGCGCGGCATCCGCGGATCCCCGCCGAACTCCGGGGCAGCTACGCCGCGCTCGCCCATCCGGCGATGATCGAGCACTACCGACGCATCGGGGTCACCGCGATCGAATTGATGCCGGTGCACCAGTTCATGCAGGACACGCACCTGCTGCAGCGTGGCCTGCGCAACTACTGGGGATACAACACGATCGGCTTCTTCGCCCCGCACGGCGCGTACTCGGCCTGGGGGTCTGACGGCGAGCAGGTCGGCGAGTTCAAGGCGATGGTGCGCGAACTGCACAAGGCCGGCCTGGAAGTCATCCTCGACGTGGTCTACAACCACACGGCGGAGGGCAACGAGTTGGGCCCGACGCTGTCCATGCGCGGTATCGACAACGCTTCCTACTACCGGCTGGTGGAGACCGATCGCCAGCACTACTACGACACCACCGGGACCGGCAACAGCCTGCTCATGCGCCATCCCCATGTGCTGCAGCTGATTATGGATTCGCTGCGCTACTGGGTCCTGGAGATGCACGTCGACGGCTTCCGGTTCGACCTGGCCGCGACCCTGGCCCGGCAGTTCCACGAGGTCGACCGGCTCAGTGCCTTCTTCGACTTGGTGCAGCAGGATCCGATCGTGTCGCAGGTGAAGTTGATCGCCGAGCCGTGGGACCTCGGCGACGGTGGATACCAGGTCGGTGGCTTTCCGCCGCTGTGGACCGAGTGGAACGGCCTCTACCGCGACACCGTGCGTGACTTCTGGCGCGGCGAGCCGGGTTCGTTGCCGGACTTCGCCTCCCGGATCACCGGGTCGTCCGATCTGTACGAGAGCAGCGGTCGGCGGCCGAGTGCGTCGGTGAACTTCGTCACCGCCCACGACGGGTTCACGCTACGAGACCTGGTGAGCTACAACGAGAAGCACAACGACGCCAACGGCGAGCAGAATCGGGACGGCGAGAACCACAACCGTTCGTGGAACAGCGGTGTCGAAGGGGACACCGACGACGAGGAGGTCCTGACGCTGCGGCGGCGCCGGCAGCGCAACCTCGTGGCCACCTTGCTGCTGAGCCAGGGCGTGCCGATGCTGCTGCACGGCGACGAGATGGGCCGCACGCAGCGCGGCAACAACAACGCGTACTGCCAGGACGACGAGATCAGCTGGGTCGACTGGAGTCCGGCGTCGGTCGACGGGGGGCTGCTTTCCTTCGTGCATCAGGTGGTCGCGCTGCGTGCGCAGCATCCGGTCTTCCGGCGGCGCCGCTTCTTCCAGGGAGAGGACGTGCGCGGCGACGTCGACGCCGACATCGCGTGGCTGCGGCCCGACGGCAAGCCGGTCAGTGACGATGACTGGGGCAGCGGGTTCGCCCGGTCGATCGCGATGTACCTCAACGGTGCCGCGCTCCCGGATGTCGACTCGCGTGGCGAGCCCATCGTGGACGATTCGTTCCTGTTGCTGTTCAACGCCCACCACGAGGCGGTGGGTTTCCGGCTGCCGTACGGCGTGGGCTCTCGCTGGTCGATCGTGCTGGACACGACGCTGGAGCCCGGGACGCAGCGGCCGGGGCGGCCGCTGCGGGGCGGGCGCGTCCTGCAGGTCGTCGGCCGAGCTCTGGTGGTCCTGCGCCGTGAGGCGTGAGAGGCGGCGCGAAGCGCCGACCGCCACGTACCGGATCCAGCTGGGTCCGGACCGGGACTTCGCCGAACTGGCCGCGGACGTCGACCACCTGCACCGGCTCGGCGTCAGCCACGCCTACCTGTCGCCGGTGCTACAGGCGGCGCCCGGTTCGCAGCACGGCTACGACGTCATCGACCACGACCGCATCAACGACGAACTCGGTGGCGAGCCTGGGCTGCGTTCGGCGGCTCGCGCGCTGGCCAAAGCGGGCCTCGGCATCCTGCTGGACGTGGTTCCCAACCACATGGCGCTGACCACCCCGGAAAGCCACAACAAGGTGTTGTGGGGTGCGCTGCGTGACGGCGCCGGGTCGCCGTACGCCCGCTGGTTGGACGTCGACTGGGACCAGGAGCGCCCGCTGCTGATGCCGGTTCTCGGGCGTCGGATCGACGAATGCCTGGACGCCGGGGAGATCACCGTCGAACCGGCGGGCCCCGCCGGCGAACTCGTGGTCCGCTACTACGACCATGTGTTGCCGGTCGCCGCGGGCACCGAGCAGCTGCCGTTGGAAGAACTGCTCGCCGCGCAGCATTACCGGCTGGCCTATTGGCGTATCGCCGACGAAGAACTGAACTACCGCCGGTTCTTCGACGTGGACACCTTGATGGCGGTCCGGATGGAGGACCCGGAGGTGTTCGCGGCCACACACCGGCTGGTGCTGGCGCTGGTCGAGCAGAACGTGGTGCACGGTCTGCGGATCGATCACCCCGACGGCCTGGCCGATCCCGGCGGCTACCTGCGCCACCTGCACGAGGCGACGGCCGGTTGCTACGTCGTGGTGGAGAAGATCCTGGTCGGCGACGAGCTGCTGCCGCAGGACTGGGCCTGCGACGGTACGACCGGCTATGACGCGATGTACCGCATTACCAATGTGTTCGTCGACCCGGCCGGCGAGGCGGTGCTGCGAGCCGGGTTCCGCGAAGTCGCCGGGGTGACCGACGACTGGCCCGCAGTGGCCGAGCAGTCCCGTCGCGACGTGCTCGGCGGCCCGCTGGTCGCCGAGGTCGACCGGTTGGCCGGTCTGGCCTTCGAGATCTGCCAGCACGAACTACGGCTTCGGGACCACACCCGCCGCGGGCTGACCGAGGCGGTGGTCGAACTGCTGACCGCGGTCCCGGTCTACCGCGTGTACGTCACGCCCGGTACTCCCGCACCGGCCGCCGCCGCGGCGGTGCTTGAGCACGCCGCGACCGTCGCCGTGGCCGCCCGGCCCGACCGCGCCTCCGAGATCGCCTTGCTGGTCGACCTGGCGTTGGCGCGCCGCGGCAGCGACCGGCGCAAGGACGAGTTCTGCCGCCGGTTCCAGCAGACGACCGGCCCGGCCGTGGCCAAGGGCGTGGAGGACACCGCGACGTACCGATGGTTTCCGTTGTGCTGCCTCAATGACGTGGGCAGCGAGCCGGACGTCTTCGGGCTGACAGCGCCGCAGTTGCACCGGTGGGCAGCGCGCCGCCACCGGGACTGGCCCTTGGCACTCACCGCGACTTCGACACACGACGCCAAGCGCAGCGAGGACGTGCGCGCCAGAATCGCTGTGCTGTCGGAGATTCCGGGGGAGTGGACGACGACGGTACGGGCCTGGCGGGACATCGTCGGCACGATTGCGGCGCGCGCTCCGGAGGGCCTGATCGGCGACGAGCGGTTGGATTGGCTGGCCTGGCAGACGGTGGTCGGTGCCTGGCCGATCGACGAGACCCGGTTGCGGGAGTACCTGCTCAAGGCTGCCCGCGAGGCGAAACTGGTGACGTCGTGGGTGGCGCCGGTGAGCGAAGCCGAGCAGGCGATCGCGGACTTCGTCACGGCGTTGTTCGCCGACCAGCAGCTCGTCGGCAGCATCGGACAGGTCGTGGCACGGCTGCATCCCGGTTTCGTCCCCAATGTGCTCGGACAGCGGCTGCTGGCGTTGGTCCTGCCGGGCGTCGTGGACATCTACCAGGGCTGCGAGATCGTGTCGCTCCGGCTGGTCGATCCGGACAACCGGCACCGGCCGGATCCGCGGGACCTGGCCGCCGCGGTCGAACGCGGCTTGGCGGCCGTGCCGGATCCCGCCGCAGATCTGGATGCGGCCAAGGCGCGGCTGACGACGTTGGGCCTGCGGCTGCGCCGTGACGAGCCGGAGCTGCTCGGACCGGACGCGGCGTACCAGGGCCTGTTCGCCACCGGCGCGGCTGCTGATCATCTGGTGGCGGTGGCGCGGGGCGACCGGGTGGTCGGCCTGGTGACCCGCTGGGCGCTGGGCCTCGCGGCCGGCGGTGGGTGGCGCGACACACGGATCGCGCTGCCGCGGGGCCGCTGGTACGACGGACTCACCGAAACCGAGTACGTGGTGGGCGGCGAACCGGTCGAGGTCGCGGACCTTCTCCACGCGTGGCCGGTCGCCCTGCTGGTCCGGCAGGACGGCGCATGAGGCCGGAAAGACGCACAGTGCCCGAAGGAAACACAGTGCCCGAAGGAGGCACGGTGCCGGAGGGAGGACGGTGACGCCGTTGCTGCGCCGTTGGGCGCCGAGGGCCACCTCGCTGCGGCTGGTCAGCGACCGGCGCGAGATCGATCTGCTGCCCGATCCGGCAGCGCCGGGCTGGTTCAGTTGTGCCGCACCGGATCACGGTGAGCGCTACGACCTGCTGGTCGACGGCGACCTGGTGCGCCCCGATCCGCTGGGACGCTGGTTCCCCGACGGACTGGCCGCCGGCTGCTGGTGGGATGCCGCGTCGTACCGGTGGAACGACGCCGGCTGGCGCGGTCGGCCGCTGCAGGGCGGCGTCGTGTACGAACTGCACGTCGGCACCTTCACCCCGGCAGGCACCCTCGACGGCGCCGCGACGCGGTTGCCGCAGCTGGTGGACCTGGGCATCAGCCACGTGGAACTCATGCCGCTGGCTGCCTTCGACGGCGACCGGGGTTGGGGATACGACGGGGTGTGTCTCGATGCGGTCCAGGCCTCCTACGGTGGCCCGGATGCGTTGTGCCGCTTCGTCGATCAGGCTCACCAGGCCGGCCTGGCCGTGCTGCTGGACGTGGTGCACAACCACCTCGGTCCCAGCGGCAACACGTGGGAGCAGTTCGGGCCGTTCGTGACCGACCGGCACCACACGCCGTGGGGCGGTGCGGTCAACCTCGACGGTCCGGGATCCGACGACGTACGGCGGATCCTGATCGACAGCGCGTTGCAGTGGTTGCGGGAGTTCCACTTGGACGGCCTGCGGCTGGACGCGGTCCACGAACTGAGGGACGACCGTGCGGTGCATTTCCTCGCGGAGCTGTCCGAGGCGGTCGAGGATCTCGCGCGCGAGGTCGGCCGGCCGCTGACCCTGGTCGCCGAGAGCGACCGCAACGACCCGCGAACCGTCACTCCGACCCGTCACGGCGGATTGGGCATGACCGCGCAGTGGGACGACGACATCCACCACGCGCTGCACTGGCTGTTGACCGGCGAGACCAGCGGGTACTACGCCGACTTCGGTTCGGCGGAGGCGGTGGCGTACGCGTTCGAGCACGGCTTCCGTCACGACGGCGGATGGTCGTCGTTCCGGGGGAGAAGTCACGGCCGCCGCGTCGACTGGGCGATGACCGACCCGTGGCGCTTCGTCGTGTCACTGCAGACCCACGACCAGGTGGGCAACCGGGCGCAGGGGGAACGGTTGGGTGCGCTGTGCGGGCGCGACCGGCTCGCTGCCGGAGCGGCACTGCTGTTGTCGTTGCCCTACACCCCGATGCTGTTCATGGGTGAGGAGTGGGGTGCGCGGACACCCTGGCAGTTCTTCAGTTCGTTCGGCGACGCCGACCTGGGGCGGGCAGTCACCGAAGGGCGCCGAGCGGAGTTCGCCGCGCATGGCTGGCACGGCGACGACGTCCCCGACCCGCAGGACCGGCGTACCTTCGAACGCTCGCAGCTGTCGTGGGCTGCCGACGCAACGGACCGCGACGACGATCTGCTGCGGTGGTACGCCGACCTGATCGCGCTGCGTTCACAGCAGCCGGGTTTCGGCGCCGGCGTCGCTGATGGGGCGGCCACGGCGGCGGGTCTGACCTGTCGTTGGGCAGCAGCTGCCCTGGCGCCCTCGTGGTTCGCGGTGCATCGGGCGGAGTGGTCGACGGTGGTCGTGCTCGGCGAGGCCGAGACGATCGTCGACCTGGGCCGGCCGATTCTCGAGGTGGTTCTGGCGTGGGGGGACGCCGCGGCGACCGGGAGCACGCTGCGGTTGCCGCCGGGATCATCGGCAGTCGTGCGATGCGAGCCGTCGACCGCCGCCGGGCGTTGATCGGCCATTCCCTCGGGTGACCGGACCCGATACTGTCCGATCGTCCGAAATCGTCCTACCGGGTGTGTGGCGGGGAGTGCCGATGACTGCGGATGGGTTCGACGTCGACCTGCTCGTCGTCGGCGCCGGGATGGCCGGGATGACCGCTGCGGCGTACGCCGCCGGGCACGGGGCGTCCGTGCTGGTCGTCGAGAAGGCTGCCGAGATCGGCGGTTCGGCGCTGCTCAGCGGCGGCGGCCTGCTGCGGCCGCAGAGCGCCGCCGACCTGATGGCGATCAACCCCAGCGGCGATCCGAAGTTCGCCACGATGTTGTCGGAGGACTACGACGGCGCCATCGAGTGGATCGCGTCGACGGGTGTGGCCGTCACCGACGTGGACACCTCCATTCCCGCGGTCATGGGGTACCCGTCGGCGCTGCGGGGTTTCGACATCGGCGCCTACATCCCCCGCTGCCGCGCCATCGTGGAAAGTGCCGGCGGCCACGTCGTCCCGCTGACCGACGTCGAGGAACTCCTGGTGGCCGACGGCCGGGTGGTCGGGGCCCGGTTGCGCGACCGGGACGGCGTCAGCGACGTCCGCGCGCGGTGGACGCTGCTGGCCACCGGCGGCTTCCACAACAACCCCGAACTTCGTGCGCGGTACCTGGGCGGCAACGCCAAGACCATGTTGGTGCGGGGAAATCAGGTCAGCGACGGTGCGGGGCTGCGGCTGGCGCTGTCGGTCGGCGGGACGACGACGCCACTGATGAATCGCTTCTACGGACACACCGTGCCGTGGCCGCTGGACCACGAGTTCGTCAAAGCCGACTACGTCCGGTTGGCGCAGCACTACCTGTCGACTCACAGCGTGATCCTCGACAAGTCCGGGCACCGCATCGTGGACGAGTCGTTGGGTTACTACCGCAACTCGCAGGCGGTGCTGGCCAACGACGACGGCCGCGCCCTGCTCGTTGGCGACCAGCGGGTGCGAGAGGCCGACATGGCGGGCGGTGCGCCGGAGCGCACCCTGGGCTACGAGCGGCTGGACCGGATCACCGAGGCAGCGAAGGCGGGCGGGCACGCGATCGAGGCGCCGACCGTCGAGGAGCTGGACGAGTTGGTTCGCCCCTGGGGGTACCACGGCGTGGCCGCCGCGGTGGCCGCCTTCAACTCCCAGCTGCAGTCCGGGACCGAGCTGGACCCGCCCCGCAGCCGCAATCGGGATGCCATCGACCGCGGGCCGTTCTTCGCCATCGAGATCCAGCCGGCGATCACCAACACCTGGGGTGGGCTGCAGGTGAACGAGCGGATGCAGGTCGTGCGAAGCGACGGCGAGCCCGTGCCGGGCCTGTTGGCGACCGGCGCCGATCTCGGCGGCGCCTTCCACGAGAAGTACTGCAGCGGACTCAATCTGGCTTGTACGAGTGGCCTGCGGGCCGCGAAGCTGGCGTTGGACGGTCTTCGGCAAGAATGACTCCCAGCGCGTTCAGCCGCAGTCGAACGCCGCCCATCAGATGCGCCACGTCGTCACGGCCGTCGCCGAACCGGGGATTGGTCCCCCTCGTCCACCGGTCGTCGCGGCCGCCACGACGCGTCGACCGGACGTATCAGCGGGACTGGGGCGGGTACGACTCGGCTCGCAGCAGCCGGGCGAGGTGGGCGGCGTTGGTCGCGGTCGTCCGGTTGGTCTGCAGGACCCCCGCTGGACTGGCGGGAAGGTCCTGATAGTCCCGGTACTCGCCCTTGACGTCGTCGTGCCAGTAGGTCACGGCCTGCGCCGCTAGCGAGAAGCCGACGTCGTTCAGCGCTTGGAAGAGGACCGCGCTCACGTGGTGGGCGCCGTCTTCATTGCCCACGACCACCGCCACGGCGACCTTGCCGTACGTGAGGAGCCTGCCCTCGTCGTCGGTCTCGGACAGTTCGGCGTCAAGGCGTTCGAGGACTCGCTGGCACACGCTGGATTGCTGTCCGAGCCATGTCGGCGTCGCCAGGACGAGAATGTCGGCCCGCAACAGCTGGGCCCGAAGCTCGGGCCACGCGTCGCCGCCGCCCATGTCGATCGCGACGGCGGGCTTGACGTCGTGATCCACCACCCGGACCACCTCGGTCTGCACGTCCAGTTTGTCGAATTCCGCAAGGACCTGAGTGGCCAGCAGTTCGGTGCTCGACGCGGCCGGCGATTGCTTCAGCGTGCAGACGAGCGCCAGCGCACGCAGGGGGGTGTCGCCGCCGTCGGAAGGGGTCACGGGCGGAACCCACGATCAGGTGCGTGCACGGTGTCCTCCTGGTGGGTCGGCAACCCGCGGCATGGTCGAGTCTGACCCGGTCGGCGTACCGCCGCATCCGCAACCGACCGCGCGCGGGCAGGGTGGAACGCCTGCGCCTCCCGGTGGCGCGGGCGTCGGTGACGGGGTAGGGATGGTGTGGATCGGCAACTGAGCAGGTCGGGATCGGCTCCGACGACGGCTCAGATCGGCTGATGCCACGAAGGCGTACGGCCCTGCACTCGTCCGCAACCGCGTCGCCCTGGTTCGGAGGTTATCGTGAAATTCGGGTACTTCCTGTCCAGTGAGGAGTTCGAGCCGCACCAGTTGATTTCCCAGGCGCTCGGCGCCGAACGTGCCGGACTGGACGCGCTGTGCATCTCCGATCACTTCCATCCCTGGCTGGACAGTCAGGGGCAGAGTTCGTTCGTCTGGTCGGTCGTCGGGGCGCTCGCCATGCGCGTTCAGTTGCCGATCACGACGGCCGTGACCTGCCCGATCGGCAGAGTCCACCCGGCGATCCTGGCGCAGGCGGCGGCGACGGCGGCGCTGTTGGTGCCCGGGGGATTCCGGTTCGGCATCGGCTCTGGCGAAGCCCTCAACGAGCACATCCTGGGCGAACCGTGGCCGCCGGTGTCGCAGCGATTGGACATGCTCGAGGAGGCCGTCGGGCTGATGCGCGAGCTGTGGGACGGCGGCATGACCACCTACCGTGGCCGCTACTTCCGAGTGGACAACGCGCGCCTCTACTCGTTGCCGGACACCCCGGTGCCGGTCTACGTGTCCGGCTTCGGGCCCGAGTCGGCAACGCTGGCCGGGCGTATCGGCGACGGTTTCGTCTCGACCAAACCCGACCTCGACCTCGTCGGCGCCTTCCGACGCGCTGGCGGCGGTACCAAGCCCGCGCAGCTGAGCACGAAGGTGTGTTGGGCACCCACCGAGGCCGAAGCGGTCTCCCTCGCTCATGGCCGGTGGCGCAACGAACTGGTCCCCGGCCAGGCCTCCCAGGAGCTCCCGTTGCCAACGCATTTCGAGCAGGTCAGCGAGTTGGTGACCGAGGACGCGGTGCGCGCGATGAAGGCGTGCGGTCCCGACGCCGGGCGTCACGTCGAGGTTCTGACGCCGTTCGTGCAGTCGGGCTACGACGAGTTGTACCTGAACAACATCGGGCCGTATCAGGACGAGTTCTTCGCGATGTACCGCGACGAAGTGATCCCGGAGCTGCGCCGACTCGCAGCGCACGCTGCCGCGTCCTCGGCGCAGCCGGGTTCGGACTGACAGGAGGTGCAGCGGTGGCCAAGGCCGCAGACAAGAAGAGTTCGGACAAGAAAGGTTCGGGCAAGAGTCGTGGCGGCGGGTTGCGAGCTCAGGTGCGCAACAAGTTGCGTGCGAAGCAGTTCGCGTTTCCCAGGCAACGCAAGGAGCCGATCTACGACGCCAAGCACGTCCGGAATGCGATCTCCCGGTTCAACCAGGTCACCGACGTCAGCGACCGGCAGCGGGACGCGGCCTGGCGCCGGATCAAGCGGGCCGCGAAGAAGTACGGCGTGGACGTCTCGGAACGGTCCTGGCGCGAACTGGGCCGGCCGAAGGATTCGTCGAAGGGCAAGAAGGCCAGTGGCAAGGGCCGCGGTAGCAAGCCGAAGGGATAGCCGGCAGGAGATCGGCCGGCAGCTCGCGACCGGCTCACGATGACCGCTGCGGCGATCGGAGCATGCGCAGCACCGCCCGCTCGACCTTGCCGTGCACCGGAAGGTTGCGCCGGGCCCGCGGCAGGGACTGCCGCGGGAGGACGACGCCGTCGTCGAAGAGTTCCACCACCCGGGGATCGACGTAGGAGCTCCGCGCGACCGTGACGGTGTTCCCGAGGTAGTCGGCCACCCCGCGGTACGCGGCCACGACCGCTCGCTTGCGCGCGGTCGTGCCGGTGACACTGCCCTCGAAGGCGAGCAGCTGCGCCATGAGCACCGTCGCGTTCCAGGTCCGGAAGTCCTTGGCGGTGAAGTCGCCGCGCATCATTTCGTGGACGTGCTGGTTGACATCGGCACTGTGGATGTCGTGCCAGGCGTTGCCGTCGTTCCAGGCCAGCAACTCCGGGTCGTCGTCGTCGCGGTGGATCAACTCGGCGAGAACCTTGGCCAGTGCCGAGTCGACGACTCGTTGTTCGCGGTCCTTGGCGCCCTTGGCCACGTAGTGGAACGTGATGCTGTGGCCGCGGACGACGACGTGTTCGCGCCGGATCGTGGCCAGGCCGTAGGTGTCGTGCTGATCCGCGTAGGACTCCGACCCGATCCGGAACGATCCCAGGTCAAGCATGCGAAAGGCCGCAGCGAGGGCTCTCGACTTGGTGACGTCGTCGCCCTTCAATGCATTGGCGGTGTGGACCCGCGCCCTCGGTAGCCGGGCAGCCAGGTCGAGCACCCGGTCATGCTTGGCCGCGTCACGCTGGGTCCGCCACTGCGCGTGGTAGAGGTACTGACGCCGACCGGCGGCGTCGGTACCGACAGCTTGGATGTGCCCGTTGACGGCCGGGCTGATCCAGACGTCGGTCCAGGCCGGCGGGATCACCAGGTCGGCGATGCGCTGGAGGCTTGCGGGGTCTGCGATACGACTGCCGTGGGCGTCGAGGTACTCGAACCCGCGGCCCCGTCGCCGACGGCGCCAGCCCGGCTCGGCCGGCGACGATCGCCGCAGTCTCATCGGCCTCGTGCTGGGACCATCGTTGCCCTCTCGGACTGACCGGTTGGTTTCGGCCGAAAGTACGCCACGAATCGATGACCGGCACCTCGACGACTGCCGCCCCTGATGGCGGTGATCTTCTCCGGACGGTTCCGACCCGCCCGTCGCTGTTTGCGCCGGCCCGGCTCTGCTCACTACAGTGCCGGTGTTCCCTCGACTTCGCGCTGCTCGACCCGCCCGTCGAGGAAGGCCGGCCTGCTGACCGGCGTACGACCGATCGACGCTGCAGGTGCTGTTCGTCGCGCGTTCGATCGTCCTGTCGTCTCGTCATGGAGAACGTCATGGCTGCTGCCGTCGTCACGTCGTTGTACCGGTACCCCGTAAAGTCTGTCGGTGGCACGGCCATCGACCGTGTTCATGTCGAGGCCACGGGTCTCTGCGGCGATCGATTGTTCGCCTTCGTGGATGTCGAGTCCGGCAGCCCCTGCAATGCCAAGAACCCCCGCAAGTACGGCCGCATGCTGCTGTGCACCGCGTACTACCCGGACGAGCCGGTGCCCGGCGCACCCTTGCCGCCGGTCCATGTGCGGTTCCCGGACGGCAGGGTCGGCAGGCAGGGGGACGACCTGGACGACCTGATGTCCGGCTTCCTCGGACGGCGGGTGCAGCTCATCGACACCGTCCCGGAGAAGCTCACCGCCGAGTTCACCTGGGACGAGACGTCCGGCGTGGAGAAGAGCGGCCCGTACGCGAACGCCGTGCAGAACTCCGACGGCGACTACGTCAGCACAGTCGTGCTGACCCGCCGCTCGAGCCGTTTCGTCGATCTGACGCCGCTGCACATCGTCTCGATGTCCAGCGTCCGCCATTTCCAGGAGTTGGCGCCGGGGGCGAACTTCGATGCCCGGCGCTACCGTCCCTCGTTCGTCGTCGAGACTCCAGCTGCCGGCGCCAGCGAGGAGGCCTGGGTGGGCGGGTCGCTGCAGGCTCCGGGCGGGTTGCGAGCGGAGGTGGTCATGGTGACCCCCCGCTGCGTGATGTCCACGCTCGAGCACGCGCCGGACGTGCCGCTCGACCGCACCACGCTGCGCACGTTGGCCCGGCACAACACCCAGGACATTCCCGGCTTCGGCCGGGGCGCCTGCCTCGGCGTCTACGCCGACGTCGCCCAGGAAGGCGCGCTGTCGGTCGGCGACGCTCTGGAGTTCCGGGCCGGCAGCCCGCAGGAGGTCGAGGAACGAGCCGCCCGGTACGAGAGCAGCAGCCACCGGCGCCAGCGTGAGGCCCGCGAGCTGCAGCAGCGGGCAGCCGGGGAGGTCCAGTGAGTGTGGCCCGGCGGCCGGCCGGCGTCGCCGTCAGGAGCCGACGAGATTCTTGTCGATCATGCTCCCCGATGACCGGCGATTGCGGCTAGGCTGCATCGCCTGGTCGCTGCGGTGACCGGCTCGTCGCATCGGCGTATCCGTTGGATACCTGCGTTCGGGAGGACCACATGGCGGGTTTGATTGCTGAGTTCGGCACCGGACAGGTCTTTTGGTCGATGGTGTGGTTCTTCCTCTTCTTCATCTGGATCTGGTTGCTGATCGTGGTGTTCAGCGACATCTTCCGCAGCGAGGATCTGGGTGGCTGGGCGAAGGCCATCTGGTGCATCTTCGTCATCGTCCTGCCCTACCTGGGGGTTTTCGTCTACCTCATCGCCCGAGGGCACAAGATGCAGGAGCACGCCGTGCAGGCCGCCAAGGCCCAGGACACCGCACAACGGGAGTACATCCAGAGCGTGACCGGGAGCGGGACGAGTACCGCTGCCGAACTCGCCCGGCTGGCCGACCTGAAGAACTCCGGTGTCATCACCGACGCGGAGTTCCAGGCGGCAAAGGCCAAGACGCTCAACGGCTAGCACGGCGTATCCGTGTCGCCGGCGCTGGTCGTGGTAAGTCGGCACGCGTCGTGGTGATGGAGACAGGGCACAGCGCGGAGGCGGCGGGTGGATGATCAGGCGCCGTCAGCTGCCGGCGAAACGCCGTTGAACTTCCGGCTGGCCTTGCTGCTGGCCATGGCGATGTTCGTGCTGGTGGTGGACACCTCGCTGATGAACGTGTCCATCTCCGCCGTGGTTCGCGACCTGGACACCACCGTGAGCTCCGTCCAGTCGGCGATCGCCTTGGAAGCGCTGGTGTCAGCGGCGTTCATCCTGATCGGCAGCAAGGTCGGCGACCTGATCGGCCGGAAACGTGCCTACGTTCTGGGTCTGCTGGGCTACGCCGTCGGCGCATTGGCCATGACTGTCGCTCAGAGCATCACCGCGATCGTGATCTTCTGGGCCGTTGTCGGCGGCTTGGGCGCCTCCTTGCTGCTGCCGGCGATGCAGTCGCTGATCCACGGCAACTTCTCCGGTGTCGCGCAGAAGCGGGTGTACGCCTTGGTGGGTGCCGCGGCCGCGATCGCGGCCGCGGTGGGCCCGCTGCTGGGTGGCTTTATCACGACGTACCTGTCGTGGCGAGTGGCGTTCGGCCTCGAGGTCGTCGTGATCGTCGTGGTCCTCTCCGGGATCGGGCTGGTCCGCGAGGTCCCCTACACCGGACCGCGGCAGGTGGACCCGCTGGGAGCCGTGCTGTCGGTCGTCGGCATGGGCGGCCTGGTGTTGGGCATCCTGGTCTGGCAGGAAGGCGGCGAATTCGTCCTTGCCCTCCTGGTGCTCGGTGCGGCGGCGATGGGATGCCTCGTCGCCTGGCTGGTGCATCGCAAACGGCGCGGCCGGCCGACGCTGCTGGATCCGGATCTGTTCCGGTCCCACCTGTTCCGCTTCGGGATCAGCGGGCAGACGCTGCAGCAGATCGCTCTCGGCGGCACGATGATCGCGTTGCCGATCTACCTGCAGATGGTGCTGGAATACAACGCCATGCAAGCGGGACTATCCCTTGCCCCGTTGTCGCTGAGCATGTTCGGCGCAGCACTCGTGGCCGGGCGGCGGGCCGGCAAACGGCGTCCAGCGGTGGTCATCCAGGCCGGTTTCGTCCTGCTCCTGGTCGGGCTGGTCGTGCTGCTGCCGATCGTGCCGCGCGCCAGCAGTGGCTGGTATCTGGCGATCCCGCTGGTCGTCGCCGGCTGCGGGCTCGGCTTGTTGGTGTCACAGCTGAACAACTACACGCTGTCGCCGATCACCGAGGAGCGCGTCAGCGAAGCCGCCGGGGTGAACTCCGCGGCCGGGTCCTTCGGGCTCTCGTTCGGCCTGGCGTTCGCCGGCGCGATCATGCTGGCCACCCTGTCGTTCAGTTTCACGCGCCTGGCCGCCGACAGCGCCGTACTGGATCCCGCGCAACAGCAACAGGTCGCGACGGCGCTGAACGAGGACGCGGAGATCATGAGCAACACTGCGCTGGCCGCCCAGCTGTCCGGTCAGCCCGCGGACGTCCAGGCCGAAGTGATCCGGATCAATACCGACGCGCGACACCGAGCCCTGCAGGTTGCGTTGCTCGTCCCGATCCTGGCCAGTGTCGGTGGTTTGTTCGTGTCGTTCCGGATGCGGCGACTACCCGATCCCCGTCCGTCGAATGGTGTCGAGGGCATCGCCCTCGGTTGACCACACGGTGGCGTCCGTCGCGGGCGCTGCGGCGTTCGCGACCTGCCGGGACTCGATGCCGGCCAGTCAGTCCGAGCCGATCGCCGACCTGACCTGCGCGGTCTGCGCGGGTGTCCAGTTCGCCGGCTGCAGGACCGCCACCCACGCGTCGACGTACTCCTTCTGGTAGACGTGCCCGTGACCGTCCGGTACCCCGGTGGAGTGGACCATGTCGGCGGTCACCTGCCAGAAGGTGACCCAGGGCAGCCATCGCATCGCCGGGAGGACGTCGGAGCCCGGAGCTTCGCGTAGCCAGTCAGGTTGGTGGAGCAGCAGATCGCCGGACCACCACACGATCGGGTCTGAGGCGTGTTGCAGGTAGGCGATCCGGGGGCTGTCCCACGGTGTCGGCGGCGCGGCGAGATCGTCCGGGCTGGCGGCCCACCGTACGCCGCGGCCTTGCTGGTACACCGGCAGTATCTCCGGGGAGCCGGCGTCGCGGCCGTCGACGAGCGACTTCCACAACTCGGTGAAGTTGGGTGTGCCGGCCAGCACGGCCCCCGATGTCCGGGTCCGGAGGTCCTGGAGGGTGCCGAACGCCTCCTGGCCGCCGAACGAACCCAAACTCTCCCCGCTCACATACAGTTTGGGCCGGTGATCGGCGGGCAACTGAGACCAGGCGCGGTAGACGCCCTCGAAGAGCGCGACGCCGGCCTCCTGCGCCTTGGACTTGTCGACGAGGAAGGAAATCCAACTCGGCAGGTACGAGTACTGCATGGCGACGGTCGCCGTATCGCCGCCCATCACGTACTCGGCCGCGTCGACCGATGCCGGATCGACCCATCCCGTCCCCGTCGTCGTGGCGACGATCAGCGTCGCCCGCTCGAATGCGCCGGCCCGACGCAGGTCCGCGACGGCCAGGTCGACGCGTTCGGACACCGTTGCTGCCGACTGCAATCCGACGTACACCCGGATGGGCTCGGCGGCCCCCGGCCGGCTGGTGACGCCGGTGATCTGGGCGGGTTTCGGTCCGCCGGCGACGAAGTTGCGGCCCTGCCGTCCCAAGGTGTCCCAGGCAATGAGGGACTGGCTGCTTCCGGACCGCAGTGGCGTCGTCGGTTGCACCGTGCCGGAGTCGGTCGTGGTGTCCTTCACGCTGAACGCCGCGTTGGAGACCGCGATGAAGCCGCGGAGGATCACACCACTGACGACGCCGAGGACCAGCAGGATCACCGCGGCGACGGCGACGGTGCGGGCCAGCCACAGCGGGAGCCGTCCGACCGTGTGCCGGATGACCCAGCCGGTCAACCGCCGCAGGACCCGGCCCAGCGCCACCAGGCCCACGAAGACCAGCACCGCGACCACGGCGAGCAGGACAGGGTCGTAGCCGGCTGGCGGGGACATCTCCATCAGTTCGTGAAGCTCGACCTGCCAGCGCCGGCCCAGCAGCAGCATGACGACGCTGCCGACGGCCAGCACGATCAGGAGGATCCGCCAGGCCTGATGCCGGGCAGCCGGGGTCGGCCGCCAGGGACTGATACGCCGGATCAGCCAGCGCAGGGTTTCGCCGACGCCGTAGCCGAAGGCGGCCACGACACCGGTGACAACTCCTTGCAGCAGCGGAGACCGGGGGAGCAGCGACGGCGTCAGGGACGACGCGGCGAACAGCCAGCCGACCAGCGTGCCCAGCCAGCCATAGTGCGGCAACCGATCTCGCCGGCTCCCGTGGCGTGGCGCCGGCGCCGGCGGCGTAGCCGTCGTCGGTGAACTCGTCGGCGGCTCGCCTGCTGCGGATTCGGCGACAACCATCACATCACCTGATCTGTGTGCCCCTGGACCGGTACGGCGGATACCGGCCTCATCGTGGACTGCGGCGGCCTCATCGTGGACTGCGGCGCGCCCGGCGGCCTCAACCGTTCAGCCGAGGCCGACACCATGACGGGCGCGTACGACGACGGCGGGCTTGTCGATCCATGCCTCAGTCGTGCAGCGTCAGGGATCGGAGATATCGCCTGCGGTAGTAGTGCTGGGCCAGTCGTACCGCCGGCCAGGCAGCCCGCCATCGACCGCCTCCGGGCGTGGTCAGCGAACGGATCGTCAAGGTCACGGTCCCAGCCCGGTTCCTCGACACGATGAAGGCCTCCTCGCCGGAGACCGGATGCCCGTCCAGCGTCCCGTAGGCCAAGCCGCACCGATCGTCGGTACGGATGACCGCCACCACCTCGATCGGCTCGTGGACCTGCCACAGCCAGGCGCTCGCTGTCAGCCAGTGCCGATCGCCCTGGCGTGCCTGGCCCCCACTGTCGAAACCCGCGCCGTCGAACTCGGCGCCCCCAAACTCGACGCTGTCGAACCCGGTGCCCCCGACCTCGGCGCTATCGAGGCCGACGTCCGTCGACTCGACGCGGAACCCGCTGCGCGACTTCACCTTCCAGCTCAGTACGTCGGTGCATGCCGCCGACCAGGTGGCGTCGCCACTCCCGATCGCCACCGATCGTTCGTAGCTCCCGACGTGTGCTGGTGGCTGCCACCTGCTCGACTCGATCTGCGTGGCACCCACGAAGCCGTACGACAGGGTTCGCTCAGCCAAGGGGACCCCGCGCAGTCCGGCCACGGACTGATCCTGCCCGACGGAGGCAAGGAGGCGCCTGGCGCTGTGACGTAGGGCTGGCACGGCGACGCGTCCTCAGGCCGACGTTTCAGCAGAACTCGGTTCCGGCACCGTCCCGCGGAGTTGACGGGCGCGTCGCCGTCGTTGGCCAGAATGCTCCAATGATCACGGGCACCGGGCCAGGACGTGGAGCCGCCAACGTCCGGCGGACGTTGTGGACGTCGTCGTCTACGTCGTCGTACTGAACCTTGCTATCCAGTTCGTTCCGTCGGTGCTCAGCGAGACCTTCACGCTCTCGTTGCCGACCGCCGTGCTGCTCAAAGTCGCTCTTGAGGTCGTGATCGTCCTCAAGAGCAGAATTCTCACCCGGTTCCGGGCGGCACCGACGCGATCAGGACGATGGGCAGCCGCAGCGCTGCTGTGGACTGTGGCGGCGGGCAGCAAGATCGTCGTACTCGAGCTGGTGGATCTGGTCTTCGGCGACGCCGTGAGCCTGGGGAACTTCGTCTCCGTCACCGCGTTGGTGGTCGCTCTGCTGCTGTCGCGCCTGGCCGTACGCCGCCTTCTCTACGACGCTGCAGCCAGTGACTGACCGATTCCCGGTGGCGGTGCTCACCTGTTCTATGCACCTGGCTAGTCGGTATCGCCGGGCCGGACGCGTGTTCGGGAAGCCGCCGAAGACCTGAAGCGGCTCAAGTCGCCCTCGCGTCTCGGCGTCGAGGACGAGGTCGCGCGGGGTCGAAGGACCAGAACGCCCACCGATCACCCGCCCGGACGTCATCCGCGCTGCGCGTCGCCCGACCGAACGTCGGTGCGTGGAGGGCAGTTGGATCCGCGAGATGGACTTCCAACAGTTGACGCCGATTCGTTGGAGTAGCCGACGGAGACTCCAATGATCGTTGGACCGAGTGGGCCGGACTCCAACGTGCGCCTCCGAGAGTCGGCCGTGGCGAACCGGACAACGACGGGCTTGTCGCGAAAGCCGTCCGAGGAGGTCGACCGTTCCCCCGACCTGCCGACCTTTGGAGCGGGTGACCGGTATCGAGCCGGCATGGCCGTCTTGGAAGTGGCCCTGAAGCCCTCCATGCGTTGCCGTCAGAACGCGTCGCTCCAAGTCAGAGGCCTAGTGGTGTCGGCCGGTGTCCGCGGATATCGCCTCGTGGCGCATGCATCGGCACGGGATCGGGCACGACACGGACATCGGCGGGGGTGTTCGAGTCCGCTGACGTCCCTCGCGCCTCAGGGCTTCTTGGGTCGCGCGGGCACGGGGCGCGCCGGGGGCGCAACGGTGGTGTCGGCTTCGGGGCTGGCGAGTGCGCGCTCGAAGCCCGTGAACGCCTCGAAGAGCCCGATGGCCTCGAAGGCTCGGTTGCGTCGGCCGAGTGTCACCTGGCGGACGACGTCGGCCTCCACGAGTCGGGCGACGGCGTCGCTCGTCGCCTGGAAGGTGCGGCCGATGTGGGCCGCGGCCGTGGTCACGGAGAACACCGGCAGGCTGGGCAGGGCGGTGACCAGAAGGTCGGTGGCGGAGTTGCGGCGTACCGCGCCGAGCCTGGTTCGGGCGCCGGCCTCGAGTGCGACGAGATCGTCGGCGAAGCGGCTGGCGTCACGGCACGCGCGCCCTGTCGCCGAGAGGAACAGTTCGACCCACGCGAGCTGCGCCGCCGTGGTGTCGCCCTCGCCCCGGGTCGCGTCCAGGGCGGAGACGTAGCGGCCCGCCTCGGTGGCGAGCACCAGTGACACCGGGGGTACCACGCGTGCTGCGACACCGCGCCGTCGCAGCACGAGTTGGATCAGCGCTCGCCCGGTGCGACCGTTGCCGTCGGCGAACGGGTGGATCGTCTCGAACTGAGCGTGGGCCAGCGCTGCTTGGAGGAGCGCGGGATGGTCATCGTCGGAGAGGTAGCGCGCGAGGTCGTCCAGCAGTTCGGGCACGTCCTGCTCGGGTGGGGGAACGAAGGCTGCGGCGCAGGGGTTCGCGCCGCCGATCCAGTTCTGCTCGGTGCGCACGACTCCGGCCCACCGCTGGTCGCGCGTGCTGATCAGCAGGGCTTTGTGAATCGCGGTGAGGTCGTCGATGGTGACGGGTCGGCGTGGGTCTGCGGCACGGGCGAGTGCTTCGTCGAGTGCGTGGATGTTGCCCAGGACCGCCTTGGCCGTCTCGTCGTTGATCGGGAGACCCTCGCGCTCGGCTGCCTCGCTGCGTGCAAGCAGGCGGACGTTGAGCACTAGGCCCTCGATGTTGGAGCTGGCCACCGCTTCGGCGCGCAGCAGGAACCGCGCCAACGGCTCGAGGTTGGCGAGCCCCGGGTGCTGGTCGTTCAGGTGACGCACTGCCTGCTCGACGTCGACCAGATCCGCCGCGAGCGAGGCAGGGACATCGAACGTCGCACCGATCAAGGGCGAAGGGACGTAGGACTCGTAGCGGCACGGTCGGCGCTCGGCACGCGTCGCGCCTGCCGGATCGCCCTCCCACAACCGCGCCTCGTAACATCCCACAGCCAACCTCCTTATTCAAGGTTAACAGCGAACCTAGAATAAATGGAGCAGTTCGGGCAAATCGCTGCCTCAGCGATCCGAGCTCTACCGGCACTCGCGATCGTCGCTCAACGGGCTGATCGCCGAGCAGCCTTGCCGGGTGGCTGGCGGTGGTACTCCCCGGTCGAGTGTGGAACGCCGGGATCTTGCGCAGCGGCTGCTGACACCAGCCCAGATCGAGGCCGTCGCCAATGCCATGCCACCTCGCTACCGGGTTCTGGTTTTGGCGGCGGCATGGTCGGGACTGCGTCAGGACGAACTGCTCGCCCTGACGCGCGCGGACTTGGACCTGGAGGCGAGCCCCCGGTGTTGCGGGTGCGCCGCCGGGTCCGGCGCACGGACAGGGGCGGGGTCGACGTCGACACGCCCAGGACGGCTGCGTCCTGTCGGACGGTCGTGTTGCCTGCACCGCTGCGGGACGTCCTGGCCGACCACCTCGATGAGTACGTGGGCGATGATCCTGACGCGCTCGTGTTCGCGACGGCCCATCAGACCGTGCCCGCACGAAGCAACCTCACGGAAATGCTGCACCGGGCCACGAAGGTCGCCGGGTAGAGGACATCAGGTTTCACGACCTTCGGCACTGCGCGCAGGTTCTGGCCGCTGAGAGCGGGGCGACGCTCGCTGAGCTGATGGCGCGGATGGGGCACGCCACCCCGAACGCGGCACAGATTTACATGCACGCCCGTGCAGAACGAGGAGCAGTGCTGGCCGAGGCGCTTGGCCGCGCCATGCAGGTCGGCCCGCGGCTCGAATGCTGAACCTTCTGTAACGCTGGGCGTTGCCGGTACGACTAGCTGATGCGAACCGGTGCGAGGGCCAGGTGGGGTCGGCAGTGCGAGGTGTGGATGATCCACTCTGCCATCGACGGGTTGAGCGCCTGCAGAAGGTTCTCGAGCTGGTCCAGGCGATGGGCTAGGTGGACATTCGGCGTGAACAGTGGCTCGTGGTGGGCGACGCGGTTGCGCAGGTTGTTCAGTGCGATCACCGTCCCGTGAACCTGCGGGCGGGTCGTACCCGCTGGGAAGGCGGCGTGGAGGTAGGGCGTCCACAGGGAGGCGGTGAGTCGGCGCGAGGTCAGCTTGGACCAGAAGCCGAACATCAGCTCCGCGACGATCTTGCCGCGTCCAGCCCCGCCGACGTGATCTCGCGCCGATTGAAGGAGGTCGCGCAACTCGGACTCTTCGGCCTCCAGCTTGTCGAGATTCGCTGACCGGTCTGGTGCGCGGGCGCTGGTGAAGATCGTGGACTCTGGATCCTCGGCCCAGTCCGGGCTGTCTGCTGTGAGCAGGACTCGGTCGTAGGCGTTGCGTAGCCCGACCTCGAGGTAGCCGAGGTCCCGCATGAGCGCTGTCGCCATCGAGCTGTTCCACTCATACAGGGCCAGCCCGCGGTCCCTGTCGCCGGCCGCGTCCACGTACGTCGCCAGGCGGGGCGCTGAGAGCCATGCCTCGACTGCGTCGTCGGGGACGCCCGAGAGGGGCCGGTCGCTCACTCGGTTGACTCCGCCTGGGGTGGGGGCTTTAATGGTCAGCAAGCCCCGAAGGATCGCCTCTGCGCAAGCAAGCCCCTCGGGGCTAAGCCTTGCCCTGAGGGTAGCGCTGGAATCGACGCTGACCTGCTCCTGGAACCCGACTTCTGGATACCGGTAGTCGGTGAAGCCGACGCGATGCGGGCGGTGGCCGGTTGTCGTGGAATTGGACCCTCGTGACCGCGTTTGGCGCGCAGCGGTGTGAAGCGAGTCGTCCGGAGGGAAACGCGCGGGCCGTCCCGGCTATTGTTTGCGTATGCGCGCAAGCACGCAAGTAGCGTCGGAGGATGTCCTCACCCTCGCAGTCGAAGTGCTGCGGGTGCTGGCGGATCCGACGCGGCTCCAGATAGCGCAGCTGCTGCTCGACGACGAGTGCTCGGTGTCGGAGCTGGCCGCAGCCTTGGAACGACCCATGCCGGGGGTCTCACAGCACCTAGCCAAGATGCGAATGGCACGACTAGTGAGCACCCGAAGGCAAGGGACGGTCGTGCTCTATCGCGTCGAGAACGACCACGTGCGAGCCCTCGTCACGGACACCCTGGGTCATGTCGAGCACCTCATCGAAGACGTTCCATCACATCATCGCGCCGCGGAGGTGCAGTCATGACCGACCACTCCGGCGAGAGCCCAAACACCGCGCATGAACCCGAGCCTCCGACGGAGCGTGATGCGCACGAGCCCGGAGTGAAGGCGCGACCTGACGTTCACGCTGATGTCGGGGTGGCTCACGAGCACGATGACGACGACCACGGCCACGGCCACGGGCACGATGACGATCATGGTCACGGTGACGCTCACCACGCTCACGAGCACGGCGCCGAGGATCAAGGCCACGGATCGACGGCAACGCGAGGAAGCGGTAGTGGCCACGACCATGGGCATCCCCACGGCGGGGGCCATGATCACGAGCACGCGACGTCGTTGTGGGGGCGGTCGCGGCATTGGCTGTCGGAGTTCCTCGGTGGTCACTCGCACGACGCGGCGGACCAGATCGACTCGGCGCTGGAGGCGGATGCCGCCGGGCGGCGGGCGCTGTGGATCAGCCTGGGCATCCTGGCGTTGACGGCGACGCTGCAGGCGTTCGTGGTGGTGCTCAGCGGGTCCATCGCGCTGCTGGGTGACACGCTGCACAACGTCGCCGACGCGGCGACGGCCATCCCGATCCTGGTGGCGTTCTCCCTCGCGCGGCGCTCCGCCAACGACACCTACACCTACGGCTACGGCCGAGCCGAGGACCTCGCCGGGCTGTTCGTTGTCGCCATGATCGCGCTCTCGAGCATCATCGCCGGGTTCGAGGCGATCCGTCGCCTGATCCACCCGCAGGACGTGAGCCACCTGTGGGCCGTCGCCATCGCGGGGGTGATCGGGTTCGTGGGCAACGAGGTCGTGGCGCGCTACCGGGTCCGGGTGGGTCGCTGCATCGGTTCCGCCGCGCTGGTCGCCGACGGGCTGCACGCCCGCACCGACGGCTTCACCTCCCTCGCGGTCGTAATCGGCGCCGCCGGTGTCGCGTTGGGATGGCAGCGGGCGGACCCGATTGTCGGTCTGCTCCTCACCCTGGCCATCCTCGGGGTGCTCCGCTCGGCGGTGCGGCAGGTCGGTGCCAGGCTGATGGACGCGGTGAGCCCGCAGATGGTGGCCACCGCGCGGCAAGCGATCGGCAGCGTCGACGGGGTCGTCGAGGTACGCACCCTGAACCTGCGCTGGATCGGGCACACGCTTCGCGCGGAGTCCGAGGTCGTCGTCCCGGGGGACGCAAGCCTGTCCGAGGCGCACGACATCGCCCACCACGCCGAGGAGCACTTGAAGGAGAGCCTGCCGCGGCTGACCTCCGCGGTCATCCACGTCAGCCCAATCGGCGCACACTGAGCACCGAACGGGAACACCTCGATGAAACCGGCTTCCAGTCGAACGGTGTCATCGACGGGGCGGCTTCGTGACCTTCTCGCGGTCGAGTTCGTCGGGCCACCCGACTCGTCGGCTTGCCAGACCGATGCATCGCAGGGGCAACCTGACGGAGATGTTGCACCGATTCCTCATGATTGGCGGGAGCCCGCGGTCACGTTTGTAGGTCCTGCGTGAGCGTGGCGCGGTACTGCTGGGCACGCGTGACCAGCTTCGCCGCGCGGGGTAACGGATTTGAGCGTGCGCGGGGGATAGAAACGATCATGTAACCAAGATCGATCGGCGCGTTTGCGCAGGTCGGACATGGAGCGGGTGACCGGGATCGAACCGGCATGGCCAGCTTGGAAGGTTGCGTGTCGGATCAATTGATCATGGGCTGACCTGCGGGTACTCGATGTTGGCGACCATCGTGCACACCTCTGTGGAGTACTCGTGGGATTGCGGTTCGCCGTGGTCCCTGTCCATGGAGGTGTGCACGATGGTGGCCAACACGACGGACCAGGCCGAGGCTGCGGACGGTGGGCGTCGCAGGCGTCGGGTGTGGGGAGCGGTGGAGCAGCTGCCCTCGGGGCGGTTCCGGGCCCGGATGGTCGCCCCCGACGGTCGGTACGTGTCGGCGCCGACGACGTTCACCACGCGCACGGACGCCGCGGTGTGGCTGGATCTGCAGCACGCGGACCTGGTTCGCGGGGTGTGGAAGGCGCCGAGGACCTCGGCGGGTGCGGCGTCCACGGTGGCCGAGTATGTCGCTCGTTGGATCGAGCAGCACCCGACGGCGAAGGACTCCACCAAGGGCCTGTACCGGGGTCTGCTGCGGGGCTGCATCGCGCCCGACCTCGGCAAGGTCCGGCTCGGTGCCCTCACGGCGGACACGGTTCGAGCGTGGCACTTCAGTCTCGGGCGTCGCCTTGCCGCCGACTGCGCTGCCGAGCGGGACCGGCTCGCATTAGCCGGTCGGGCACCGAGCTCGGCGAGCGTACGGGATGGCCGGACCCGCCAGGCGCAGGCCTACCGGCTGCTGCGGGCGGCGATGGCCACGGCGCACGCCGACGGGTTGATCGGCGAGCAGCCGTGTCGGATCGCGGGTGCCGGCACGCCACGGCCGAGCGTCGAACGGCGGGACCTGGCCGAGCGGCTGCTCAGTCCGGGGCAGGTCCGACAGGTCGCGACGGCGATGCCGCCCCGGTACCGGGCCCTGGTTCTTGCGGCGGCGTGGTCGGGGCTGCGTCAGGGCGAGCTGCTCGCGCTGACCCGGGCGGACCTGGACCTGCACGCCGTCCCTCCGGTGGTGCGGGTACGCCGACGGGTGCGACGCAACGATGACGGCAGCATGGATGTGGACACCCCGAAGTCGACGGCGTCGGTGCGGACCGTGGCGCTGCCGGGCCCGCTTCGTGACGCGCTGGTCGAGCATCTGGCCCGGTTCGCGTCGGACAGCTCGGGGGCGTTGGTGTTCGCGACCTCACGCGGGACGGTGCCGGCTCGCAGCAACCTCACCATGATGCTGCAGCGCGCGACGGCGGCGGCGGGTCTGCCCCCGATCCGGTTCCATGATCTGCGGCACTGCGCCCAGGTGCTGGCCGCAGAGTCCGGGGCGACCCTGGCCGAGCTGATGGCCAGGATGGGGCACTCCACTCCCAATGCCGCCCAGGTCTACATGCACGCCCGAGCTGAACGCGACCGGGTCCTGGCCGACGCGGTCGGAGCGGCCATCAGCGCTGACGGGTCCTGGGTCTAGGTTTATGACCCATCGAGCGCGGAATTCATCGCCCTAGTTGCCCGGTCGCCGTGTCGGTTCGCATGTCGGGAGGGTGAGTGTGAAGCGGCTGCCGGTACCGGCTCCTCGACTCGCGACGGTGAGGGAACCTCGGTGGTCCTCAGCGATGGCGCGGGCGATGGTGAGCCCGAGTCCGCTACCGCCGCCGTTGTGGACGGCCCGAGCCGGGTCGGCGCGGTAGAACCGCTTGAAGATGTCGTCGAGTTGGTCGGGTTCGATTCCGTCACCGTTGTCGGTGATCGCGATGGTCACGGCCTCGTCCCGGCCGTCGTGGATCGAGACGGTCACCACGCCGCCTCCTGGAGTGTGTCGGAGCGCGTTGTCGAGGAGATTGGCCAGGATCTGATGAATCCGTTCGGCGTCGGCGGCGACGAGCGGGCAGGAGGCGGGCAGCTCGAGCTCGAGGTCCACGCCTTTGTTCTGGTAGCCAGGTCGTGCGGCAGCGACCGCGTCGGCGACGATTCTGGCGGGGTCCGTCGGCGTGAGGACCAGCCCGAGGGCGTGCTCCTCGGCCGCTGCAGCCTCTTTGAGGTCACCGGCGAGTCGGCGGAGGCGCGCGACCTGGTCGCGCATCACCGCATAGGAGGGTGCATCGGGGGGGACGACGTGGTCTTCCATGCCGTCGATGTAGGCCTCGAGGGTGGCCAGCGGGGTCCGCACCTCGTGGGCGAGGTCCGCGAGCATGCTGGTGCGGGTGGCATCGGTAGCGGCGAGCCGGTTTGCCATGTGGTCGAACGCGTCGGAAAGGCGAGAGAGCTCGCTGCCGAAGCCGCCGGTCGGCACGGCCACGGCGTAGTTGCCGGCAGCCACGGCGTCGGCGGCGTCGGCGAGCTCGACGACGGGGTCGGCGACGCGGCGGACCAGGAACAAGGACACCAGGCCAGCGGTGGTGAGCGCGGCGACCATGGCCAACCCCAGCGAGATCGCGAACGAAGACGCGAATGCCTCTTCGGCGTGCTGTCTTACCTGGGGCGAGTCCTCGCCCGTTTGGGTGAGGTGCTCGGAGAACAGGGTGGGGGCAACCAGAACGGCGGCGACGATCAGGGTGAGCGCCCCGGTTCCGATGACGAGCAACTGCGCAATCATCAGCCGTGCGGCCAGACTGCTGGGTCGGCGCGTCACTGCGAGGCCATGCCGTAGCCCACACCGCGGATGGTGCGGATGTAGGTGGGATTGATGGCGTTGTCTGCGAGCTTGCGGCGCAGGTGTCCGATGTGGACGTCGACGACGTGCTCGTCGCCGTACCACTCCGGCCCCCACACGGCGTCGATGAGTTGGCGCCGGGTGAAGGCCGCGCGGGGGTGGGTCGCCATCGTGGCGAGCAGGTCGAACTCAGTGCGGGTCAGATCCATGGGTGCTCCGTCGAGGCTCGCCCGGTGGGCGACGGTGTCGACCAGCAGGCTGCCAACTGCGAGCGGCTCGGATTCGGGTTTCGGTTCGGCGCCGCCGGCGGCACCGGCAACGGTACGGGGACGTCGCAGCATGGCGCGTACGCGTGCGATCAGTTCGCGGGGCGAGAACGGTTTGACCAGGTAGTCGTCGGCACCGACCGACAGGCCGACGACTTTGTCGACCTCCTCGTCGCGGGCGGTGAGCATGATGATGTAGGCGTCGCTGAACCCACGGACCTGGCGGCACACCTCGATGCCGTCGAGCCCTGGCAGCATCACGTCCAGGACGACGAGGTCGGGCCGATGCTCCAGTGCGGCGGCGACGGCGGTGGGCCCGTCGTGGGCGAGGTCGACGGCGAAGCCCTCGCGCTCCAGGTAGCTGGCGATCACAGTGGCCAGCGCCTGCTCGTCGTCGACGACGAGCACCCGTAGCGGGTCAGGCATGTGCGTCCTCCGGCTGGTTCTCGTCCTGGAGGACGACGGTAGCCCGGGTCAGCTGTGCTGAGTCGGGGTCGTCGCGCTGCGGCCGTCCAGGATGTGTCGAGCCTCCGCATACTGCTCGGCGTCGATCTCGCCACTGGCGAACCGGCGGTCCAGGATCTGCCGCGGGGACTCGGCTGCTGGTGGGCGCGACTCCCCACGGGTCAGCCGGGCGACCGCCCATACAACCAGGGAGATCAGCCCGCCCCAGACCAGGATCATCATCAGCATCCCGACGCCGGCACCCCAACCCCAGCCGTTGTCGTACCAACCCATCATGGCGCGCCTCCTGCGTCTGTCGCTGTTCTTCAGGGTGGCGCCTAGCCGTATCGATCGGCAGGGGCTGGTGATGAAGGTTCGATGAAGGCTTGCCGTCATGGGACCGGCTTCATCGAACCTTCATCGAAGTTCCGGCGAACTCACCGGGCGCGTCGTCGACAGTAGGGGTGGCGCCAGAGACGCGCCCGCCGTGACGGGCGCTAGACGCTGAGGAGGGGCCGTGCAGCCTGTCCCGCATGTGTCCCGCCGCCAGTTCCTGGCTGGGATGCTCGGCGTCGGCGCAGCAGCGGGGCTGTCGGCCTGTGGTCTGCGTCCGGGGCCGAGCCCGGTCGGACCGGGTGCGGTGGCCGCGGCGGAGTCCGCACGTGCGACCACGGGCCGGGTCCGCTCGTTCGCGCTGCGGGCCCGACCGGTGGAGGTCGATCTCGGTGGTCGGTCGGTCACGACCTGGGGATACGGCGACGCCCTGCCTGGGGTGGCGTTCCGGGCCAGCGCAGGCGACCGGGTGCGGGTGGCGTTCACCAATGACCTGCCGGAGCCGACCAGCGTTCATTGGCACGGTCTGGCGATCCGCAACGACATGGACGGCGTCCCGGGGGTGACCACTCCGGAGGTCGCCCCCGGTGGTGAGTTCGCGTTCGACTTCGTCGTCCCCGACGCGGGCACGCACTGGTTCCACCCTCACCACGGGATGCAGCTCGACCGCGGCCTGTACGCGCCGTTCATCGTCGACGACCCCACCGAGCCCGGCGCCTATGACGCGGAATGGGTCGTCGTGCTGGACGACTGGACCGACGGCGTCGGCCCCAGCCCCGAACAGATCTACGCCGACCTCAAGGCCGGCGGATCCTCAGGAATGGGCCACATGGGCACGGGTGGCATGAACGGCACGGGCATGGGTGGGATGGACGGCGGAGATGTCAGCTACCGGCTGTACTTGATCAACGGTCGGGCCCCCAACGACCCCGACGTGCTCACCGCCAAGCCCCGGCAGCGGATCCGGCTGCGGATCATCAACGCCGGCGCGGACACCATCTTCACAGTCGCCATGGGCGGGCACGACCTCACCGTCACCCACACCGACGGCTACCCGGTGCAGCCCGTGACCACCTCCGCGGTCCGCGTCGGGATGGGCGAGCGCTACGACGCGATCATCACCCTCACCGACGGGGTGTTCCCGCTGGTGGCCGAGCCGGTCGGCAAGTCGGGTCTGGCGCGCGCGCTGGTCCGCACCGGCGCCGGACCTGCCCCTGAGGATGGCTACCGGCCGACCGAGCTCGACGGCTACCCGCTGACCGTCGACGCGTTGCGCGCCGCGCCCGGCAGCGCCCTGCCGGCAAGGGACCCCGACACCGTGCAGGACCTGCTGCTGTCAGGCTCGATGGGGCCCTACGTCTGGACGATCAACGGACGCACCTACGACGACACCGTCCCGCTCACCATCAAGCACGGCCAGGCCGGCCGGCTGCGGATCCGCAACCACTCGATGATGCCGCACCCGGTTCACTTGCACGGGCACACCTTCCAGCTCGGCCCGGCCGGCGGTGCCGGCCCGCGCAAGGACACCGTGCTAGTTCCCGTGATGGGCGCCGTCGACGTCGACCTTGCCGCCGATAACCCCGGACAGTGGATGGTCCACTGCCACAACGCCTACCACGCCGAGGCCGGGATGATGACCCGCCTCGACTACGTCACCTGACCCGATCCCACCCACCCACACCGCCGGGGACACCAGGTCGCCGGCGACCCCCGCAAGGAGAACGACGCGATGCGCGCACGACCCCTCGCCCTGGCCGCCACCGGCCTCGCCCTCACCGCCGCGCTGACGGCCTGCGGCTCCGCCACAGACGCGAGCACGACCTCGGGGACGGAAGGGTCCAGCTCCTCCGCGACCACGTCAACGAGCGCCGCGGCGGGTGACGTCGCCTTCGCCCAGCTGATGATCCCGCACCACCGGCAGGCCGTAGAGATGGCCGATCTCGCGCTGGAGTACGGCTCATCCACCGAGGTCGTGCAGCTCGCCACCCAGATCAAGGCGGCCCAGGACCCTGAGGTCGAGCACATGACCCAGTGGCTGCAGGACTGGGGAGCACCCCCGGCGATGCCTGGATCCGACGACTCCGGGATGCCCGGAATGGATCACTCGGGGATGGACATGGGCGGGGTGGGCATGGCCGGGATGATGTCCGACGAGGACATGGTGAAGCTGGCCGAGGCACGTGGCGCCGACTTCGACGCCATGTGGCTGCAGATGATGATCGCCCACCACCGGGGTGCCGTGGCCATGGCTGAAGACGTCCTCGCCACGACCGATGACCCGCAGGTCACGGCCCTGGCCAACGCCGTCGTGAAGGGCCAGCAGGCCGAGATCGACACCATGCAGCGGCTGCTCACCCGATGAACCGGATCAGCATCCGCGGCCGCCGCGGCGTGGCTGTGGCCGTCATGGTCTTGGCGAGTTTGTTCGTCGTGTCCGGGTGCGGCTCCGCACCAACGACGTCACCCGCCGCAACCGACATCCAGGGCGGTCAGGCCTCCTCCCCCGGGACCGGGCCTGCGGCCGCCGGGTCCGAGTGGGGGCATATCCACAACCTCACCGTGGACGGCGAACGGCTGCTGCTAGGGACCCACGAAGGCCTGTGGCAGCAGTCCCCCGGCCAACCCGCACAGCTGCTGAGCAATCCACCGTTCGACGTGATGGGCTTCGCGCTGTCCCAGCAGCACATGCTCGCCTCCGGCCATCCCGGCGAAGGCCAAGACCTGCCCGCCGACCTGGGGCTGCGCCAGTCCACCGACGGCGGCACCACCTGGGCCGGCGTGTCGCTGGAGGCGCAGGTGGACTTCCACCGGCTACGCGCCGCCCGTGCCGTCGTCCTCGGGCTGTCCGCCCACGACGGGCGGCTGCTGCGCTCGACAGACGCAGGCCGCACCTGGACCGACCTGGGGACCCCGCCGCTGTTCGACCTCGCCCTCGACCCAGCCGACCCGGATCAGGTCGTCGGCACCACAGAACAAGGACCGGTGGTGAGCACCGACGGCGGGGCCACGTTCGCGCCCATCACCGGCGCCCCACTGTTGACGCTGCTGGCATGGACGCCGAAGGCGTTGTACGGGGTGATGTCCGATGGTGTCGTGCACACCTCGACCGACGGGGGCTCGACCTGGCACGTGACCGGCAACGTGCAGGGGCAACCGACAGCGCTCGCCGCCGATGCCGACAGGATCGTCGTGCTCGCCGGTGACATGATCGTGGAGTCCACCGACGGCGGGATGACCTTCAGCCCGCGCATCACCGGGATTGCCGAGCACTGATATCGCCTCCATCCGCAACGAGAAGGAAGCACGAGCGATGGGCACCGTGAGGCAGACCGCCGTCCTAGAGGTTTCCGGGGTGCAGTGGGCCTCCCAGCAAGCGGTCGCGGAGACGGTGCTGTCGCGGCGTCCCGGCGTGATCGCGGTCGACGTCAACCCGGTCGCCCAGAACGCCACCGTCACCTACGACCCGACCATCACCTCGGTGGTGGAGCTGGCTGCCTGGGTACGTGACTGCGGCTACCACTGCGCCGGCCAGTCCGTCCCCGCCCACATGTGCGACCCGATGACCGAACCCCAGCATGCAGCACATGAGGCACATCCGGGGCACGACGTCCACACAGGACACCCAGCGCCGATGGCGATGACTGCGCAAGATGCGATGGGACACGGCGGCCACCACGGCGGGACGTCGATGGCCGCGATGGTCGCCGACATGCGTCGGCGGTTCCTGGTCGCGGCCGTGCTGTCGATACCGATTCTGCTGTGGTCCCCGATCGGCCGCGACGTCCTCGGATTCGCTGCCTCGGCGCCGTTCGGGCTGCGCGACGACGTCTTCTCGCTGCTACTGAGCCTGCCGGTGATCTTCTACTCGGGCTGGATCTTCTTCGACGGCGCCTTCCGCGCCCTGCGCGCCCGCACCCTGGACATGATGGTGCTGGTCGCGGTGGCCATCGGAACCGGCTGGGGCTACAGCGTCATCGTCACCCTCACCGGCGGCGGGGAGGTGTTCTACGAGGCCGCCAGCGTGCTGACCGCATTCGTCCTTCTCGGCCACTGGTTCGAGATGCGCGCCCGCGGCGGAGCCAACGACGCCATCCGCACCCTGCTCGAGCTCGCACCCGCCAAGGCGGTCGTCCTGCGCGGCGGTGAACCGGTGGAGATCGACACCGCTGAGGTCACCGTCGGCGACGTGCTGCTGATCCGTCCGGGTTCGAAGATCCCGGTCGACGGGGTCGTGGAGTCAGGTGACTCCGAGGTGGATGAGTCCATGGTCACCGGGGAGAGCCTGCCCGTGACCAAGACGACCGGCTCAGCGGTCATCGGTGCGTCGGTCAACACCACCGGGACGCTACGAGTGCGAGCAACCAAGGTCGGCGCGGACACCGCCTTGGCGCAGATCGTCGCACTGGTCCAGGAAGCGCAGAACTCCAAGGCTCCCGGCCAGCGACTGGCCGACCGTGCAGCGTTCTGGCTAGTGCTGGTCGCCCTGATCGGCGGAACGCTGACGTTCGCGGCGTGGACCGCGGCGGGTGCCTCGATCCAGGAAGCGATGCTGTTCGCGATTACCGTGGTGGTCATCACCTGCCCCGACGCTCTCGGTCTCGCCACTCCGACCGCGATCATGGTCGGGTCCGGTCTGGGGGCCCAACGCGGTGTCCTGTTCAAGAACGCGACAGCCCTGGAAGCCTCCGCCGGTATTGACACCGTCGTGATGGACAAGACCGGGACCCTGACCAAGGGTCAGCCACAGGTCACCGACGTCGTCACTGAAGGCATGGACGAGCTGGAGATGCTCGCACTGGCGGCGGCCGTCGAGCGGGACAGCGAGCACCCCCTCGCGAGGGCGATCGTGAGCCACGCCGAAACCGTTGGCGCGAAGCGCCATCCTGTCAGTGACTTCCGCAGCGTGCCCGGTCACGGCGCCGCAGCGACGGTCGACCAGCGTCACGTGCTCGTCGGGACCCGCAAGCTGATGGACGACAAGTCCGTCGACCTAGGCTCGATGAACGTGGCGCGAGAGTCGATGTCCGCTGAGGGCCGTACGGCGGTCATGGTCGCCGTCGACGGCCTTGCTGTGGGCGTTATCGCGCTTGCAGACGCACCGCGTGAGTCCGCGAAGGCTGCGGTGAGGGCCCTGCACGACGCGGGAATCGCCGTGGTCATGCTCACCGGTGACAATCGGGCCACCGCCGACCGGATCGGCGAGATCCTTGGCATCGACACCGTCATCGCCGAAGTCCTCCCCGGAGACAAGGCCGCAAAGGTCGCCGAACTCCAGGCTCAGGGCAAGAAGGTCGCGATGGTCGGCGACGGCGTCAACGATGCACCGGCCCTCGCCCAAGCCGACCTTGGCATCGCGATCGGGGCCGGCACCGACGTGGCCATCGAGACCGCCGACGTCGTCCTCATGCGCTCGGACCCGCTCGACGTCCCGATCGCGCTGCAGATCGGGCGGGGCACCCGTCGGAAGATGCGCCAGAACCTCGGCTGGGCCGTCGGCTACAACGCGGTCGCGCTCCCCATCGCGGCCGGCATCTTCGAACCCGCTTTCGGGCTGGTCCTGCGACCTGAGATCGCCGCACTCACCATGTCCGGGTCATCGTTGCTGGTCGCCACCAACGCGGTCCTTCTCAAACGGCTGCCCCTGCCCGCGCCGCACCCGGCGTCAACCACCCCAACGACGGGCCCCCGTGAACGGAGCACCCCTTGATTGCCTATCTGCTCGGCGGAGCCGCCGCAGCCTTCCTGGTCCTGCTCGTCGTCGGCGGGATCACCGGCCGGGTCCGGATCACGAGTTGCTGCGCCATTGCCGACCCCACCCGCGATGCGCGGATGCGAGATCTGGACGAACTGGAACCCAGCGGATAACGCCGGTTGGCGCCACCGTGTAGTCACGCTGTCGTCCCACGTCCCACGTCCCACGTCGCCAAGTCAGCGCCAGCCCGGACACTGGGGCTAACGTGGAATACCGCAGGCGGCTGGCCATGTCCCGCCAGGGGAGGCAGACCGACTCCCAAGCCGTTGACCTGCGGTGATGCTGTGGAGCGGGTGACCGGGATCGAACCGGCATGGCCAGCTTGGAAGGCTGGGGCTCTGCCATTGAGCTACACCCGCGGATGCGGTACGTCGTCCGGCTGAGCGCCGCGGATACGTCCCCGACGAGCCGCCGGAAGGGCGCCGCGTGGTCCCCTAGACTACCGCAGCCACCGCGGGGCGTAGCGTAGTGGCTAGCGCGCCTGCTTTGGGTGCAGGAGATCGGGAGTTCGAGTCTCCCCGCCCCGACCGACACACTGCCACCCAGCCACCGATTCAGGAGACATTCAGGTGAAGAGCGCCGTCGAGACCTTGTCGCCCACGCGGGTCAAGCTGACCGTCGAGGTCCCGTTCGCCGAACTCTCGGCCAACCTGGACGCGGCGTACAAGAAGATCGCCTCCCAGGTGAACGTCCCCGGCTTCCGCAAGGGCAAGGTCCCGTCCCGGATCATCGACCAGCGGTTCGGCCGCGGCGCCGTGCTGGAGGAGGCCGTCAACGACGCGCTGCCGCACAAGTATGAGGATGCGGTGCGGGAGTCCGGCGTGGTCCCGGTGGGCCGGCCCGAGGTCGACGTCACCGAACTCGCCGACGGCGAGCACCTGACCTTCACCGCCGAGGTCGACGTACGGCCCGACTTCGATCTGCCGGAGTACGCCGGGATCAGTGTCGAGGTCGAGCCGGCCGAGCCCACCGAAGCCGACATCGAGCAGCAGCTGACGGCGTTGCGGGAGCGGTTCGCGTCGTACCGCACCGTGGAGCGTCCCGCGGCCGACGGGGACGTCCTGCTCCTGGATCTTCGGGGCACCGACGACGGCGAGCCGGTCGAGGATCTGCAGGGCAGCGCGCTGTCGTACGAGGTGGGATCCGGTCAGCTGCTCGAGGGGCTCGACGACGCGGTCCGGGGTGCGGCTGCCGACGAGGAGCGGACCTTCACCTTCACCCCGACCGCCGGGGAGTACCTCGACCGGCCGCTCGAGGTGACCGTGACGGTGAAGGCTGTGCGCGAGCGCGACCTGCCGGCGGCCGACGACGAGTTCGCCCAGCTGGCCAGCGAGTTCGACACCATCGACGAGCTGCGGGCCGACATCACCGCGAGGCTGTCGCGGGTCAAGCGGCTGGAGCAGGGTTCGCAGGCTCGCGAGAAGGTGCACGACGCGTTGCTGGACTTGGTCGACATCCCGCTGCCGGAGAGCGCGTTGACCGCCGAGGTGGAGGAGCACTTCCAGGACGGCCACGGCGACGACGCACACCGCGCGGAGTTCGAGTCGAACGCCCGCCGGAGCCTGAAGAGCCAGTTCGTGCTCGACAAGATCGCCGACGCGGAGGACCTCGCCGTGAGCGAGGCGGAGCTGTCGCAGTGGCTGGTCGGTCAGGCGCCGCGTTACGGCATGGCGCCCGATGCCTTCGCCCAGGCGCTGGTGCAGGCGGGCCAGGTCGCCATGGCCGTGTCCGACGTACGCCGGGGCAAGGCGCTGTCGGTGGTGCTGGAGGCGGCGACTGTCGTCGACACCGCGGGCAATCCCGTCGACCTCGCAGCGCTGCAGGCCGACCTGGCCACCGCCGGGACCGCGGCAGGCCACGACCACGACCACGACCACGACGATCACGACGGTCACGACCACGACGGTCACGATCACGAGCACTGAGGTCGCCCGAGTCCGGATCGGTTGTGCCGACGGCGAACACCTGCCGTGCCGGGACTCTGCTATCGCCTCTGCGCGTTAGTGTCCGACAGGCGGTGATCCACCGACGAGGTGTCGCACCGTCGTCAGCCACGAACCGAACCGGACGGGAGGCTCCACCGTGAGCGCCATCGTGACCCCATCCCTGGTCGGCCCGCTCACGGGCCCGCTGTCGCACGGTGCGGTGGAATTCCGCGGCCCGTCCGGAGCCGGTTTCGGCTTCAACGACTGGGTCGACGAGCGGTTGCTCCGCGAGCGCATCATCTGGCTCGAGGGCGAGGTGCGCGACGACAACTCCAACCGGATCGTCAAGCAGCTGCAGGTGTTGTCGGCCGAGGATCCGGGTCAGGACATCACGCTCTACATCAACTCACCGGGCGGCTCGGTCACGGCCGGGATGGCCATCTACGACGCGATGCAGTTGATTCCGAATGACGTTGCGACAGTAGCGATGGGCTTGGCAGCGTCGATGGGCCAGTTTCTGTTGTGTGCGGGCGCGGCGAACAAGCGCAGCGCCACCCCCAACACCCGGATCATGATGCACCAGCCGTTGGGAGGGATCGGCGGCACCGCGTCGGACATCAAGATCCAGGCCGAGCAGATGATCTTCATCAAGAAGCGCATGGCCGCCCTGATCGCCGAGCACTCTGGGCAGAGCCTGGAGACGATCGAACGAGACTCCGATCGCGACCGCTGGTTCACCGCGGCCGAGGCCAAGGACTACGGGATCATCGACCAGGTGATCAACAACGGCGTCCCGGCCTGACGACGACTGACGCGAGAAGGGATTTCCCACCGTGAGCTACGACCTCGACGCCGTCGCCGCTGCTGCGTTCCGTACGTCCGGGCACCGCGGCCACGCGCCATACCGTGCTGCGGGCGGATACGACGCGCCGACCGCGCGCTATGTCCTGCCCGAGTTCCGGGAGCGCCACGCCAACGGCGAACGCATTCACAACCCCTACACCAAACTCTTCGAGGAGCGGATCATCTTCCTCGGAGTCCAGATCGACGACGCCTCGGCCGATGACGTCATGGCGCAGCTGCTCTGCCTGGAGTCGATGGATCCGGATCGCGAGATCTCCATCTACATCAACTCGCCGGGTGGCTCGTACACCGCGATGACCGCGATCTACGACACCATGCAGTTCGTCAAGCCGCAGATCCAGACCGTCTGCCTCGGGCAGGCGGCGTCGGCGGCAGCGGTGCTGCTGGCTGCCGGGACGCCGGGCAAGCGCTTCGCTCTGCCGCACTCCCGGATTCTCATCCACCAGCCCTACACCGAGGGCGGCGGACAGGGCTCGGACATCGAGATCCAGGCCAACGAGATCCTGCGGATGCGTAGCGAGATGCAGGACATCCTCGCCCTGCACACCGGTCGGACTGCCGCGGAGGTCGAGGCGGACATCGAGCGGGACAAGATCCTGACCGCCGAGGCGGCCAAGGAGTACGGCATCGTCGACTCGGTCATCAGCTCGCGTAAGAGTCCGGTGCCCGCCTGACCGCTACGCCGTTGGCTGAACGGCCAACACGGCACGGCAATAGCCGGACTCTTTCGCGGGGGAGAGGTACCGTCTGAGCGCGGCCGGGATCGGCTGTACCGGTCGCCACGTGCGGCCGCCGTACGGAGGGCTCGCAGTCCTTGCGGTGGACGATCGCGGGATGGGCGGGCACGGTAGAGGTACGGACAGGACGGCACGACCTCGACACCAGGCCAAGCGCCTGACGGCGCGGAAGGGACCGAGGCTGTGGCTCGCATCGGCGACGGCGGTGACCTGCTGAAGTGTTCCTTCTGCGGGAAGAGCCAGAAGCAGGTCAAGAAGCTGATCGCCGGTCCCGGCGTCTACATCTGCGACGAGTGCATCGACCTCTGTAACGAGATCATCGAAGAGGAGCTCAACGAGGCGTCCGACCTGCAGTGGGACGAGCTGCCCAAGCCTCGGGAGATCTTCGAGTTCGTCGACCAGTACGTGATCGGCCAAGACGCCGCCAAGAAGGCGCTGTCGGTCGCCGTCTACAACCACTACAAGCGCGTGCAGGCCGGCGCGACCGAGCGCGGGCGGGACGACGCCGTCGAGTTGGCCAAGTCCAACATCCTGCTGCTCGGGCCCACCGGTTCCGGCAAGACCCTGCTCGCCCAGACGCTGGCGCGGATGCTCAACGTGCCGTTCGCCATCGCCGACGCCACGGCCCTGACCGAGGCCGGATACGTCGGCGAGGACGTCGAGAACATCCTGCTCAAGCTGATTCAGGCCGCTGACTACGACGTCAAGAAGGCCGAGACCGGCATCATCTACATCGACGAGATCGACAAGATCGCGCGCAAGAGCGAGAACCCGTCCATCACCCGGGACGTGTCGGGCGAGGGCGTCCAGCAGGCTTTGCTGAAGATCCTGGAAGGCACGACGGCCTCGGTGCCGCCGCAGGGCGGTCGCAAGCACCCGCACCAGGAGTTCATCCAGATCGACACCACGAACGTGCTGTTCATCGTGGGCGGTGCGTTCGCCGGCCTGGATCAGATCATCGAGCACCGGGCCGGCCGTAAGTCGCTCGGCTTCACCGCCAGCGTGGGCGCCGAGCCGGAGTCGACCAACCCGGGTGACATCTTCGGCAAGGTGATGCCCGAGGACCTCCTGAAGTTCGGGATGATTCCGGAGTTCATCGGCCGGCTGCCGGTCTTCACCTCCGTGACGGCGCTGGACGCCGAGGCGCTCGTCCGGGTGCTGACCGAGCCGCGCAACGCTCTGGTCCGTCAGTACCAACGACTGTTCGACCTCGACGGCGTCGAACTGGAGTTCAGCGAGGACGCGCTGCAGGCGATCGCCGACCTCGCCCTCATGCGCGGCACAGGTGCTCGCGGACTGCGGGCGATCCTGGAAGAGGTTCTGCTCAACGTGATGTACGACGTCCCCAGCCGGAAGGACGTCGCTCGGGTCGTGATCACGGCCGAGACGGTCGTGAACAACGTCAATCCCACGCTGGTGCCGCGTGAGGCCAGCGCACCGCGGCGCGAACGCCGCGACAAGTCGGCCTGACGATCGGCTGCGCCTGACCGATCGGCAGGACCTGCCGTGCCGATCCCCGGTCGCCGCCCGCCGCGGGGTTACTCGCCCGCGACGAGGAATCCTGGCCAGACCACCGCCGCGAAGAACAGCACGGCGATGATGAGCAGGATCGCCAGCCAGGGCAGCAGGCGCGAGGCCCGGTTCTCGACAGCCGACTCCTGATCGTCGGTCGCCTCAGCTTCCGCGTCGGTTGACTCGATCACGTCGAGGTGGTCGGCCACGTCGACGTGATCGGCCGGTTCGTCATCGAGAGCGTCCTTGGTGGCCTTGTCGGCCCAGCCGGTTTCGCCGTCGGGCTCGGCCAGGAGCCTCGAGGCGTCGTCCGGTGCGGTCGGTGCCGGGTCGAGGATCGGATCGGCTGCCTGCAGCGCCTCGTGCGCGTTGACCGAGACCGAGTGGCCCAGCGGCGAGGGTGCGGGGAACGCAGCCGGTCGCGCCGGGCCGTCCACGGCGGGGTCGTCGACAACCCGGCCACCGACGAGCGAGTCACCGACAACCGGGCCGCCCAAGGCCGAGGCACCGAAGGCCAAGCCGCTGACGGCCGGGCTATCGGAGGCCGGCGTACCGACGGCGGGCGAGCCGGACGCGGACTTGTCCAGGGTCGGGCTATCCAGAGTGGAACCACGGGATACCGGGCCACCGAACGCCGGCGTACCGGCCTCCGGGTCGTCCAGGATCGGGCTGCCGAATGCCGGCGTACCGAACGACGGCACGCCGAGTGAGGGAGCCCCGGCTCCGGGTGCACCGAACGGCTCGCCGGGCGTGGGCGCAGCCGTCGTGGGCGCGGCGACTGTCGAGCCGATCGTCGGAAGTGTCGGGGCGGGCACGTGGTCGGTCGACGCCTCGGCGGATCGGCCGGCAGCGCCGACGCTCACCGGCTCCGGCAGCCCGGCACCGACAGACTCGGCACTGCTCGCCTCGGCACTGCTCGCTTCGGCGGCGGGCTCGGTCTCGGCGGTATCGGCCGCCGGGCGCAGCGCCAGCGCCCATGCCGGCAGGGGAACGCCCGGCAGGATGGCGATTGCGGCGCTGGGAGCCTCGCTCGTGGTGGGGGCGGGGCTGACCTCGTGGCGTGCCATGGACGACTCCTCGCGAGACGACGACGTCGAATCCGACCTGGTCGTCATCGGCCCGACCCGGGGACTACTTGACCCCTGGCGCCGGTCGATCCGCCGTACGTCCGCTGCGGACGCGTCGTGGCAGGGCAGGGGTCAGTCGGGCACGGGTGCGAGGTCGACCGCGCCCACCGACAGCGGGCCGTCGGCCTCGGTCAGGTCGAGCGCAGCGACCCGCCCGGCCGAGCGGAGGTCCGCCTCGGCCAGCCGGACCAGCGCTATCGCGCTGGCGGGCCCGGACACCCGGACCGTGGCGACCTCCGCCCGCATGGACACCTTCGCCTCGGACTTGGCCCGCCGTACGCCGCTGAGCACGACGGCAGCGGCGCTGACGACCGCCGCGTCCCCGTCGCCGGCAGTGGCTCGCAACTCCTGCGCGGTCGGCCACGCCTCACGGTGGACCGAACCCGGCCGCCACCACGACCACACTTCCTCGGTCACGAACGGCAGCACCGGGGCGAACAGCCGCAGCAACGTCGACAGCGCGATGCCGAGCGCGGCCCTCGCCGACGCCGCGGCGAGCGGGCCCCGGCCGCCGTACGCGCGGTCCTTGACCAGCTCGACGTGGTCGTCACAGAACGACCAGAAGAACGTCTCGGTCAGTTCCAGCGCGCGGGCGTAGTTGTAGTCCTCATAGGCGGCGGTCGCTTCGGCCACGACGTCGGCCAGCGCCGCCAGCATGGCCTGGTCGACCGGGTCGTTGACCGCGGCGGGATCGTCCACCACGTCGGCGCCCAGCACGAACTTCGAGGCGTTGAGGATCTTGATGGCGAGCCGGCGGCCGATTTTCATCTGGCCGACGTCGAAGGCGGTGTCGGTCCCGGGGCGGCCGCTGGCGGCCCAGTAGCGCACGGCGTCGGCACCGTGCTCGTCGAGCAGGCCGAGCGGAGTGACGACGTTGCCCTTGGACTTGCTCATCTTCTTGCGGTCCGGGTCGAGGATCCACCCGCTGATCGCGACGTCGGTCCACGGCAACCTGTCGTCCTCGAGATGACTTCGCACGACCGAGGAGAACAACCAGGTCCGGATGATCTCGTGGGCCTGGGGCCGCAGGTCCATCGGTGAGACCCGTTGCCACAGATCAGGATCACGCTGCCAGCCGCCGGCGATCTGTGGTGTCAGCGACGACGTGGCCCAGGTGTCCATGACATCGGGATCGCCGGCGAAACCGCCCGGCACGCCACGTTGGTCCTCGGTGAATCCCGGCGGGACGTCGCTGCTGGGATCGACCGGAAGCCGATCGGTGTCCGGCAGCAGGATCTCGTCGTACGACGGCATCCCGTTGGCGTCCAGTCGATACCACAGCGGGATCGGGACGCCGAAGAACCGCTGGCGGGAGATCAGCCAGTCGCCGTTGAGTCCCTCGACCCAGTTCTCGTAGCGAATCCGCATGTGCGGCGGATGCCACGCCAACTGACGCCCCCGCTCCAGCAGCGCTGCGCGCAACTGGGCGTCGCGCCCACCGTTGCGGATGTACCACTGCCGGGTCGTGACGATCTCCAGCGGCTTGTCGCCCTTCTCGAAGAACTTGACCGGGTGCGTGATGGCCCGGACGTCCCCGATCAGATCGCCGCTGGAGCGCAACAGCTCGGCCATGCGTTCGCGGGCGGTGTGGGTGGTGGTGCCGGCGAGGCTGTCGTACGCCGCACGCCCCTGCGGGCTGGTGATCCAGGTGGGCGGTTCTGGCAGGAGCCGGCCGTCCCAGCCGATCACCGGCCGGGTGGCCAGTTCCAGTTCGCGCCACCACGTCACGTCGGTGGTGTCGCCGAACGTGCAGATCATCGCGATGCCGGAACCCTTCTGCGGGTCGGCGAGCCGGTGGGCGTGCACCGGTACGGTGACGCCGAAGACCGGCGTCGTCACCGTCGTCCCGACCAGGTCGCGGTAGCGCTCGTCGTCCGGATGCGCCACCAGGGCGACGCACGCGGCCAGCAGTTCCGGCCGCGTCGTCTCGACGTACACCGGTTCGCCGTCGGGGCGCCAGAACGAGATCCGGTGATACGCGCCCTGGCGTTCGCGATCCTCGAGCTCTGCTTGCGCGACAGCGGTTCTGAAGGTGACGTCCCAGAGAGTGGGCGCCTCGGCCTGGTAGGCCTCGCCCCGTTCCAGGTTGCGCAGGAACGCCCGCTGCGAGACGGCGCGGGCGCCGTCGTCGATGGTCTGGTAGGTCTGCGTCCAGTCGACCGACAGGCCCAGCCGACGCCACAGCTGCTCGAACGCCTTCTCGTCCTCGGCGGTCAGGCGACCGCACAGCTCGACGAAACTGCGACGGGAGATCGGTATCGGCCGGGCCGGATCAGGCTTGGCCGGCGGTTCGAAGGACGGGTCGTACGGCAGGGACGGATCGCACCGCACGCCGTAGTAGTTCTGCACCCGGCGTTCGGTCGGCAACCCGTTGTCGTCCCAGCCCATCGGGTAGAAGACCTCGTAGCCGCGCATCCGCTTGTACCGGGCGATCGCGTCGGTGTGGGTGTAGGAGAACACGTGCCCGACGTGCAGCGAGCCGCTGACCGTCGGCGGTGGGGTGTCGATGGAGAACACCGCGGACCGCGGGACCGAACGGTCGAAGCGGTAGATCCCCTGCTGGTCCCAGCTGCCGGCCCAGCGCTCTTCCAACCCGTCCAGCGTCGGTTTCTCGGGGACCGCTGCGGCGGGCGTGGCGCTCATGGGCGGTCATCCTATGAAGCGGCCTGCTCCTAGACTCACCGGTCGTGACCGGTCTGGCGGGCGAGCCCATCGGCCCGGCCGCAGCCGGCGCCGCCGAGGAGTTCGCCGCGGTCGAGGCGGCGCTGCAGGCGCGCTGGCCGGAGTCGCGGATCGACCCGAGCCTGGACCGGATGCGGTTGCTCACCGAGCTGCTCGGCGACCCGCAGCACGCCGCGCCCGTCGTGCACGTCGCCGGCACCAACGGTAAGACCTCGACGGCCCGGATGATCGATTCGCTGCTGCGGGCCTTCGGGCTGCAGACCGGCCTGACCACCAGCCCCCATCTGCAGCAGACCCGGGAACGGATCGTGGTGGGCGGCGACCCGATCAGCGCCGAGCGGTTCGTGGCGGTGTACCGCGACGTGGCGCCGTACGCGACGCTGGTCGACCAGCGCAGTGCGCGCGCCGGCGGACCCCCGGTGAGTTACTTCGAGCTCGTGGTGGCGATGGCGTTCGCGGCGTTCGCCGACGCCCCGGTCGACGCCGCGGTTCTCGAGGTCGGCCTCGGCGGGACGTGGGACGCCACGAACGTGGCCGATGCGACCGTCGCGGTGATCTGCCCGATCGGGCTGGACCACACCGAGTTGCTCGGCGACTCGGTGGGCGCGATCGCGGCGGAGAAGGCAGGGATCATCAAACCCGACTGCTTGGCCGTCAGCGGGCGGCAGGAACCCGACGCTCTGGCGGTGCTGGAGTCCGCCGCGACCGACGCCGGCACCTCGCTGGCGGTGGCCGGGCGTGACTTCGGCGTTCGCGCCCGGCGGGTGGCGGTCGGCGGACAAGAGGTCGACCTGCAGGGCCTGGCCGGTACGTACGAGGGCCTGTTCCTGCCGCTGTTCGGCCCGTACCAGGCCGACAACGCCGCGCTCGCCCTGGCGGCGGTCGAGTCGTTCCTCGGCGGCGGTTCCGGTGAGCTGGACCCGGCCGCGGTGTACGACGGCTTCGCTGCCTCCTCGTCGCCGGGTCGGCTGGAGGTCGTCCGCCGCGGGCCGACGGTGCTGCTGGACGCTGCGCACAACCCCGCCGGCGCGCAGGCGCTGGTCGACGCCGTACGTGACTCCTTCGACTTCACCGTCCTGGTCGGCGTGGTCGGGATCCTCGAAGGCAAGGACGCGCGCGGCATCCTGACCACCCTCGAACCGGTGCTCGCCGAGATTGTCGTGACCCGGCCGCCATCGGCGCGGGGCCGGGACGCGGACGAGCTGGCCGCCGTGGCCGTCGAGGTGTTCGGTGCGGACCGGGTCGAGGTCGTGCCCGACCTGGCGGACGCGCTGGACGCGGGAATCCGGCTGGCCGAGGAAGCCGCCGACGGACCCGGCAGCGGCGTGCTGGTGACCGGCTCGGTGGTCACCGTCGGGGCGGCGCGGGCGATGTTGCGGCGGGAGGGCTAGCGGTGCGCGTGCTGTGCTCGTCGGTCCTGGTGTTCGAGGCGATCGTGCTCGGGCTGTCGATCCCGGTCGCGATCACCGTCGGCGGTTACCCCGCGACGGCGGTCGCGATCGGCGGCGGACTGCTCGTCCTGTTGTGCGTGGTGGCGATCGGCACGCTGCCGCGGCTCCCCGGGGTCGTCCTGGGGTGGGCCGTGCAGGTCGGGGCGATCGGCAGCGCCGTGCTGGTGCCGGCGATGGTCATCCTGGGCGGCATCTTCGCGGCCCTGTGGTGGTGCGCCCTGCACTACGGGCGGCGCGCGGACCAGATCAGGTTCGCCACAGCCGGCCTGACGGCAACCACAGCCGGCCCTGTTGCAGCCGGCCCTGCTTCAGGTGGACCTGCGCCAGGTGGAACTGCCCCGTCCGGACCTGACGCCGGGCCCGGCCCGGACCCGGCCCGTTAGTCTCGCCCACCGCCGGTCGGCCCGTACGACGCGGGCCACGACGACCGCCCGACCCGTGGAGTACCCGTGTCCGAGCGCACTTTGGTCCTGGTCAAGCCTGACGGCGTGGCTCGCGGCTTGGTGGGGGAGGTGCTGCGCCGGATCGAACGCAAGGGCTTCCGGCTCGTGGCCGTGGAGTTGCGCACCCTTGACCGAGCGACCGCCCAGGCCCACTACGCCGAACACACCGGCAAACCGTTCTTCGATCCGCTCGTGGAGTTCATCACGTCCGCGCCGCTGCTGGCCGCGGTCGTGGAGGGGCCCGATGTGATCGCTTCGTGGCGAACGATGATGGGTGCCACGAATCCGGTGCAGGCCGCCCCCGGCACGATCCGCGGCGACCTGGCGACGCAGACCCGCGAGAACCTCACGCACGGTTCGGATTCGCCGCAATCCGCAGCACGTGAGATCGCTCTGTTCTTCCCCGGCCTGGCCTGACCACGACCGCCCGAGACGGTGTCCGGGCCCGCCGGACCGGACCCGGGGACCCGCGCGGGCCCGTACGATGGGCCCCGCCGTACGTCCCCGGACTCTCCCGGAAGGCCCCCTCCCCATGGCGAACAACATGTCCTTCATCGGTCGTGACATGGCGGTCGACCTCGGAACGGCGAACACCCTCGTCTACGTCCGTGGCCGCGGCATCGTGCTCAACGAGCCGTCCGTGGTCGCGATCAACCAGGACACCGGGGGGATTCTGGCCGTCGGTTCGGAAGCCAAGAAGATGATCGGCCGTACGCCGGCCAACATCGTGGCGATCCGGCCCTTGAAGGACGGCGTCATCGCGGACTTCGACACCACCGAGCGGATGCTGCGCTACTTCATCCAGAAGGTGCACAAGCGCCGCCACCTGGCCAAGCCGCGGCTGGTCGTCTGCGTCCCCAGTGGCATCACCGGAGTCGAGCAGCGGGCCGTCAAGGACGCCGGGTACGCCGCCGGGGCCCGCAAGGTGTACCTGATCGAGGAGCCGATGGCGGCCGGGATCGGCGCCGGCCTGCCGGTCCACGAGCCGACCGGCAACATGGTCGTCGACATCGGCGGTGGGACGACCGAGGTCGCGGTGATCTCGCTGGGCGGGATCGTGACGAGCATCTCGATCCGCGTCGGCGGCGACGAGTTGGACACCTCGATCATCAACTACGTGAAGAAGGAGTACTCCCTCATGCTGGGGGAGCGCACCGCCGAAGAGATCAAGATGGCCATCGGGTCGGCCTTCCCGATGCCCGACGAGCCGCACGCGGAGATCCGCGGCCGCGACCTGGTGACCGGCCTGCCGCGCACGGTGGTGGTCACCGCCGAGGAGATCCGGCGGGCCCTGGACGAGCCGGTCAACGCCATCGTCGACGCGGTCAAGACCACGCTGGACCGGACCCCTCCGGAGCTGTCCGGCGACATCATGGACCGCGGCATCGTGCTGACCGGTGGTGGCGCGCTGCTCAAGGGGCTGGACGAACGGCTGCGGCACGAGACGGGCATGCCAATTGTGGTCGCCGACATCCCGTTGGACTGCGTCGCGCTGGGCTCGGGCAAGTGCGTGGAGGAGTTCGAAGCGCTGCAGCAGGTCCTGACCTCCGAGCGACGGCACTAGCGGCGCCACTGACCGCGGCACTGCCTCGGCCGTTCCGGCCGGCGGCTCCGACGGCCCCGGCTGCCGATCCCGGCTGCCGATCCCGGCGGTTCACGGCGCAGGCCCAGCCCTTCCGCGGGGCGACCACCGACTGATCGCGCGCCGGTGTCCGGCTGGCGTGCGTCCCAGGTCTGATCCCGGGCACGACGATGCCGCCCGGAGCGTCGTAACGGCGTAGCCTTCGCCGGGCCTTCCGGACGGCATCGACGTGAGGGGCGATGAGGGATACCCGGCGTACCCGCCTGATCCTCGGGCTGGTGTTGTTGACCGCGCTCACCCTGATCGTGCTCGACCTCCGCGGCTCCGACGACGGGCCGCTGTCGCCGCTGCGATCCACCGCGGCGGCCGTCTTCGGGCCCATCGAGCGCGGCGTCACCACGGTGGTCGCGCCGATCGGCGGCTTCTTCTCGGAGTTCGGCTCCTGGGGGGACAAGGACGACCGGATCCGCGCGCTCGAGGAGGAGAACGCCGCCCTGCGCAGTCAGCAGACGACGACAGCGCACGACGCCGAACGGCTCCGTCAGCTCGACGGCCTGTTGCGGGTGGCCGCCGCCGGCCAGTACCGGACCGTGCCGGCCCAGGTCATCGCCGTGGGGCCGGCCCAGGGATTCGCCTGGACCGTGACCATCGACGCCGGCTCCGACGACGGGTTGCAGAAGGAGATGAGCGTCATCAACGGCGACGGTCTCGTCGGCTACGTCCGCGAGGTGTCGCCGACGACGTCCCGGGTCGTGCTCATCGTGGACGCCACGGTCGTGGTCGGGGCACGGCTGGCCGGGACCGGCCAGCTCAGCACGGTCAGCGGCACCGGCCGGCAGGACCAGCTCGAGTTGCAGATGTTCAGCTCGTCCGCCCCGGTCGTCGCCGGTGACCGGCTGGTGACGTTCGGCTCGCAGAACGGGCTGTACCCGCCGGGCATCCCGATCGGCGCGGTGACCGACGTCAAGGGGACGACCGGGCAGCTCACTCGGGTCGCCACCGTGAAGCCGTTCGCGGACATGGCGTCGCTGGACATCGTCGGGGTCATCGTGACGAAGCCGCGCACCGATCCGCGCGATGCCGTGCTGCCCCCGGCGCCGGCCGCCTCGACGCCGCCGGCCGCGCCGGCGGGCAGTGCCCCGGCCGCGTCGCCGGCGGCGAGCGCGACCTCGTCAGGTACGACGCGGAGCAGTTCGCCGCCGTCCTCGACGTCCACTTCAGGGTCATCGGCTTCGCGTGCGCCGGCCGCCAGTCGCTCGCCGTCGGCCGGAAGCTCTGCGAGGTAGCGGTGGTCCGCCGTGCCGCTCTGGTCGCCGTCCTGCTGGTGTGTGCCCTCACCCTGCAGTTGACGGTGCTGGCCCGGTTGCCGCTGCCGGGGGCGACACCGGACCTGCTGCTGGTCGTCATCGTCGCGCTCGGTATGGCCGACGGGCCGGGTACCGGTGTCGTCGCCGGGTTCGCGGGCGGGCTGCTCCTCGACCTCGTCCCACCGGCTGCCGGGACGGTGGGGGTGATGGCCCTGGTGCTGGCCGCCGTCGGCTACCTGGCGGGGCGGGTGAGCGACGTCGAGGATCGGCCGGTGCTGGTCACCATCGGTGTCGTGGTGGTGCTGGCCGCCGGCGCGCTGCTGGGGCGGGCCATCCTCGGCAGCCTGCTCGGCGACGTGCGGGTGCTGTGGGAGGACATTCCGTCGCTGGCGCTGTCGGAAGTGGTGTACGTCGCCGTCCTCACGCCGTTCGTCGTCCCGTTCGTCGGCGCACTGGTCCGCCGGCTCGATCCCGCTGCCCGAGTCTGAGGGTTAGGCTGCCGCGCAGCACGTTCGGCGGAACCCCTCGCGCTCGTGCCTCGTCCTACGCCCCGGCCTCGCGCGGCGAGGTCGCGTGGCCGCGCCGTACGCGACCGAGCGTGGCCCGCCCCGCCGTCCCAGCGACAGGAGCGATGCGGTGAGCGAGAGGTCGACGCTGCGGCTCGTCGTGCTCGCCGTCCTCGTGGTGTCGCTGCTCGGGACCCTGCTCGCGCGACTGTTCTACCTGCAGCTGGTGACCGGGGACACGTACGTGCAGGCCGCCGCCAACAACAGCCTGCGCGAGGTGGTGACGCCGGCCGCACGCGGGCTCATCGTGGACCAGGTGGGCCGCCCGCTGGTGGCTAACCGCTCGTCGCTGGTGGTCTCGGTCGACCGCACCGAGCTGGCCAAGCAGTCCGACGACGGCGTGGCGACGCTGACGCGGCTCGCCAAGACGCTGGGGACGACGTACGACGACATCGCCCAGCGGCTGAAGGACTGCGGCTCGACGGGTGCCCAGCCCCCGCCGGTCTGCTGGAACGGGTCCCCGTTCGCCCCGATCCCGGTCGCCGAGGACGTCAGCCAGGACGTCGCGCTGTCGATCATGGAACGCTCGATCGAGTACCCCGGGGTGTCGGCCGGGCTGAAATCGGTTCGGCAGTACCCGACGCCGTACGGCGTCAACGCCGCGCACCTGCTGGGCTACCTCGGTCCGGTCAGCCAGGACGAACTCAGCCGGCAGACCTCGGACACGGCCGACGCGCAGCGGCTGCGGCGCAGCGACCTGGTGGGACGCGCCGGCATCGAGGACAGTTACGACGCGCAGCTGCGCGGCGTCCCGGCGATCACCAAGCTGGCCGTCGACAAGGCGCAGCGGGTGACCGGCACGGTGTCCACCGACGACGGCACGCCCGGCTCCAACGTGGTCAGCACGATCGACGCCCGGCTGCAGGCGGTCGTCGAGCAGCAGCTGCAGGCCGCGATCGACTGTGCCCGCGCCGGGTGCTCGCCGGTCGACTCCACCAAGCAGAAGCACGTGGCCGATTCCGGGGCCGCGGTCGTCGTCGACACCACCAACGGGCACATCCTGGCGATGGCGTCGTACCCCAGCTACGACCCGAACGTCTGGCTGGGCGGGATCTCCAGCAAGCAGTACAAGGACCTCACGTCGCCGGCCTCGGGCAAGCCGCTGACGGCCAGGGCGTTCCAGGGTCTCTACGCGCCGGGGTCGACGTTCAAGGCGATCACCACGACGGCGGCAGCGCGGTCGGGTTTCGATCTGGGCGGCAGCTACGACTGCCCGAGTTTCTACCAGGCCGGCAACCAGCAGTTCCAGAACCACGAAGGCGGCGCGTACGGCACGATCAGTTTGGAGCGTGCCCTGGAAGTCTCCTGCAACACGGTCTTCTACGGGATCGCCGACAGCATGTGGAAGCGAGCCGGCGGCCTGTCGGCGACGGTGACGTCGGCAGATCCGATCGCCACGGCCGCGACGAACTACGGCCTCGGCCAGCGCACCGGCATCGACCTGCCCGGCGAAGCAGCCGGGCAAGTGTCGAGCCGGCAGTACAAGCAGAAGGTGTGGGACACCAAGCACGACGCCTGGTGTGCCAGTGCGGCGGCCGGCTATCCGGAACTGCGGAAGACCAACAAGGACAAGGCCGACGAGTTCACCCGGCTGGACCGGGAGAACTGCGAGGAGGGCTATGTCTGGCGGGTCGGTGACGCGCTGAACGCGGCCATCGGCCAGGGCGACACCGTCGTGACCCCGCTGCAGATGGCTATGGCGTACGCCGCGATCGCCAACGGCGGCACGCTCTATCAGCCGCAGGTCGCCAAGGCGGTCGTGTCCGCGGACGGCAAGGCCGAGCCGATCGCTCCGGTGGTCAAGGGCCGCATCGACGCGTCGAAGGCGACCATGTCGTTCCTCAACACCGCGTTGCAGGCGACCACGACCGACGGCACCGGCGCCCCGCCGTTCCAGGGCTTCCCGTTGGGCCGGATCCCGGTCGCCTCGAAGACCGGTTCCGCGCAGGCCACCGTCGACGGCAGCGCGGTGGACTCCACGGCCTGGTTCGCCAGTTTCGCGCCGGCGAACCAGCCCCGGTACGCCGTGGTGATGATGATCTCGCAGGGCGGGACCGGTTCGGGCACGGCAGGTCCGTTCGTCCGCAACATCTACGAGGCACTCTTCGGCGTGCGGGGCAACACGATCGACCCCGCGCGCAGCGTCCTGGTCGGCGGTGCGCCGGCCGCCGCGCTGCCGGCGTTCGCCGCAGACGGCACGCCGATGACCCCCGAGACCGCCGCCGGGCAGCCGATGCCGACCACGTTGCCGTCCGACCAGCCCGTCACGCCCTCCCCGAGCAAGCGCGCCGGACGCGCCGCCCGTCACCGGGCGCGTCCCGGTCCGCACCGGTCGCGGCCACCCGTGCCGCGGCCGGGACGATGGCGCCGCTGGTGGCCTGGTGCCGGCCGGCGGCAGCGGCCGGGGATGAGGTCACCATGAGCAGCCACGGCTATCCGGCCAGTTCGGCGGTCCGGACCCGGATGCCGACCCGGGCCGACGGCAGGTCGGACTACCTCGGGCGGTTGGACTGGATCCTGCTGCTCGCCGCGCTCGCGCTGTCGGTCTACGGCTCGATCCTGGTGTGGTCGGCCAGCAAGGCGGACCTGGCACCGCGGACCGGGGACCTGCAGTACTTCCTCAAGCGGCAGCTGCTGAATCTCGTCATCGGCCTGGTGCTCGGGTACCTGGTCTCGCGGGTCAACCATCGGCTGCTGCGCGCGTACACCCCGGTGCTGTACGTCGTCTCGCTGATCGGCCTGCTCGTCGTGCTGATCCCGGGCGTCGGCTCGTCGATCGCCGGGGCGAAGGCGTGGCTGGCACTGCCCGGGGGCTTCACGATCCAGCCGTCGGAGTTCGCCAAGGTGGCGATCATCCTGATGATGGCGATGATCCTCGCGGAGAAGCGCGACGCCGAGAGCGAGCCGCGTGACGCCGACGTCCTGCAGGCGTTGATCGTCGCGGCCATTCCGATCGCGATCGTGTTGGTGCAGAACGACACCGGCACGGTGCTGGTCATGGGGACGATCGTGATCACGATCGTTGCGGTGTCCGGCGCGCGTACCCGGTGGTTGGTCGGGTTGCTGCTCGGCACCGTGGTCGCCGTACTGCTGGCGATCCAGCTGCACCTGCTGCAGCCGTACCAGGTCGATCGGCTGACGTCGTTCATCGACCCGGAGAACGCCAGCAGCCAGTCCGCCGGCTTCAACACCGAGCAGGCCCGGATCGCCGTCGGCGGCGGCGGGCTGCTCGGCCGGGGGCTGTTCGAAGGCCCGCAGACGCAGGGCAGTTTCGTGCCGGTGAACGAAAGCGACTTCGTGTTCACGGTGGCCGGTGAGGAGCTCGGCTTCGTCGGCGGCGCGACGGTCATCGTGCTGCTGGGCGTCGTGCTGTGGCGCGGCATCCGGATCGCCCTGCGGGCCGAGGACCTCTTCGGCCGGCTGGTGGCGACCGGGGTCGTGGCGTGGTTCGCCTTCCAGGCCTTCGAGAACATCGGGATGACCCTTGGGATCATGCCGGTGACCGGGGTCACACTGCCGTTCGTGTCGTACGGCGGCACGTCGATGTTCGCCACCTGGGTGGGCGTCGGGCTGCTGCAGAACATCCGGGTGCACGAAGCGGACAGCTGAGCCCGGCTGGCTACTGTGGGCCGGTGCCCGTGACGTCCGTGTTCCCCCGCCTGGAGGCGCTGCTCCCTCGGGTGCAGAAGCCGGTGCAGTACGTCGGCGGCGAGGTCAACGCCGTCACCAAGGACTGGGACGCCGCCGCGGTCCGGTGGGCCCTGCTCTACCCGGACGCCTACGAGGTCGGCGCACCCAACCAGGGGATGCAGATCCTGTACGAGGTACTGAACGAGGCCGACGGCGTGCTCGCCGAACGGGCGTACGCCGTCTGGCCCGACCTCGAGGCGCTGATGCGCGAGCACGGCGTACCGCAGTTCACCGTCGACGGGCACCGCCCGGTCGGGGAGTTCGACCTGCTCGGTGTCAGCTTCTCGACCGAACTCGGCTACACGAATCTGCTGACCTGCCTCGACCTCGCCGGAATCCCGTTGCACGCCAAGGATCGTGACGTGACGCACCCGGTCGTCCTCGCGGGCGGTCACGCGGCGTTCAATCCGGAGCCGATCGCCGACTTCATCGACGCCGCCGTCCTGGGGGACGGCGAAGAGGCGGTGCTGCTCGTCACCGCGCTGGTCCGCGACTGGAAGGCGGCGGGCCGCCCGGGCGGCCGGACCGGCCTGCTCGATGCGTTGGCCCGCACCGGAAGTGTCTACGTACCGGCACGTTACGACGTGCGCTACCTGCCCGACGGCCGCATCGCCGCCGTGACGCCGACGGCCGCCGATATCCCCTCCCGCGTCGCCAAGCACACGCTGGTCGATCTCGACGCGTGGCCGTATCCGCGGGCCCCCCTCGTCCCGCTGGCGGAGACCGTGCACGAGCGAATGAGCGTGGAGATCTTCCGCGGCTGCACCCGCGGCTGCCGGTTCTGCCAGGCCGGGATGATCACCCGGCCGGTGCGCGAGCGGTCGATGGCCACCGTCGCGCAGATCGTGGACAACGGCTTGCGGCGCACCGGATACGAGGAGGTGGGGCTGCTCAGCCTGAGCAGCGCCGACCACAGCGAGATCGGTGAGCTGGCCCGCGGGCTGGCCGACCGCTACGAGGGAACCGAGACGGCACTGTCGTTGCCGAGCACCCGCGTCGACGCGTTCAACGTCGATCTGGCCGGCGAACTGTCCCGCGGTGGCCGCCGTAGCGGGCTCACGTTCGCGCCCGAAGGCGGCAGCGAGCGGATTCGCCAGGTGATCAACAAGATGGTCACCGAGGAGGACCTCATCCGGACCGTGACGGCGGCGTACGGCGCTGGCTGGCGGCAGGTCAAGTTGTACTTCATGTGCGGGCTGCCGACCGAGACCGACGCGGACGTGCTGCAGATTGCCGAACTGGCCCAACGGGTCATCGAGGCCGGCCGGCAGGCCGCCGGCACGCGCGACATCCGGTGCACGGTCAGCATCGGCGGTTTCGTCCCCAAGCCGCACACGCCGTTCCAGTGGGCCGCCCAGCTCGGCCACGAGCAGACCGACGCGCGGCTCGCGGCGTTGCGTGACGCGATCCGCTCGGACCGCCGCTACGGCCGTGCGATCGGGTTCCGGTATCACGACGGCCGTCCCGGAATCGTCGAGGGCCTGCTGTCGCGGGGCGATCGCCGGGTGGGCCGGGTCATCGAAAACGCTTGGCGCGCAGGGGGACGGTTCGACGGATGGAGCGAGCACTTCTCGTTCGACCGCTGGATGACGGCGGCGGCGCAGGCCTTCGCCGACGAGCCCGTGGACGTCGACTGGTACACGGTGCGGGAGCGCGGTCGCGACGAAGTGCTGCCGTGGGATCACCTCGATGCCGGCCTGGACAAGCAGTGGCTCTGGGAGGACTGGCAGGCCGCCGTGGCCGGCGGCGAGGTGGGCGACTGCCGCTGGACGCCGTGCTACGACTGCGGCGTCTGCGACACGATGGGCACCCAGATCGAGGTGGGTCCGTCGGGCAGACCGCTGCTGCCGCTGTCGGTCCGGCCGGCCGGCGTTGGTCTCGCGGACGCGCAGCCTCGATGAGTCGTCGCCAGCCCGATCGCGACGTCGCCCCGGCGGTGCAGCGGTTGCGGTTCCGGTACGCCAAGCGCGGCCGGCTGCGCTTCTCCAGCCATCGCGACTTCCAGCGCGCCCTGGAACGGGCCATCCGGCGGGCCGGCGTGCCGGTCGCGTTCAGTGCGGGGTTCAGCCCCCATCCGAAGATCTCGTACGCCGGGGCAGCCCCGACCGGCGTGGCGAGCGAGGCCGAGTACGTCGAGGTGGCCGTGGTCGAGCGATGCGATCCGGCGCTGGTCCGTGCCGCCCTCGACGAGGCCCTGCCCGCCGGGCTGGACGTGATCGAGGTCGTCGAGGCACTGACTCCCGATCTGCCGCAGCGACTCGAGGCCAGCGTGTGGCGCATCGCCCTGCCGGGCGTCACGCCGCGGGAGGCCGACGCGGCTTGCCACGCCCTACTCGGGGCAGCCGCGATCGAGGTCGAGCGGGTGACCAAGGCCGGGGTACGCCGCTTCGACGCTCGGGCCGCCGTGCTCTCCCTCGTCGTCCTGCCGCCCGACACCCTGCCGCCCGACACCGACGGCGTGAGGGCCGATCCCCAGCAGCCTTGTGCGATACTCGAGGCGGTCGTTCGGCACGTGACACCGTCCGTACGACCCGACGACGTCCTCACTGCATTGCGGTCAGTGGCGGACCTGGCGCCGCCGGAGCCCCCTCGGGTGATCCGGCTGGCGCAGGGGCCACTGGTCGCCGGGGACACCTCAGTGGGCGACCCGCTCGCCCCCGATCGTGAGGCCGCCGTCGGCGTCTGAGTGGCCGCCCCGCGTGGCCGCCCCGGCGTACCCCCACAGGCTTTTCGCCGTGTTCGCCCGAGAGGGCAGGCCGGCGACGACAGGTCCCTGTCCGCGTCGTGCGACGCCGGGGACCGGGACGGGAGTCCCCGTATGAGCGATACCACCTCACCTGCGACCACCGACGGCGTCGCCGCAGTCGAGCCCGCCGCGGCCAAGCCTCGCCGCCGTCGGGCGGCGTCCCGCCCGGCTGGCCCGCCCGCCGTCGATACGCCGCACGACGCCGCGACACCCGAGGCTGCGACACCTGACGCTGGGCCGGCTGGTGCTGGGACGGCCGACGCGGCGGCCACGCCGGAGCCGGTCGACGCCGCCACGGTGGCGACGGAGCCGGCGGCAGCGCCGCGGGCGCGGACGACGAGGCCCCGGACGCGGAAGGCGGCCGCGAAGCCGCCTGCCGACCCGGCTGTCGTGTCGACGCCCGCCGAGGCGAGCCAGACGACGGGCGGCCCCGACCTACCCGCGGCGACGGCCGACGCGACGGTCCCGGACAGCGCGGTTCCCGGCGATGGGGCCAGCGGCGACGCCGCTGCCGGGCCGCCGTCGGCGGTCGTGCCGGCGTTCGCCGCCCCGGTGTTCCAGGAGCCGGTTGCCGCCACCCGCCCCCGGCGGACCCGCCGTACGGCGAAGGCCCAGGTCCCGGCTCCCGCGCTGTTCGACGACGTCGAAGCGTCGCGGGTCGCGCACGCCGAGGCCGAGGCAGCAGACGGCGAGGCCGCCGATGCCGAGGCTGCGGACTCGATCGACGTGGGGCCGGCCGTTGCTCTCGCTGCCGAGACGGTCTCCGACGACGGGGTGGCCCGACTGACCGACGACGAGACCAGCGAATCGGCGGACGGGACCGAGCAGTCGTCGGGCGACGGTGCGGCGGACGACGACAGCGGCGCACCCCGCCGCCGGCGGCGGCGCGGCGGCCGGGGACGCCGGCGTCGGCAGGGCGACGACGACGAGGCAGGCCCGGGCAACGACGCGGAGAGCGCGGCGGCCGCGTCGGCTCAGGATGGCTCGACGGACGACTCAGCCGGGTCTGCCGCCGACGGAACGACCGACGGCGGCATGACCGACCACGGGGACGACGACGGAGCGGACGCCGACGTGAATGCCGACGGGCCGGTCCGCCGCCGCCGGCGGCGCCGCCGGCGTGGCGCCGCCGATGTCGACGAGCCGTCCGCCGACGAGGGTGCCGCGACCGTGGTCCGGGTCCGCGAACCGCGCGCCCGGTCCACGGAGATCACCGCACTCAAGGGGTCGACGCGGCTGGAAGCGAAGCGGCAACGCCGCCGCGAGGGCCGCGAAGCGGGCCGCCGCCGCGTACCGATCCTGACCGAGGCCGAGTTCCTTGCCCGGCGCGAGGCCGTCGACCGGACCATGGTCGTCCGGCAGGCCGACGGCAGGACCCAGATCGCCGTGCTGGAAGACGGCGTCCTGGTGGAGCACTACGTCGACGCCGGCGGTTCCTCGGCCGCACTGGTCGGCAGTGTCCATCTCGGCCGGGTCCAGAACGTGTTGCCCTCCATGGAAGCGGCGTTCGTCGACATCGGTCGTGGCCGCAATGCGGTCCTGTACGCCGGCGAAGTCAACTGGGATGCCGTCGGGCTGGAGGGGCAGCCCCGCCGGATCGAACTGGCCCTGAAGTCCGGCGACGCCGTACTGGTTCAGGTGACCAAGGAACCGATGGGGCACAAGGGCGCCCGGCTGACCAGCCAGGTGTCGTTGCCGGGTCGCTACCTGGTCTACGTCCCGGACGGCTCGATGACCGGGATCAGTCGCAAACTGCCGGACAACGAGCGTTCCCGGCTCAAGGGGATTCTCAAGCGGATCGTTCCGGACGACGCCGGCGTCATCGTGCGGACGGCGGCGGAGGGCGCGTCGGAAGAGGAACTCACCAGCGACGTGAACCGGCTGGCCGCGCAATGGGCGGAGATCAGCCAGAAGGCCAAGACCGCAGCGGCGCCAGCCCTGTTGCACGGTGAGCCAGACCTGGCGATCAAGGTCGTCCGCGACGTGTTCAACGAGGACTTCACCCGGCTCGTGGTCGCCGGTGCCGGCGTCGGCGACGCCATCGAGTCGTACCTCGGTGGCGTAGCGCCCGATCTGGCGGCTCGTATCGAGCGCTGGAACGGCGACGGCGACATCTTCGCGTCGTATCGGGTCGACGAGCAGCTGGCAAAGGCGTTGGACCGCAAGGTGTGGCTGCCGTCGGGCGGGTCCCTGGTCATCGACCGCACCGAAGCCATGACCGTCGTCGACGTGAACACCGGGAAGTTCACCGGGCAGGGCGGCAACCTCGAGGAGACGGTGACCCGCAACAACATCGAGGCGGCCGAGGAGATCGTGCGGCAGCTGCGGCTGCGCGACATCGGCGGCATCATCGTCATCGACTTCATCGACATGGTGTTGGAGAGCAACCGCGAACTGGTCCTGCGAAGGCTCGTGGAGTGCCTGGGCCGGGACCGCACCAAGCACCAGGTGGCCGAGGTGACCTCGCTCGGGCTGGTCCAGATGACGCGCAAGCGCATCGGGCAGGGGTTGCTGGAGGTCTTCAGCGAGCCGTGCGAGGCCTGCCACGGCCGAGGCGTGACCATTCATCTGCACCCCACTGCCGGTACGCCGGCCACCGAGCCCGCCGCGCCGGCGGGCAAGCGCCGGCGCGGCAGCAAGACCGTGGCCCGCGATCTCGGCCTGCACGACCCCGCCGAGGTGGCCGCCCGGGCGCTGCGCGGGACGAACGGGGCCGACCCCGAGCCCGCCGACGCCGAGTCGACCCCAGCCGAGCCGACCCCAGCCGAGGGAGCGTCGGGCACCGCGCCAGCAGAGACGGCGGCGGTGGCTGACGAGGCAGCAGCATCGGCTCCGGCCGAGCCGGCTTCGGATGCGGCCTCCGCAGGCGCCGCCACCGAGGACCCCACGGCGGCACTGGTCGCCGAGGCGGCCGCTGCAGCCGAGCCGATCGGAGCGGAGGAACCCGCGGCGGTTTGACCCCGCCGGTCGCCGATCCGTACCCTGCCCCGGGTGCCCGGCACCGTGTCGGCGTGCGCCCAGTCGGCCGCCGTCCCCGAGCAAGCGCGCAAGCGAACAGGACTGCCGCTCGGCATGCCTGTGACGAGAAGGAGTTGACCGGTGTACGCCATCGTCCGCGCCGGCGGTCGCCAGGAGAAGGTCGCCATCGGCGACGAGATCGTGCTGGACCGACTCGGCGACGAGCCGGGGTCGACCGTTGCCCTGCCCGCTGTCCTTCTCGTCGACGGCGGCAGCGTCACGTCGGACGCCGCGGCGCTCAAGCAGGTCGCCGTCACAGCTGAGGTCCTGGCACACACCCGCGGCCCCAAGATCGACATCCTCAAGTTCAAGAACAAGACCGGCTACCGCCGCCGCCAGGGTCACCGTCAGGACCTGACCCGGGTGCGCGTCACGGCCATCAGCACCGGGAAGTGACGACGGATGGCTCACAAGAAGGGTGCGTCCAGCACCAGGAACGGTCGGGACAGCAACGCCCAGCGATTGGGCGTCAAGCGTTTCGGCGGCCAGCTCGTCAACGCCGGTGAGATCCTCGTGCGCCAGCGCGGGACCCACTTCCACCCGGGCCTCAACGTGGGACGCGGGGGCGACGACACGCTGTTCGCACTCGCGGCCGGCACTGTCGAGTTCGGCACCCGGCGCGGTCGCCGCGTCGTCAACATCGCCCCGCTCGCCTGACCGCAGGCCTCCCGACGCCGGGGTGCGTCGAACCGGAGCGGCTCCGGGCGGACGCAGCAACGGCAGACTCCCCACCCCGTCGACGGTGAGCGCTCCTGCACGGAGCATCTGATGACGACCTTCGTGGACCGAGTCGCGCTGCACGTGGCAGGCGGCGACGGCGGACACGGGTGTGCGTCGATCCGGCGGGAGAAGTTCAAGCCGCTCGGCGGGCCCGACGGCGGGGACGGTGGCGACGGCGGGGACGTGGTCCTCGTCGTGGACTCCCAGGTCACCACGCTGCTGGACTACCACCGCAGTCCGCACCGGTCCGCGCCCAACGGCCGGCCCGGCCAGGGCGACAACCGGGACGGTGCCAAGGGGACCGACGTCGTCCTGCCCGTCCCGGACGGCACGGTCGTGTCCACCGGTGACGGCGAAGTGCTGGCGGACCTGGTCGGTGCGGGGACCTCGTACGTCGTCGCCCGTGGTGGCCGCGGTGGACTGGGCAATGCCGCGCTGGCCTCGCAGCGTCGCAAGGCACCCGGGTTCGCGCTGCTCGGCGAGCCCGGCGACCGCGCCGAGGTCGTCCTGGAGTTGAAGACCGTCGCCGACGTCGCCCTGGTGGGTTTCCCGTCGGCCGGCAAGTCGAGCCTCGTGGCCGCGATGAGCGCGGCCCGCCCCAAGATCGCCGACTACCCGTTCACGACCCTGGTCCCGAACCTCGGCGTCGTCACGACCGGCGACGCGGTGTTCACCGTCGCCGACGTCCCCGGGCTCATTCCCGGCGCCAGCCAGGGCCGAGGGCTGGGACTGGAGTTCCTGCGGCACGTCGAGCGCTGTTCGGTACTGGTCCACGTCCTGGACTGCGCCACCCTCGACCCCGGCCGCGATCCGCTGACCGACCTCGCGGTCATCGAGGCGGAGCTGGCGGCGTACGGCGGACTGGCCGACCGGCCGCGCATCGTCGCGCTGGCGAAGATCGACGTGGCCGAGGCCCGTGAACTGGCCGACTTGGTGGCCGGCGAACTACGCGCCCGTGGCCTGCCGGTCGTGGCCGTGTCCGCGGTGTCGCACGAGGGACTCCGGGAGCTGGCGTTCGTCATGGCCGGCCACGTGCTGGCGGCGCGGGCCGCCAGCCAGCCCGGCGAGGCGCCCCGGCTGGTCATCACGCCCCGTGCCGTCGACGACGCCGGGTTCACCGTCGTACCGGAGGGGGACGGCTTCCGGGTGCGCGGCGACCGGCCGGAGCGCTGGGTCCGGCAGACGGACTTCAGCAACGACGAGGCCGTCGGCTACCTGGCCGACCGGCTGGCGAAACTCGGCGTGGAAGATCAGCTCGTGGCGCTGGGTGCCACCCCTGGGGTGCCGATCATCATCGGACCGGCCGACAACGCGGTGGTGTTCGACTGGGAGCCCACGGTGCCCGCCGGGGCCGGACCATCGCAGGGGCCACGGGGCACCGACGCACGGGTGGAACGCCGGTGAGCCTGGAACCCGGTGCTGGGCAACGGCGACCGCAGGTGCTCGGTGCCCGTCGGGTGGTGGTCAAGATCGGCTCGTCGTCGATCACCGGCGGTGACGACGGCGTCGACGCCGGCCAGCTCGACGCCCTGGTCGACGTGCTGGCAGCGGTACGCCGTCGCGGTGCCGACGTCGTGCTGGTGTCCAGCGGGGCGATCGCCGCGGGATTCGCGCGGCTCGGCCTGCCCCGCCGTCCCCGTGACCTGGCCTCCCAGCAGGCCTCGGCCAGCGTCGGGCAGGGCGTGCTCATGGCCCGGTACGGCGCCGCCTTCGGCCGCTACGGCGTCACCGTCGGCCAGGTGCTGCTGACCGCCGAGGACGTCACCCGCCGGGCGCACTACCGCAACGCGCAGCGCACCTTGTTCCGGTTGCTGGAACTCGGCGCGGTACCCGTGGTCAACGAGAACGACACGGTCGGGACCGACGAGATCCGGTTCGGCGACAACGACCGGCTCGCAGCGCTGGTCGCCCACCTCGTGCACGCCGACCTGCTGGTGCTGCTCAGCGACGTGAACGGGCTGTACGACGGCCCCCCCAGCCGCGACGGGGCGCGGTTGGTCGCCGAGGTCCGCGGCGCCGACGACCTGACCGGCATCAGCCTGGGCGGGACCGGCGGCGCCGGTGTCGGGGTGGGCGGCATGACCACCAAGGTCGACGCGGCGCGGATCGCGACGGTCGCCGGGATTCCCGTGGTGCTCACCGCCGCGTCGCTGGCGGCGGCCGCCCTGGCCGGTGAGCCGGTCGGAACCTTGTTCCACCCCACCGGTTCCCGGCCGCCGACGCGACTGTTGTGGTTGGCACACGCGACCGCTCCCGCTGGCCGGCTGCACCTCGATCGGGGTGCCGTCGACGCGGTGGTCGGGCGCCGGATGTCGCTGCTGCCGGCGGGGATTACGACGGTGGACGGCGACTTCGCCGCCGGAGATCCGGTCGACCTTCTGGACGAAAACGGTCACACGGTGGCCCGCGGGCTGGTCAACTTTGACGCAGCAGAACTCCCGGGGCTGCTGGGCAGGTCGACCCGGGATCTGGCCCGGGAACTCGGTCCGGCGTACGAGCGGGAGGTCGTCCACCGCGACGATCTCGTTCTGCTGCGCCCCTGATCGCCTGTAACCGGCTCTCGTACGCCGCCGGACTCGGAGGTGGACGTGACCGACCTCCGAGCAGTGCCGGTGGACGATGCGTGGTTGTGGCACGTCACGGTGACCGTGTGCGGTCAACTCGTTCCGGCAGCAGAGATCCGGGCGGGTCTGCAGCGGCTGGCCGACGAGCATCCGTTCCTGCTGGCAGCGCGTTACGCGCCCGACCGCGCCGAGATTCACTACTGGGAGGAGGGTCCCGACGTGCGGGTGGTCACCGAACTGGCCATGGACGTCTGGGAGGCGCACCGCGGCAGTGCGGGCCTGCCGGACTGGCACGTGGTCGGCGTCGAGGTACTCGATCGGGAGACCGTCCATCGACGAGGGCGAACCGCGGGCCGCAGCGGTCCGTTCGCCGTCGCCGGCGTCGCCCCGTTCTGACTCTCGTTGGGCTGCAGGGCATCTCGCCGAATCGGCACACGACCGTCGGCGTAGGCCGAGGCAGGCGGTCCGCGCTCGGTGGTGACGTCGACGGCGCGGGTGGCCCGGGTCAGGGACCTGGCTCGGGGCACGGCAGGGCGCGGCGTCGCCGGCTGGCGGCGCAAGGGTCGGTCGCCGGGGGCGGGGATGCGTAGCCTGGTGCCATGACAGATGACCAGCGCGCCGAGGCCGAGCGCGCCGAGGTACTCGCCGTCGCCGCCCGTGCCCGTGAGGCCGCTGCGGCCCTGCGGACGGTGACGCGGCAACGCAAGGACGCTGCACTGCGGGCTGCTGCCGACGCCCTGGTGGCGGCCACGCCGCGGATCGTGGCGGCCAACGCCGAGGACGTCGAGGCGGCACGGGCCGCCGGTGAGTCCGCCGGCATCGTGGACCGGCTGACCCTGACCGCCGAACGGATCGCCGGCATTGCCGCGGCCCTGCGGGACGTCGCCGAGCTGCCGGACCCGGTGGGGGAGGTGGTCCGCGGCTCGACACTGCCCAACGGTCTGGAGGTCCGCCAGGTCCGGGTGCCCCTCGGCGTGGTCGGGATGATCTACGAGGCGCGGCCCAACGTAACCGTGGACGCCGCCGGGTTGTGCCTGAAGAGCGGCAACGCCGCGCTGCTGCGGGGTTCCTCCTCGGCGTACCGGTCCAACGTCGTGCTGGTCGACGTCCTGCGGGAAACCCTTGCCGCAGAGGGACTCCCCGTTGATGCGGTCAGCCTGGTGCCGGGCACTTCGCACGACTCGGTCGGATATCTGATGACCGCCCGCGGCCTGGTGGACGTGTTGATCCCGCGCGGCGGCGAGGCGCTGATCCGCCGCGTCGTGGACGGCTCGACGGTCCCGGTGATCGAGACCGGGGTCGGCAACTGCCACGTGTACGTCGACGAGTCCGCCGACGTGGCGAAGGCGATCGCGGTACTGCTGAACTCGAAGGTGCAGCGGCCCAGCGTGTGCAACGCGGCCGAGACGCTGCTGGTGCACGCCGGGATCGCCGATCGTTTCCTGCCGGCCGCGCTGCGCGCGCTGCACGACAGCGGTGTCACGGTGCACGGGGACAAGCTGGTGGAGTCGTACGCCGAGGACTCCGGCGTCGCGTTCGCGTCGGTCACCGACGAGGACTGGGCGGCCGAGTACTACTCGCTGGATCTCGCCGCCGGCGTCGTGGACTCGCTCGACGACGCGCTGGCCCACATCCGGCGCTGGTCCAGTGGGCACACCGAGGCGATTCTGGCCGACTCGCAGTCGGCGGTACGTCGATTCGTGGCCGGGGTCGACTCCGCCGCGGTAATGGTCAACGCCTCCACCCGTTTCACCGACGGCGGCGAACTCGGCTTCGGCGCGGAGATCGGCATCTCGACGCAGAAACTGCACGCTCGCGGACCGATGGGCCTGGCCGAACTCACCACGACCACGTTCGTGGTCACCGGCGACGGGCACGTTCGCGGGTGAGCGGCGGCACCGGGATACGCTGTGCGCCGCAGCGGGGTCGCCGCCGGAGCCCGATCCGCAACGAGATTGAGGGACGCCCATGAGCCTGGCCACCATCGCCGCGCACGCCGCCGAGACGACCGAGGCGCACGTCGAGATGCCGAGCAAGTGGGTTTACGGCGTCGTCAGCCTCGCGATTCTCCTGGTCGCCTTGTGGATCATCACTCGGCTCAACCTCGACCGCTGAGGCAAGGCGGCGGGGGAATGGCTCATCCTGACCAGGCCGGGACCGTCAACCGCGGTGGAGTGGCTCACCGTGACCGGGCCGGGACCGTCGGGCGCGGGGCGGATTAGGGTCTCGCCGTGACGCGGCGCCGGCGAGTGGGGGTGATGGGCGGGACGTTCGACCCGGTCCACCACGGCCACCTCGTCGCCGCATCCGAGGTCGCGCACCGGTTCGACCTGGCCGAGGTCGTGTTCACGCCGACCGGCCAACCCTGGCAGAAGGCCACTCGTACCGTCAGCCCAGCCGAGGACCGCTACCTGATGACGGTGATCGCCACCGCGGGCGACCCGCGATTCGTGGTCAGCCGCGTCGACGTCGACCGCACGGGGCCCACGTACACGGTGGATACGTTGCGCGACCTGCGCTCGTCGTACGACAAGGACGTGGAGTGGTACTTCATAACCGGGGCCGACGCGCTGGGGCAGATCCTGACCTGGCACGACCACGCGGAGGTGCTGGCGCTGGCGCATTTGGTCGGGGTGACGCGGCCCGGCCATGAGCTGGCCGATCCGGGGCTGCCCGCCGGCGCGGCGACGCTGCTGGAGATCCCCGCGCTGGCGATCTCGTCCACCGACATCCGCCGCCGCGTCGCCCGCGGTGAACCGGTGCGGTATCTCGTGCCGGAGGGCGTCGAGCAGTACGTCGCCAAGCGTGGCCTCTACCGGGGCCCGCGATGACCGACGCCTACCCGCCGACGGTGGGAGCGGAGCCGCCGCCGCAGGTGAATGGATCCGGTGGCCTGTCGGCCGGCGGGTCCGGCCGCCGGTCGGGCCAGCGGTCGCGCGACAGCCGTGGTGGCTGGTTCGGCGGTCGGCCCCGTCGCGGGTCCGGGGAGGCAGCCGCTGCCGATGGCGCCCGGCCGGCGATGCGACAAGGGCGGGAGGCCGTCCGGCGTCGCCGCAACCGTCGCCACCTCACCGTCACCGCCGTGCTCGCGGCCGTGCTCGTCGGGGCGGTCCTGGTCGTGGTGTGGACCCTGGGCCGGCCCGAGACCCCGGGCGCCGCCCCGGCCCCGACCCCCACGCCGTCGAGCACCTGGTTCGACCAGCAGCGCACGCTGCTGGTGCAGGTCCGCGACGACGACGGGCTCACCACCGGCACGGTCCTGCTGGCCGTGGGCGGCGGTCCCGGCTCGGTGGTCCAGCTGACCCTGCCGCCGAACCTCACCGTCGATGTGGCCGGAGCCGGGACGGTGACGCTCGCCAACGCCGCGCGGCTGCCGGACACCCTGGCCAGCGTCGACGCGGTGTCCGACCTGCTCGGCGTCCGGGTCGACGGCGGGCTGGCGCTGGACCGGCTGGCCTTCGCGGGGCTGGTCGACGCGATCGGCGGGGTGACCATGGACGTCGCCACCGGACTGACCCGGACGACGCCGGACGGCAAGACGACCCTGCTGGTACCGGCCGGCCGGCAGACCCTCAGCGGGGTGGCCGCCGCGGACTACGTCACCACGCTCGGCCCCGGTGAGGGGCAAGCCGCCCTCACGGCCCGTTTCGTCGCCGTACTCGACGAGGTGATACGGCGGCTTCCCGAGGACCCGCCGCGGCTGCGGGCGGTCCTCACGTCGCTGGGCGCCCTGTCGCGGACCACGATCCCCACCGACGACCTGACCGCGATGCTCCTCGAGCTGCGGTCGCGCCTGCTGGCCGGGGCGCCCAAGACCGACGAACTGCCGACCACGTCGCTGGACATCGCGATCCCGCCGACGTCACGGATCAGGGCACGCGACGCGGCCGCCCTGACCCGGGACCTGTTCCCGGAGGCGTTGCGGGACGCCTCGGACGGTACGACCCGGGTGCGGGTCCTGGTGCAGAACGGGGTCGGGACGCCCGGCCTGGGTGGGCTGGCACGCGACCGGCTGTACGAGGGCGGGCTCACCTACGTCAACGGTGGCAACGCCGACTCCTTCGGCCACACCGACACGGTGGTCGTGGTCGCCGCCGACGATCCGCAGGGGCCGAAGAACGCCGCGGCGGTCGTCGCGGCGCTCGACGTCCCGCCCTCGGCGGTTCGGGTCAGCGAGCAGACGCAACGCATCGCCGACGTCGTGGTCGTCCTCGGCAGCGACTTCGTCGACGGTTCGCCCGCGTGAGACCCTGACACGTCCCGCTTCCAGACCGAAGGACCTTCCGTGACCGCATCGCCCCGGGCCGTCGAGCTGGCCGTCGCGGCCGCCGAGGCAGCCGCGGACAAGCTGGCGGAGGACATCGTCGCGATCGACGTCAGCGACCACCTGGTCATCACCGACGTCTTCGTATTGTGCTCGGCGCCCAACGAGCGGCAGGTCGGCGCGGTCGTGGAGGAAGTCGAGAAGCGGCTGCACCAGCTCGGGGTGCGAGCGGTACGGCGCGAAGGCGAACGGGAGAACCGCTGGGTGCTGCTCGACTTCGTCGACATCGTCGTGCACGTCCAGCAGTCCGAGGAGCGGGTGCACTACGCGCTGGAACGGCTCTGGAAGGACTGCCCCTTCATCGCGCTGCCGGACGAGGTACGGCGACCCCGCAGCACCTTCGACGAGGCGGCTTTCGACCAGGCCCGGCAAGGTGGGCTGCACTGAGCGGCCGACGGCTGGTCCTGTGGCGCCACGGCCGGACCTCGTGGAACGCCACGCAGCGGTTCCAGGGCCATAGCGATATCGAGCTGGACGCCGTCGGCATCGCGCAGGCCGAACGCGCGGCCGATCTGCTGGCCCTGCTGGAACCCGACGTCATCGTGTCCAGCGACCTGGTGCGGGCGTGCCGCACCGCGCAGGCCCTGGCCGACCGCGTCGGTGTGGCGGTGGACGTCGACGCGGATCTGCGGGAGACGTACGCCGGTGAATGGGAAGGCCTGGGCCGCCCGGAGCTGCTCGAGCGGTTCGGCGACCAGCTGCTGCGGTGGAGCGCCGGCGAGGACCTGCGGCCCGGCGGGGGAGAGACCCGCACCGAAGTCGCCGCGCGGATGCACGCGGCCATCGACCGTGCGCTGGCTCGGGTCCCGGTCGGCGGGACTCTCGTGGTGGTCACCCACGGCGGCTCGGCCCGGGCGGTGATCGGGTCCCTGCTCGGCTTGCAGGTCGAGCAGTGGGCAGCGCTGGGGGTGTTGTCGAACTGCGCCTGGTGCGTGCTCGCGGAGTCCAGCCTGGTGAGTGGGTCGGGATGGCGCCTGGTCGAGTACAACGCCGGCTCGCTCCCACAGCCGGCGCTCGCCGACGACCGCTAGGGCGGTACGCACGGCTGGTTGGGGGCCCGGGTCGGCTGGCAGCCGTTGGGCGTGCCGGCGGTCGCCCGGGACGGGGTATGCTGCCGAGTCGCCGTCGGCACCCACTGCCGACCGCGGGGCTGTGGCGCAGCTGGTAGCGCACTTGCATGGCATGCAAGGGGTCAGGGGTTCGAATCCCCTCAGCTCCACCCAAGGTGTCTTACGGGAACACGCGACATCGGAAGATGTTGAGTGTTCTCGTTTGGCGTTCTTGCCTGTGGCGGCTTCGGTGATGATCGTCTTGAACGGCTCCGCGAGGCGGGGGCGTAGCTGCTCGTCGTCGGTGATCTCCAGCCGGTCGTAGAAAGCCTGGTTCGCGAGCCTCCGGTTCCCATCGTCGGAGTGCGCGTAGGCGCGGTGCGCGTCGGTGAGGAGCCGCAGGGAGTCGTGGAGGAACGCCCGCGCCCCAGCGTGGTGTTCGTCATGCTGGGCGAGGCGCTGTTCGATGTCGGCGAGTCCTGAGCGGATGCGGTCTTGGTGCCGCTTCAACGTGGGCAGGTCGATGGCGTCGGCGAAGTGCGCGGCCAGCAGTTTGTCGCTCTCTGCTTCGAGCCGGGCGCGGTTGGTGGTGAGGTCAGCGAACTCTTGATCCCGTCCAGCGCTCTGCTCATCGAACGCGGCATCGACTTCGGCGGCGAGGTGCCGGTAGTCAGCCTCGCTGATCGTGATGTCGCGATACGACTCCTCCACCAGACGTTCGGCGACCTGTACTGGAACGGCGCGCCTCGTGCAGCTCGTCTTCTTCGCGGCGCGGCCGGAGCAGATGAAGTAGGCGTAGGTGGTGCCGCGCGGGTTCGTCGCGAAGTCCAGCAGCATCCGCGACCCGCACGACCCGCAGTGCAGCAGCCCTTTCAAGTGGTGAGCGTGCGTGACGTGCCGCGTCATCCTGGCGTTGCGCGCCTTCAGCAGCGATTGCACCTGATCAAACAGCGCAGGCTCGATCAACGGCTCGTGTGCACCAGGATGCAGCGCGCCCTTGTAGCGGATCACTCCGGCGTAGTAGGGGTTGGTGAGCAGCTTGTAGAGAGTGTTCTTCCCCAACGGCTTCGACGGCCGCTTCGGCGACGGCACGGTCGTCAACCCCCGCGCAGTGAGGTCACGCAGCAGACCAGTGACCGAAATCTCGCCCTTGGCATAGGTCTCGAACGCCCACCGAATTAACGGCTCACGTTCGCGGTCAACCTCGACGGTGCGTACTTCGCGACCTTGCTCGTCGGTGCGACGGACGTTGAGATACCCGACCGGCGCACGCATGGGTGTGCCGCCTTGAGTGAGCTTCTGCATCAGTCCCTTCGTAACCTCCGTGGCGAGGTTGCGGCTGTAGAACTCCGCAATCGACGACATGATGCCGTGCACCAGCATCCCCGACGGCGTTTGGTCGATCGACTCCGTCGCTGACACGAGAGTCACCCCAGCAGATAGAAGTGCTTGGTGGATTGCCACATCGTCGGCGCGGTTGCGTGCGAGCCGGTCGAGCTTGTGCACGATGCAGAACTGCACGCGAGTTGCGGTGAGAAACGCCAGCATCTCTTGTAGGCCGTCACGATCCGCTGACCGCGCCGATTCTCCGGCGTCGATGAACTCGCGTACGACCCTTGCCCCTAGCTCGGCGGCCTTCCTTGCGTTTGCCTCACGTTGGGCGGGGATCGAGAAGCCCTCCTCGCTGCCACCGCGCTCAGCCTGCTCCCGCGTCGAGACACGCAGATAGGACACCGCGAGCAGCACCGGGGCATCCGCCTCAGTGCTGGCGTCAGTGGTGAATGTGCTGCTCATGGTGGCCTCTTTCGCCTCGAAAGGTCGTCAATAGGTTGAAGCGGCATCAGGTGACGGTGGTGGAAAATGTCCACCACCGCGATGCCGTGCGGAGCGGCTGCCTTCGCGGGCTGACGGTCCCCGGGGTTTTCCGGAACCGTCAAGGCGACCCGATGATTCGGGTCCGATGCCGTCGGGCGGGCGCAGACCGTAGGGGTCTGGCTCGTTGTTGATCCAGGCGCGGTGCCGTGCCGCGGCGATCCCGAGCACCCACTCGATGAGCCTGGCCAGGTCAGGCTCATCACGCCACGTCACGCGCAGCCGCAGGTTCCTCGCATCAGAGTTCATGCCAGGTAGGTGCGCAGCACTTCCCAGAACGCGAACACCCTGACGAATTACCGCCCGCCGCACGACCCACTTCCGAGGGGACACGCCTCTTGCAAGTCGAGGACCGTACTACTCCGTATGGAATTGTCTCAGGGTCAGACTACGCCTCTTCACGGTCCGGGAACAGGTAGAACGCGATCTTCGGCAACCTGACCAGCCCCCGCCCGAGTGCGGCGGTGAACAGTTCCTTAGCGAGGTGCTCGAACTCCGGAGCGAGGAAGCTGGCGGCCGCGTCAGCCACCTCGGGGTCCTCGGCAGGGTCGTCGGCGCGGAGCATCACCACGACCGCGCCACGGATGTCGTCGCACCAGTCCTGGGTCGCTTGCGCGAGCGGTTTGATCGCCCCGGCCACCCCGTCAGCCATCAGCCGGATCAACGCCTGACCTTCGCGACGGTCGAACAGCCGATCCAGCGCGGCCACGATGTGCTCACGCACCACCTCAACATCAGCACCCACTGGCGCGGGCGTGCCGTCGAGGAACGCAAGGGTGCTCGCCCGCATGTGACTGATCGCATCCAGCGCCAGCCCCTCCTTCCCCTTGCCGGGGAAGTGGTGGTACATGCTGCCCTGACCGATGCCCGAGCGTTGCTGGATCATCACCGGGCTCGTCGCCTCGAACCCACGCTCCGACAGCAACTTGCATGCCGCGGCCACGAGCTTCTGCTTCGAGTCATACGCCGGACGCCCCGGACCCCGCCGCTGCTCCACCACCTGATCGCTCCTCGCCGCCTGACGGCCTGATCCGGCCGCGCTGCCCAATTTCATACAGAGTAGTACGGACCTTGACCTGCAAGACGCGTGACCTCCCAGATGGGTTCTTGGACGGGAAAGGAACTCTGGCATCCCAGGGCGGAGGCTGGACGGGGGTGTGGGTTGAGGTTTCACATCGCGGCTGCCTTCATCGACTCTGCACGACCGCTGCATGTCGGCTTCAGAAATGTCAGTGGGTTCTGGGAGACTTGCAGACACGGCGGAGCGAGACCGCTGGCCCTGGCCGAGGCCAGATGGGAGTGACCAGACGAGGAGGCGGCATGGCGTCCGGAGCACCAGCCTTCGAGTTCGTCGACCTCTTCGCCGGCCTTGGTGGCTTCCATGTCGCACTCGAAAGCCTCGGCGGCGAGGGAGTGTTTGCAGCCGAATGGGACTCGACGCTGAACGCACTCTACAAAGACAACTTCGGCATCACGCCTTGGGTAGACGTGAACGATCTGAGCGATGAGGCGACGATCGCGCGCGAGGTACCGGAACACGACGTCCTGACCGCCGGCTTCCCTTGCCAGCCGTTCTCGAAGGCTGGCGAGCAACTGGGATTCAGTCACACGCTTCAAGGCAAGCTGTTCTTCAAAGTGCTGGCGATTCTCAAGGAGAAGCGGCCACGGCGCTTCATCCTCGAGAACGTGCCGAACATCATGCGCCACCAGAACGGCGCGACTCTGGCCACCATCCGCAAGGAACTCGAAGACCTCGGCTACACCGTCGATGTGCACAAGTTCTCGCCGCACGAGTTTGGAGTGCCGCAGATTCGAGAGAGGGCGTACTTCGTCGGCTCCCTGGACGGACTTGAAGGATTCCAGTGGCCGACGCCTGCTCGGCCGAAGACGGACATCAGCAGCGTCCTCGACAGAGATGCGAAGCCGAGTCGCGTGATCCCGGCTCAGACGCTGCGAGCGATCGACATGTGGGATGACTTTCTCAAGCTCGCGCCGGAGTCGCTGAAGCTCCCGTCGTTCCCGATCTGGTCGATGGAGTTCCGCGCGACCTACCCATACGAGGACGCCACGCCGCCAGCGATCTGGAAAGAACTCGGCCCTCGCGACTTGGACAGTGCGCTCGGTAGCTTCGGGTTCGGGCTGAAGGGATTGGCGAAGGAAGCGCAGTTCGAGTTGCTGCCGAGTCATGCTCGCAGGCCCGCCGACCTCAAGTTCCCCTCGTGGAAGCAAGCATTCATCCGCCAGAATCGACAGTTCTACTGGGCGAATCAGAGGTGGATCGATCCGTGGCTCGATCAGTGGAGGCCGTGGGAGTTGCCGTCCAGCCTTCAGAAGTTCGAGTGGAACGTGCAAGGCGGCGAGCGACGAATCGACAAGTATGTTTTGCAGGTGCGGGCCTCGGGCATTCGCGTGAAGCGGACTTCGACGGCTCCCAGCCTCATCGCCATGACGCACACTCAGGTTCCTATTCTCGGCAAGAACCTCGTCGGAGTCCGTCGCTACATGACCCCTGCCGAGTGTGCAGCTCTACAAAGCCTCGGCTCGATCTCGCTTCCAGAAGGTGACCTTCGGGCATACAAGGCTCTCGGCAACGCTGTCAACGCAGACGTGGTTCGCGCGATCGCTGAGCCGCTTCTGCGGGGTCTCGACCAGTCTTCAGCGGCTTCTGAGGACTCGGAAAGTGCTGCGGCGTAACCCGGTGTACCGGCTCCGGCCTCTTGTCGCGGCACCGATGTCGGGACCCCTCGCTAGCCTGGGATGCACAGAGTGGTGTGGGGGAGACTGGCCGTGAGTTCCGAGTACGAGCGCGTGAGCGAGGCGATCGCTGACGTCATGTTCGGCTCCGCTCAGGCCGGGCGACCGGTCTATGCGCTTGCGGACACCGAGACGATTCGGCGCGTGCTCCAGGCTGCTGAAACCGAGGATCGGACGCTCGCAGGGCTGTCGGCGGTCGTCAGATCGTCGCTACAAGTAGACGAGGCTGGCGTAGCCCCGTTTCGCTGGCAGGCCGAGGCAGCGCAACGCCATCGGCGCTCGCCGCTTGAAACTCCGCCCGCGCTCCCCATTCTCGTGGCGCTGTCGATCGCCGCAGAACAGATGCAGGCGGACGGCGACCTGGCGGCCCACAACTACTACTCGCGACTGCATCGGCTCTTGCATGTCCCGACGACCGAGTACTTGCGAGTCGAGAACGACTATCGCCGGGTCGCCGATCTGCTGTGGGGATCGCTGAACTCCTGGCTCGAAGCTTGGGACGGTGAGCGCGGAATCCCGACGGCCTACGCCGTCGGCGGCCACGCCTTCATCGGGCTGCCGATGTCGCAGGCAGTCGTCCGGCAACACGATCGTGCCGGCCTCCACGAACTCTTCGCTATTGAGGGCATGACCCCGGGTCTGCGCATCTCGCCGAACGACATGAGTCTCGCAATGGACCCCTATGCGACGGTCACTCCGAGCCTCCCCCTCAGTTCGCATCTTGCTCGTCTCTGGCGGGATTCGGCGGCCCGAGAGCGCATCGTCAATGCCGCTTGTCTCGAACTCGAAGCATGGGATGGGTCGGGGATCGAATCGGTCGCCTCTGCGCGACCCGTCGTCACGACGCGCCTGCTGGCGTTCTTGCGTACATTCCCTCGCAAGTCGATTGAGTTCAACCTGATGCTCCCGTACCGCTCGGAAGGGCCGGACATCGCCCGGTTCCAAGTCGCCGACGAGGAGTCCATTGTCCCGACCGTCGCCGGGCCCGGTGGCTCCACGCGGCTCTCCGGTGCTGAGGGAGTCAGCGCTGCGTCGCTCGTCGGGGAGCAGCTAACTGGGGAGTTCGGGGATGACGAGAGTCGCCCCTTCGGTCGTCGCCCGAAGCGAGTCGCTCCGCTCCGATGGGACGACCTTCAGGGGGCATTCGTCGAGATCGAGCGTATTTCGCTCGGCGAGGACAGCATCGTCCTGGCACGGTCGGACGCGCGCCAGCGGGTCGAGACTCACCTTGCGGCTCACGCCCGACCGGGATGGCATGAACTTGTCGACCTCCCAGGTGCGCCGGAGGGGTGGGTGGTTTACGAGCACGTCCAGATCGTGTCCGCGCCGACCGGGCAACTGCACTTCGATCTCTTGCCACTCGCGCCCCGCGCGCGGACGAGTCTGACGCTGCGCGGGGGATTCGTACTTCCCGGGTTGCTTCGCAAGTGGTCGGTGATGGAGCCACCTGAGGTCGTCGCCCTCGCCGCTGGAGCCTCCTCGGTCGGCGTTCGCGTTTACGGCGGCACCCGTGTCGACCCGGCCGAACTCATCGCTGAGTCCCTACAGCCCGGCGAGCTCGCGGTGCTTCCGCTCATGGATCAGGGCCTAACTGACGGTGAGTACGTCGTCGCGATGTTCGTAGACGACGCGAATAAGCCGTCGTCAACGGCGCTCCTCCGACTGCGATCGGCAAGCACTCCGCAGTTCCGCGTCGAGGACGTCGATATCCGTTTGGTCTACTCGCCTGATTCTTCGCCGCGCTGGCCGTTGACCGCTGGCCCCGCCGAGTGGCCGAGTCATGTCAACGGAGCGAGGACAGTTGGTCTCGAACCGCGCCGCGACGGCGGCACAGTGCCGATGCCGGAGTTCGTTCCCCGAGAGCGAAGCGCGTCTACCGCATCGGTTGCGAAGACTCGGGTGGGCGTGCCGATGGCGAGCGACTCGTGTCTCATTACCGGGATGCACCGATTCCTGCTCCCGCCCGTGCTCCCCGGCCAGGCACCTACGCGGAGCATCGAGGGCGAGTGCACGACCTGCGGGCTCGTGCGTCGCTTCGCTGGAACCCCCTGGGCCGCGAAGAGGAAGGATGGCGCGGCCAAGACGATCGTTGTCCCGGAAATCCCGCCGGTGATCGAGTCGGACGAGCCAGACTTCGAGGTCGCGTTCGACGCACTGAACCACGTCGGGACCGGCTCGTTCGGAGCGTTCGAGCGAATCGCCGCCCAGGTCGAGGGCTCGGGCCTGTTCGCGGACTCGTTCCTCCGACGGCTTGAAGTCGTAGGTCATGTGGACGTAGCCAGAGACGACTATCTCCAGGTGACCGAATGGGCGGTGAACACGTCCACGCTCGTTCCGACGGGTGACGGGTTGTGGGTGCTCATCGGGTCGCGCTCCAGCGCGCTGCTGGAGCAGCTCGAGGAGTTGCTCCGCACCGGCGCTGTCGTGCGCACGAGCGTTGATGCCGAACTCGCCCGCGTAGAGGTCGCTGGCACGCTGCCGGTCGGTCCATTGGCCGACGCCGGGATCGCTGTTCTGGAGACCTCACCGGTCAAGGACATCGTTGAGGCGTTGCCGCCACTCAGTGAGGTGGCGACATCGCTCAAGCGGGTAATCGTGCCGAGGCACCGGTCTGCAGAGTTCTGGGACACGACCTCGGCCTCGTGGCACCCTGCGACGTCGCTGGTCAGGGTTGGCTCATATCGGCTCAAGGACTTCGGCTCGACCTACGCGATCCGCACCGCCGATGACATTGCAAGCGGCACGATCGGGCTCGGAAACGCGCAGATCGTGAAGCACATCGCGAACCTCTGGGCTCGTGACCCCCTCGTTGGCTACAACTCGCGCAGCGGCTCAGTTGTCACGCCTCTTGGCGCGGATTTGCCGGCCTTGTATGGGCGCGCCCTCGCGCTTTGCTCAGGACGAGCACCGCGAGAGATCGTGAATCACCGGATGCTCCAATACCCGTCAGTGCCGCGCGCCGTCGCGGACGTCATCTACGATCGAGTGAGCCGGTGAGCAGCATGTCGTTCCCCACCCCCGTGAAGATCGCCGATGACCTCCGCGACGCGTTTCTCCGATACATCGACACCGCCTACGCGCTGCTGGACCAGGCCCTCATCGAAGAGCGGCGGCGCCTGCTGCTCGAAGGGCAGGGCAACCTGTTCGCCCCGCTCATGCTCGAACCCGTCCTACCCTACGACGGGGTCGCGTCAGTCGCCGAGGCGGCGAGTCAGGCCGATGTCGACGCACGTGATCTCGGCGACGTCATCAGGGCTGTCTTTGGCGTTACGCCGGATGCGCTCGCTGGCGTCAAGCTCCGTAAGCACCAAGCGGTAGCGCTTGCAACGCACTTCGCGCCAGGGACCGCGCACAACCCAGTTGTGACATCAGGCACGGGGTCTGGCAAGACGGAGTCCTTCTTGATACCGCTCTTGAGCCGGATCGTGGCTGAAAAGCGGTCAGCAGCGGCACTGTCTCCGGTCCACGAGTGGTGGGATCTGAAGCGGCAGAGCGACAACTGGCAGCCGGCGCGAACAGTTGGAGCGACCCCGGCAGCAGTTCGATCGGTCATCCTCTACCCGACCAATGCGCTGGTCGAGGATCAGGTTGCGCGGCTCCGCCGGGCCGTCCGCGGCCTGCGGGATCAGGAGTCGCCTATCGACCTCTGGTTCGGGCGTTACACCGGGGCGACGCCGGGCTCAGGTGGAGTTCCGACCGGGAAGGTCTCAGCACCCGCTACTGCTGACGCGGCCCGTGACATGCGGGAGCTATCGCGTCTCAACGCGCGGCTCGCCGAACTCAACGACCCGGAGTTGATGGCTCAGTTCCAGGACCCCTACGCTGGCGAACTCATCACCCGGTGGGACATGATCGCCACCCCACCCGATGTGCTCGTCACTAACTACTCGATGCTCAACGTGATGCTGATGCGCGACGTCGAGGAGCCCATCTTCGAGTCCACTCGGCGGTGGCTTCAGCGATCGTCGGATCACGTCTTCACTCTCGTAGTCGACGAATTGCACCTGTACCGTGGAAGCACCGGGGCCGAAGTCGGGATGGTCGTCCGAAACCTGGCATCGCGGCTCGGGCTTGAGCCTTCTTCCGACCAGTTCAGGATCATCGCGACCAGCGCCTCCCTCCCAGGGGATGACTCGGGTCTGGAGTACCTGGAACGATTCTTCGGCGTCGACAGAGCGTCCTTCCTGATCGAGCCTGGGCAGCCGCGGCCGCTGGTGCCAGAGAACAAGCCGACTGCTGGCGATGTGCTGAGTATTGCCCCGAACGAGCTGCCGGAAGCTGCTGCGAGAGATCGCTGGGCGGAGACGATCGCTGCTGCGTGCGCTGACCCTGGCGACGGGCGCCCCAAGGCCACGCGAATTGACACTGTTGCGACTCGCCTATTCGCGGACGATCCGCTCGCATCATCGGCGCTTGCGACGATGCTCGTTGGACTCGCAGACGCGGCGAAGCCCGCGGTCCAGTTCCGCGGCCACGTCATGATGCGAGGGATGCGTGGGCTCTGGGCCTGCGCTGACCCCGCCTGCCCCGGTGGCACCGATTCAGAGCCTCGGCGAGTAGGTCGGATGTATGACACGCCGCGGTCGACCTGCGCCGACTGCGGCGCACGAGTGCTTGAACTTCTCTACTGCTTTGAGTGTGGCGATGTCAGCCTCGGGGGCTACGTCGTGGACCGACCCGACCGCGGGGCTGTCATGCTCTCGACGACTCCGGTCACGCCTGGTGAGAACTCGGGTGACTTCGTGTACCGAAGGAACGACGATGAATACCGATGGCTCTGGCTCGGTTCGCCGGTTCCCGATTCCCCCAGCCGTCACAAACTCCCCGCCGACATGGATGAGAACCAGGCCACCATCGAGACCAACTTCGGGGCCGCGACCTGGAATCCCAAGCTCGGGTCGCTCATTCTCGGCAACTCGCCCGACGGCATCCCAGCAGTCGTCCTCAGCCACAACGCGGGCGATGACAGCGGATTGGCACTCCCCGCGCTGCCGGAAGCCTGCCCGCGATGCGGTGGGAGTCAGGACAACCGAGATGCTGCGGTCTACTTCGCCGGCAATGTCCGATCGCCGATTCGTGCACATACGTCTGGCCGCGCGCAGCTCAACCAAATGGCGGTCTCTCAGTTGTTCCGCAGCCTCGGGTCGGAGGCGGCCGAGTCGAGGACGATCGTCTTCACCGACAGCCGGGACGACTCCGCGCGCATTGCCGCCGGGATCGCGCTCAACAACTTCCGCGACCAGGTGCGACAGGTCGTCCGGCAACTGCTCCACGGGCGCGAGAACCCTGTTCCGATTCTGCGCGCACTCCTGCGTAACGAGCTGGATGGTGATGGCCTCGAACGCGCTGAGATGCTGCGTTCCAGCCGTCGGGAGCTGTTCGACAAGCTCCGACTGGAGAGTCTCGGTGCCGCTGACGCATCGGACTTGGCGACGATCGCTGCCGCAGAAAGGGAGACCGAATCTCTGCCGTGGTCTAGGCTCATCCACGATGCCGAGCGGGTGATGCTTGAGGTCGGCGTGAACCCGGCTGGCCCGGGACCGTCGGTGGCAGAAAGCGAGGGTGACGCCCCTTGGTATCGCGCCTACGCGCCGCCGATCCGCAACGCCTGGGAGCCGCTGACCGACGCGATAGCGCGGCCCATTCGCCAGGACCGCTATCGGCTCACTGCGACCGCCGTCGCAGAGGCCGTCTTCGACCGTGCCTCGCGCGACCTCGAATCGACCCGCCTTGGAGTCGTGAGGGCACGGCCGCTTGCACCCGACGGCTGGGGTTTCTCGACGGAGATCGCGGGGGACGTGGTCGCGAGCGTCATCCGGCTACTCGGGATCGCGAAACGATTCGAGGGCGGGTACGCGGCTCGATCGAACTCAGCACCGAAGGTCGTCGGCACCTACCTCAAGAGGGTCGCAGCGAAGCAGCAGGTCGACTGGCAGACGCTGCTGTCGAATGTCGGCGAGTTCCTCCGCGAGGGCGGGATCGTTGACGAGACATGGGCGCTCAGAACTCAGACTGGGCAGGATGCCCTTGAACTCAGGACCCCAGGCGACAAGGTCTGGGTCTGTGACAACTGCAGCACGACTCATCTGCACCCATCGGCTGGTGTCTGCACCAATGAGGAATGCCCGAACGGCGTGCTGCGCGAGGAGGAGTGGTCTGAGGAGCTCGACTACTACGGATGGCTCGCCTCGCAGCCGCTTCGACGTATGCGCGTCGCTGAGCTGACGGGCCAGACGCGGCTCGCTGACCAGCGGACGCGACAACGTCTGTTCAAGGGCGCTGTGCTGCCGGCGCCCGCCGAGAGTGGACTCGCTGACCCGCTTGACCTGCTTTCGGTAACGACCACGATGGAGGTCGGTGTCGACATCGGCTCCCTCCGAGCTGTTGCGATGGCGAACATGCCGCCCCAGCGGTTCAACTATCAGCAGCGCGTCGGTCGGGCTGGACGCTCCGGTCAGCCGTTCTCTTTCGCGGTCACCGTGTCGCGCGACCGCGCGCACGATGACTATTACTTCCAGGCGCCGGAGAAGATGACCGCGGCCGATCCGCCACCACCGTTCATCGACTTGTCGCGACCGCGGATCGTTCGCCGTGTGATCGCTGCGGAGCTTCTGCGACGGGCATTCCTCGCCAGTCAGAATCCACCTCGGAGAACCGGCGACAGCATCCACGGCACGTTCGGCTCGGCGAGTGATTGGGCGTCGCGGCGCGCGGACGTCGAGGCATGGCTCCAGGTATCGAAGGATGTTCCAGAAGTCTGTGAGCGGTTCAGCGCGTACACCGCCCTCGATGTCGACGACCTCAAGAACTGGGCGCGGACTGGTCTGGTGACCGACATCGACGAAGCCGTCGGTAACCCGTACTTCCAGCACACCGAACTCAGCGAGTTGCTTGCGAACGCCGGCGTGCTCCCAATGTTCGGTTTCCCGACCCGGGTCCGTCCGCTCTACTCGAAGCCGCTTCGCGGTGCTGGCGATGCCGAGCGGCACACCGTCGCAGACCGTGACCTTCGCATGTCCATCACGGCGTTCGCTCCGGGAGCGGTCGTCGTCAAGGATGGTGCCGAGCACCTAGCTGTGGGCTTTGCTGCCTACAACATCATCGGGACGAGCGCGCGAGCGAAAGACCCTCTCGGGACACCTCTTCCGGTTCATCGCTGTGGGCAGTGTGGCAGCCTCGATACCCGCCCAACGGACGAGTCGCTCAAGTGCTCGGTCTGCGGCGAAGAGATGCGTGCGTTCTCGCTCTACCAGCCAGAGGGCTACCGAACGATCTACAGCCAGCCGGACTACGACGACTCGCACATCACACCGATGTACGCGGGATATTCCGAACTCTCCACGAACACCGAACTTGGACAAGAGACGAGGCTCCACGGGGTCTCGCTCCGACTGCTTGAGCAGGCCGAAGTCGTCGCAGTGAACGACAACAACCGCAAGCTCTTCGATCTGAGTCGTCAGTCTGACGGCTCTGTTGTCGCGCAGAATCGTGACCTGTATCGGCGCCCGCTGCCTGAGTTCATGCGAACTGGCGGGCAAGCCCTCGACCCGGCCGCTATCGGCGAGGTTCGACGTACCGATGTGCTCCTGCTCGGACTTGACGCTCTGGCCCTCCCCGAGGGTGCGGTCGCAACGCTGCCTTGGGCGTGCCCGGCGGGCAAGGGTGCCCTGCTCTCCTTCGCCGAGTTGCTTCGCAACGCTGCCAAGGAGTACCTGGACATCGAGCAGTCTGAGCTTGAGGTCGGACTACAGCCGACGCGCAGCGGTGCCACCGTTTCGGCACGGGTATTCCTCGCCGACGCGCTCGACAACGGCGCGGGCTACGCGCTGGAGCTCGGAGCGTCGCCGACCTTCGAGAGGCTCCTGATGTCGATTCGGGATGCGACTGGAAAGCGACTGCGCGAAGACCCGCATGGGACGGCCTGCACATCGTCGTGCCCTGGATGCCTCCGCAACTACGAAAACCGCTTCAACCACTGGGCGCTGGACTGGCGACTCGGGCTTGACGTCGTGGATCTTGTGCTCGGGCGCAGTCTCGACTTATCCCGCTGGTCGGATCGCACCGCGACGTTGATGCAGAGCTTCGCTGATGGCTACGGTCCACACCTGCGAATCGAGCAGCACACGGTGAACGGCCTGCCAGCACTCGTCTCGCCGGAGGGTCGTGGGGCGGCTGTCGTCATCGGCCACCCGCTTTGGCGGCACGAGGACGCACACTGGAATCCAGAGGTGCGCCGGGCTGTAACCGAGCTTCGCGGGAGAGGCCTGTCGAGCGTCGCGGTCTCTGACACTTATGTCCTCGATCGGACCCCTATCAAGCTGTTCAACGCGCTACTTGAGGGGGTATAAAGGGTGGCGCCGTGGCAAACAAAGTGGCAACAACCGCTGATGACGAGGCCCGTGTCGGCGCACTTCACGCAAGCCCCCCGGAACACAGTCCGAACGCAGCCGACGCGACGACGTGGCTTCTCGCTGGCCCTCTCGCGGCGCACATTCCATGTGCTATCGGGCCCTGCGGAGACAACGTGCACCTGGACGCATTCTGTCAGGGCCGACATGAGCCGCAACGCCGTGACGACAGGCGAGAACGCAGGCTTCACGGCCCTGCGCGAGAGGGGCTGATCGAGTTCGACTCCCACAGCGTTCGCGGCGAACATCACCGGGTCTTCGCACACACGGTGCCCCGGTGAACCCCGAACCGTCGCGCCAGCGCGTTAACGCTGATCCCTTGCGCGCGGGCTGTTTGCATAGCGTCCACTTCCTCGTCCGTGAGACGTGTTCGAGGTCGTCTCCTTGGCTCCGCGGCCGCACCGATGAGCGGATCATCGGGTTCGCTGTCATGATCGCCCGAGCCGCCAGACCCCTGATTCCACGCGGAAACCAGCCGCTCGACCCGTGGTGGCCTGTTCCCGTAGCGTTCCATTGCGTCCACCCTGTAACTCACGTCGTCCACCGTGACGACGATGGCCAGCGAGTTGTTCACAACCGCCTTGTCGGAGACGACCCGGCCTCGTTGCTGGTCCGATCGTGGCCGCGTCTTCATCTTTGTCGGTCCGGCGGCGTAGTGTCCGTCGCCTGGCAGACCCGATCGGTAGGGATTGCCACGGGGCTGGAACTCGTCGGCACGATGCGCGGTTCCACGGCAATGGGGGGCGACGATTCCAGACCGACCCAGCTCAACGGACGACGTGCTTGATCGCACTCTGCGCAGGCCGCTGTGTAGCGATCCTGATCTCTACGCTCACACGCCGCCGCTGAGTGCCCCAGGGCGTTGGCATCTTTGGCGATCGCATTCGCTCGAGGTCGGGCGTCTCGCCGGAGACTTCGGCCGCCCATTTGGCGCAGATGCCCTCTGCCGCCTCATGGGCATCACCCACGACGCAGGCAAACTGACGGACGACGTGCAGCAGGCTCTGCGTCGTCGAGCTGGTGACCACCGTGGCAGGCTCGGTACGCCGCATAAGGTTGAAGGTGCTGCACTGGCTGGGCTCTTGATGGAGGCAGGCAAGGTGGCGGCGGCCAAGGCAATGGCCTTGGCCAACTGGGGCCACCACGGCGGCATCCCTGATTGGGGCGGCAGCGATGCCGCTGAGGCGCTCGGATTCATGCAGGACAATCCCACCTACCTCGACGACTTGGTCGCTCTGGTCGACGACGAAACCTCAACGAATCTGCGGGAGCTCGCATCGTCCGTGGAGTTCCCAGGGTGGATAACGAGCCCTGCTCAACTCGAGATGTTCACCCGCATGTGCCATTCGGCGCTGGTCGATGCGGACTTCCTCGATACAGAAGCACACTTCCGCATGCTGTCAACACCGAGGCAGACCAGCGGGTTTGGGATCGAAAGGTTGCGCGCGACCTTCGAGGCGACGTACGAGCAGCGCTATTCCCCGCCTCCGGGCGGGGCGCCGACCGACCTCGGGCGACTGCGATGGCACTACTTCAACGAGGCACGCAGGGTCGGAGGCAGCACGCCCGCGGTCGGCGGAGCGATCTTTCGTCTTCCCGCGCCTACGGGGAGCGGCAAGACGATGGCGGCCGCCGCCTTCGCACTTGCCCATGCAGCGCGATTCGGCAAGCGCCGTGTCGTGGTCGCGGTGCCGTACACCTCGATCACGACGCAGAACGCGCAGGAGTATCGACATATGTTCCACGAACTCGGCGACGAGGTTGTTCTGGAGCACCACTCCAACATCGTCGACGACGAGGTAGCGGACGACGAGTGGCGCCGATTTGCTGCCGCGAACTGGGACGCCGAGTTCATCGTGACCACGACGGTTCAGCTGCTGGAGTCGTTGTTCTCGAACCGTCCATCGGCCACCCGCAAGCTGCATCGATTGGTGAACTCGGTCGTCGTGATCGACGAGGTGCAGTCGCTCCCGATCGACCTGCTACCGGCCATCTTGCGGATGCTGAAGGAGTTGAGCGCCCACTATGGGGTGACGTTCCTCCTCGCCTCGGCCACGCAACCGGCGTTCTGGAGCCTCGACGAGTGGCGTAACGTCCCGATGGTCGATCTGATGCCTGTCAGCGATGTACCGGTCGTCGCTCGACGTGTCGACTACGACGTGCGCTCCACCCAGCAGTCTTGGGATGAGATCGCCGCCGAGGTCGGTAGCCAAGAGCAGGCTCTCGTCATCGTGAACACCACAGGTGACGCCCAGCGGCTGCATGACACGCTGACGGCTGCTGGAACGTCCGGCCGACCGGTGCGGCATCTGTCTACCCGTATGTACAACGCCCACCGAGCGGCAGTCTTGGACGAGGTCAAGTCGCTCCTGGCCGAGGGCCAGCCCGTGCTGCTGGTCTCGACGCAGCTGATCGAGGCTGGGGTCGATATCGACTTTCCGGTCGTCTATCGCGCGTTGGCGCCTGCCGATTCGATCGTCCAAAGCGCGGGCCGCTGCAATCGCGAGGGACGACTTGCTCAGCTCGGTCGCGTGGTCGTCTTCCATCCCACGGATGGCCATACGCCGGGGGGTCGCTATGCCAGCGCGACCGAGGTCACACGCTCGATGTTCGTTGACTGGGCTGAGCGGGCCGGGGTCCGCGGCGAGAGACCAGCCAAGCTCGGCGACCCGCATTGGATGGAGGAGTACTACCTACGGCTCTACCGCGATCGTTACGGGGCGGCGGCCCGTACAACGGGTGTTGAGATCAATGGGTACCGAGACGACCTCGCTTTCGTGCGGACATGCGAGCGCTTCCAGCTCATCGACGACGTGTCAGTCTCCGTCGTCGTCAACGACGGCGCGGACTCGTCAGGCCGCCTGGACTCCCTGCTCGACGAGCTGCGAAGCCCGGCTCATCTGCTGAGTCGTTCGGACCGGCGGCTGCTGAGCAGCGTCGCTGCCAGCGCACCTGCATGGAGCGTCCATGGCCAGTCAGCTCTGGTCGAGAAGCTGGCCGCCGGCCCGATCCTGTGGACCGGCGGCTACCACCCGCACGTTGGTCTCCTTCTGACGGAGGAGGGCGGTGTGACGGTGTGGTGAGCGTGCCTAACCCACTAGGTGTTGAGACTCCCGCCCGGTACGGGCGCACACGGAACTATGCCGTTCAAGTCGCCGCGCGCCTTCGGGCACCGGCAGCGACCAGAAGCCCGCATCTCGCTCGCCGAAGATCGAACATAGTTGCCTGTACCCAGTAGGTGAACAGGTACGGTACGCTGCTGCGAGAGTGGAGGAGGACTGATGAGCGGGTCGCATCACAGCTGGGCCGAGGTGGCCACCGGAGGACCGTTCCGGTACTCCAGTCTCAAGGTGGAAGCCAGCGGGGATCTCGCCTGCTTCACGCGCCCGGAGCTGGCCAGCGAGCGGGTGAGCTATCCGATCATGACCCCGACGGCCGCCGTCGGCCTGCTTTCTGCCGTCTTCTGGAAGCCACAGTTCCGTTGGGTGGTTGAGCGCATCGACGTGCTCAAGCCGGTCAAGTGGACCACATTCCGGCGCAACGAGAGCGGCTCGGCGATCACTCGTGACCACGTTATGCGGGGGTACTTGGACGTCGACGACATGGTCCAGCAGCGGATGACGACGATGTTGCGCGACGTCAGCTATCGGATCCACGCCAACGTTAGCGTCCACCCCGAGGCTGATGAACAGGACCCCGCGAAGTGGCGGGATCAGTTCTTGCGACGAGTGAAGCGCGGCCAGTCCTTCCGCCAGCCCTTCCTGGGGATGCGCGAGCTCCATGCCGACGTCGTCGAGGCGGGAGACTCTGCGCCAGTCCAGTGGGACGAGGATCTCGGCATCATGCTGCACTCAATTTCCTACGACGAAGGCACCGGCGCAGAGGCCTACGACTGGTTCGAGGCCAAGGTCAGCAACGGCGTGATGGAGATTCCGCGCAGCGGACTGATGGCCGAACGCAGCGAAGGGACGGCGTAGCCCATGCTTCTTCGCGCGCTGAACCAGTATCGCGGCGACGACGATGTCGTCCCAGTCGGCTACGCTCGCAAGGCCGTCGGCTTCGTCCTCCAGATCGAGCCGGACGCGAGAGGCTGTTCGTTGCACTCGCAGTACGAGGTGGACGCAACGGACGACGGCAAGCAGAGGCGTGTCGCGCCGACCCGACTGGTTCCCAATATCGTCCGCACGTCCGGCCCTGTCCCGATGCTTGGGTGTGACAACGCCGGTTACGTCCTTGGTCGACCAAAGCCGGTGGACGACCCAGCCAAACTCGCCAAGGAGGCTGCCGTCGCGCAGCTCAAGGCACAGCTGTTCGACCAGCTCATCCAGGAGTACGCGAGTCATACTGGCGATGATGACGCTTGGACCTTCCTGCGTTGGCGCGAGAACGGATCGCCGGGCGTCCTCGATAGCGTCGGCCGGCTAGACGACTTCAGCGTCAAGCGCCTCGACCTTGATCTGATCCAGATTCAGGTCGGCGCATCCGGTCCAATTCATTTCAAACCGGCAGCGCAGCAGTTCTGGAGTGCCCGGGCAACCTCGTCGAAATCGGGGAGTACGACGAGCATTTGCCTGAGCTGCGGCCAGCTCCGGCCCGTAGTCGACACGCTTCCACAGTCGTTGACCGGAGCGCTGATACCGGCAACGTCGACCTCGAACGTCGCGCTGTTGAGTGTCAACTTCGCAGCTGCGTCACGCGGCGCGTCTGGCACCGGCCTCAGGTCTGCGCCGATCTGTGCCGAGTGCGCCTCCGGAGCCGTATCAGCTTTCAACACTCTCGCCGCCTCGGAGACCAATCGTTGGGGTGGCAGAAGCGACGACCGCGCGACGATCTGGTGGACTACTGGCACGACCGATGACATCAACGTCCTTGAGAATCCCGATCCCGAGCGCGTTCGGCGCTTTTATGAGGCGGCGGAGAGTGGACGTCGGCCGCTTGGTGTCTTGAAGAAGCGGGATGCCGAGAGGTTCTACGCACTCACATTCTCCGGCAATGTCGCTCGCCTGGTCATCCGGGACTGGATCGACCTGCCGCTCGACAATGTCAGCGCGAACGTGGTCGCGTGGTTTGAAGCAAGCGCGACGCCCGATCCGGCGCACGAGTACTTCGGGATCTCCGAGATGGCTCGGAGCTGCGGGGACTTCGTTCCCTCCGATGGCCTCTACTCCGCCATGCCAGAAGGCTCGCGGGAGGCTCTCCTGCGGTCCGCGTTGGCTGGCGCGGACTTGCCGCACAACATGCTCACACGTGCTGTGAACCGGGCTCGTGCCGAGATCCACTACACGTCACTGGCGGACGCTCGCCAAGCCGGCGTTGTGCGTCGCCGCGCAAGCGCCCGCTTCGCCGTTATCCGTCTCATGCTGAACCGGTGGAAACCCAAGGAGATCGCCTTGCCCAAGTATCTCGATGAGGACCTCGATGACCCCGCATATCTGTCTGGCCGACTGTTTGCGGAGCGGGAGTCACTCCAACACCAAGCGCTCGGAGATGTGAACTCCTCCATAGCGGACCGCTTCTTCGAACGTGCCTCCGCCAGTCCTATGAGCGTCGAACACTCGCTGGCGGCGCTGGAGAAGCAGCACCTGAAGGCATTGGCGCGCAGCGGCAAGCGCGAGGCCGCCGTCGCCATCGACAAGCGGCTCGGCGCACTCCACGAGCGAATCAGAGTTCAGGAGATTCCGAAGCGGATGCCAGTGGAGCAGCAGGCTCTCTGGATTTCTGGCTACTACCAGCAGCGGCAGGAGAACTTCCGAATGGCCGCGCAACGAAAGCAGAGCCCAACGAATACTGAGGATGACTAACATGGCTTCTTACACGGATCCCACCGTCAAGCACGACGCGCTGCTGCTGTTCGAGGCGGTCGACTCCAACCCCAACGGCGACCCCGACAACGCGGGCAAGCCGCGGACCGATCTCGAGACCGGGCATGGCCTTGTGTCTGACGCCAGCCTGAAGCGGAAGGTCCGCGACGTGGTGCAGTTCCAGGTCGACGAGGGGATGCTCTCACCTGCAGATCGCTACCAGATATTCATCCGGCGTGGCGTGTCGCTCAACGCGCAGCTAGAAGACGCGTACGGCGCCCTCGGGCAAGCGACCGGCAAGGGCGCCAAGGCGGACTTTGTCGCGAAGAGCGCCGAATACATGGTCGCGCGCTACTTCGACGTACGGATGTTCGGTGCAGTGATGAGCACAGGCAATGCCTCTGCCGGTAAAGTTACCGGACCGGTGACAGTCGGGATTGCCCGATCGCAGGATCCAGTGTTGCCGATCGACATGGGCATCACGCGTACCGCGTCGACACAAGAGGAGAAGAAGGACAACGCGTCCCAGATGGGAAACAAGTCTGTCGTCCCCTTCGGACTCTACGTCTGTCGGGTCCACTACCAGCCTACGCGGAACAATCAGGTCTCCGAGGAGGATCTTCAGGTCCTCTGGACGAGCATGGCGAACATGTTCGAGCTGACTCGAAGTGCCGCGCGTCCCGACATCTCGGTTCGCAACTTGTTTGTCTTCAGTCACTCGACCTCGCTGGGCAATGCGCCAGCGAGGAAGCTATTCGACAGCGTCACGATCGCCAAGGTGTCCGACCTCGACCTGCCCAGGACGTCGACTGACTACACAGTGACGCCGCCGGCGGCGAAGTCGCTACCGGACGGGGTGACCTTGACAACGGTTGTATAGCTGTGGCGCTCGTCGACCAAGAGGACGCGTGGTTGCGATTGTCCACGCTGCAGCATTTCGCATACTGTCCGCGGCAGGCGGCGTTGCTCATCGACGGCGTGTGGGCGGACAACTACTTGACCGTTCAGGGAACCGCGGGTCATGAGCACGTTGACTCGGGCAAGACTGACTATCGTCGAGGTGCGATCGTCCATCACCGAGTTCCGCTGGTGTGCCACCGCTGGAGGATCCGGGGCGTTGCCGATGCGATTGAGCAGGATGCGAATGGAACCTTGATGCCCGTGGAGCACAAGCGCGGGCGAGGCGCCGGCGACGAGTTCCCGAGTATCGTTCAGGTAGTTGGTCAAGCGCTCTGCCTTGAGGAGATGCTCGGGTCAACCGTCCCGGAGGTGGCGCTGTACATCACCAAGGAACGGCGCCGCGATCGCTACCGGACCGACGACTATCGGACTCGGGTTATCGCTCTAATCGAAGAGGCCCGAGTGCGGCTCCGTGGCCATATTGATCCAATCTTTCAAGCTCGCCTGTGCACGTCGTGCAGTGTGCAGAACGCTTGTCAACCACGCGGAGCGCAGTGGCGATGACTGCGTACTTCCTGCGTACCCTGTTTGTGCACACCGCCGGTACGCGTCTCGTCCTCGACGGGGACTCTGTGCGTGCCCTCCGGGACGGCGCGCCACCTCGGAGACTCCCACTGAATGCGATCGACTGCATCACAGTACTGAGCGGGATAGACGTGTCGACTCCATTGCTCACACGCTGCGCTGCCGACGGCCGGACAATTGCGATCCTCAGCCGGTACGGAAAGCCGCAGGCGGTGGTGGAGGGTCCTGATAGCGGGCGCGGTCGGTTGCGGCGCGAACAGTATCGAGCCCATTTCGACGAGGGACGACGTGACGATCTCGCCAGGTCGATCGTCGACGGAAAGATCATCCAGATGAGGTGGGCGATACGTCAGTGGAAGCGGGACGCTGCGCCGACGGAGGCTGGTCTCCTCGATGCGACGGCGACGGCATTGAACGAGGATCGGGAAGCTTTGGTTGGCTCGTCGCGAGCACAGGTGCTTGGAGTCGAGGGTGCCGCGTCGCGCAGGTATTTCTCGGGCCTAGCCGTGGCCCTCAAGTCACAAGACTTTCCGGGACGTCAGCGTAGGCCAGCTCTCGACCCCATCAACACCGTCCTCTCCTTCTTGTATTCGATGACGCGACTGTCCGTGCATGGCGCGGTGCACGCCGCCGGACTGGATCCGTTCTGCGGCTTCCTTCACGGTGATCGTGACAGTCAGCCGTCACTAGTGCTGGATCTCATGGAAGAGTTCCGTTCTGCCGCAGACCGTGTGGCAGTCTCGCTATTCAACCGGCGACAGCTTCGTGACGAGCACTTCGAGTCAGCGCTTACTGGAGCAGTAACTCTATCGGAGAGTGGTCGCGAGACTGTCATGAGCGCGTGGCATCAACATCGGATGCAGGAAGTCCGCTTGAAGGCGGCGCGGATGCCGATTCCGAATGCGGCGATCCCAATCGTCCAGGCAAACCTGATGGCCAACGCTATTCGCTCTGGCGGGGTATATGTTGGACACGAGTTGGTGATCCGATGAATGTTGTCGTCGCCTACGATGTCTCGACCGCTACAGCTGCAGGCGAACGTCGGCTTAGGCGGGTGGCAAGGATCTGTGAAGGTTACGGGCAGCGCGTTCAGTACTCCGTGTTTGAGGTGGTCTGCTCTCAGACAGACTTGGCGAAACTGGTAGCGAAGCTGGAAGATGAGATCGAGCCAACAGAGGATAGCTTGCGGCTCTATCCAATCCACGGCAGCGACCTCGGCAGCGTGATTCAGCTCGGTCGGCGACGTGATATCCCGAATGAGGATGCCTGGACGCTGTGAGAACCGCCAGTGATGCTGTCGTGAGCGGCTCTCGCTCAGCACACCGGTGCCGATTGGCAACTTCAGTCACACCGGGTGGGCCTGCGTACTATGGGTCTCGCGCGTCCGGCCAGGTCAGATGCGGTGCGCTCCGGCATCAAGTCGGAGTGGGAGTCTCAACCCGAAATCTCACGCCCGGTCGAGTGACCCTGGCACGGTGCGCTCCGGCATCAAGTCGGAGTGGGAGTCTCAACATGCGCGACCACTTGTCCTCGTCCAGCGGGTTCGATCCGTGCGCTCCGGCATCAAGTCGGAGTGGGAGTCTCAACACCTACGCAGGCCTGTTCGCGGTGCTCGGCACGGTGTGCGCTCCGGCATCAAGTCGGAGTGGGAGTCTCAACAAGCTGACCGGCTCCCAGGTCGAGCAACTGCTGCCCGTGCGCTCCGGCATCAAGTCGGAGTGGGAGTCTCAACATCATCCTCATGGCCGCGCTGTGACCGCGCCTGTGGTGCGCTCCGGCATCAAGTCGGAGTGGGAGTCTCAACAGGGCCTCCTTCCCCGGGACGAGCCGGGGTACAGCGAGTGCGCTCCGGCATCAAGTCGGAGTGGGAGTCTCAACCCTCGACCACGACAGGCTCCCTGCCCTCGTCGTGAGTGCGCTCCGGCATCAAGTCGGAGTGGGAGTCTCAACGGCCGCGCCACTGGCGTGTCGACGGTCGTGCCGCGGTGCGCTCCGGCATCAAGTCGGAGTGGGAGTCTCAACCTCGCCAACTCCCCGTACAACCCCGACCGGTTCTAGTGCGCTCCGGCATCAAGTCGGAGTGGGAGTCTCAACGCTGGGGTGGGTCTGCTTTTGGGTGTGCGACACCACGTGCGCTCCGGCATCAAGTCGGAGTGGGAGTCTCAACCCCCGGTATTGGGCGCGGCGTGAAGGCGTCATCGGGAGTGCGCTCCGGCATCAAGTCGGAGTGGGAGTCTCAACGAGGCCGCCGCGACCGGCACCGTCAACTACGTCCTCGTGCGCTCCGGCATCAAGTCGGAGTGGGAGTCTCAACCACGGCTCGGGCGCCGTCCAGAACTCGACTGTGTTGTGCGCTCCGGCATCAAGTCGGAGTGGGAGTCTCAACATCACCACCGTCGGATTCGTGAGCGACAAGAGCGGTGCGCTCCGGCATCAAGTCGGAGTGGGAGTCTCAACCCTACCCGGCACACACAGGGCAGGCCCCACCATCGGTGCGCTCCGGCATCAAGTCGGAGTGGGAGTCTCAACGAGTCCATCCGCGGGAGCCCAGCACCACCACTCGTGTGCGCTCCGGCATCAAGTCGGAGTGGGAGTCTCAACGCCACCCGTCGACCCGGTACTGGCGAGCGTCCGTGTGCGCTCCGGCATCAAGTCGGAGTGGGAGTCTCAACACGATGTTCACGATCACGGTCCCGGCCGGGGCGCGGTGCGCTCCGGCATCAAGTCGGAGTGGGAGTCTCAACTCTCTCCTGGTGCCACGTCTGGTGTTCCTGCCACGGTGCGCTCCGGCATCAAGTCGGAGTGGGAGTCTCAACACTCACCGACGACACGCGCTCCGCCACGTCGAAGATCGTGCGCTCCGGCATCAAGTCGGAGTGGGAGTCTCAACACCGGTGTGGTTGGTCGGCCGTTCCCCCGTTGACGCGTGCGCTCCGGCATCAAGTCGGAGTGGGAGTCTCAACCCAGGTCACTCTCGGCTCCTGGCCGACGAGCGGGTGCGCTCCGGCATCAAGTCGGAGTGGGAGTCTCAACCTCCCGCGCTTTGCGCCGGGGTAGGCGGATGACGGGTGCGCTCCGGCATCAAGTCGGAGTGGGAGTCTCAACTGGATCGCCTCCTGGTCCGCGTCAGGCGCGAGCTTGTGCGCTCCGGCATCAAGTCGGAGTGGGAGTCTCAACACCCTCGGCGACACGTTGCCGTCGCGCACGATCCAGTGCGCTCCGGCATCAAGTCGGAGTGGGAGTCTCAACGCCACCCGTCGACCCGGTACTGGCGAGCGTCCGTACGTGCGCTCCGGCATCAAGTCGGAGTGGGAGTCTCAACCTCAGCTCACGCAGGCCGGCCGGGCTGTCGGCGACGTGCGCTCCGGCATCAAGTCGGAGTGGGAGTCTCAACTCGATGAAGCCCGCGCCGGAGTCCAGCCACGTCGGTGCGCTCCGGCATCAAGTCGGAGTGGGAGTCTCAACCCCATCGCGCTGGCGATCTCCAACCCGGAGAACGTGTGCGCTCCGGCATCAAGTCGGAGTGGGAGTCTCAACGCGCTAGGTGCAGTAGGTAATGGTGCTGTGTGCGGAGGTGCGCTCCGGCATCAAGTCGGAGTGGGAGTCTCAACGAGTGGGACGACTCGACAGCTGCCGACGCCTACCGGTGCGCTCCGGCATCAAGTCGGAGTGGGAGTCTCAACCTCCGTGATGTGGTCGATGTGGTCAAGCGCGGGCTCGTGCGCTCCGGCATCAAGTCGGAGTGGGAGTCTCAACCGGCGCGCCTGGAACCGCTGGGAGGCGTCCCTGCAGTGCGCTCCGGCATCAAGTCGGAGTGGGAGTCTCAACACCCCCGCCCGGGTGAGCCGCTCGACCCCGTTCGTGTGCGCTCCGGCATCAAGTCGGAGTGGGAGTCTCAACTTGTCCCTGGCGTTTCGCCCGCAGACCTCGACGGTGCGCTCCGGCATCAAGTCGGAGTGGGAGTCTCAACCCGAGAATCCACGTCACGACCTCTTGCAACTTCATGTGCGCTCCGGCATCAAGTCGGAGTGGGAGTCTCAACAGGTCCCCCCACAGGGGGTGCCGGAAGGCCGGCCGGTGTGCGCTCCGGCATCAAGTCGGAGTGGGAGTCTCAACCGTCGTGGAGCCGCACGTAGGTGCGCCGATCCGCCATGTGCGCTCCGGCATCAAGTCGGAGTGGGAGTCTCAACCAGGAGGTCGCCGACGGGCGCACGGACACCGAGCGTGCGCTCCGGCATCAAGTCGGAGTGGGAGTCTCAACCCCTTACCCGTCGCGTACCTGGCGCGGGTGGCGGGGTGCGCTCCGGCATCAAGTCGGAGTGGGAGTCTCAACTCCAGGTAGGCGGCGGGCAGGACGACCTGCAGGGTCGTGCGCTCCGGCATCAAGTCGGAGTGGGAGTCTCAACGCGAAGTTCCCCGCGCTGGCCGACTCGACCGCGGAGGTGCGCTCCGGCATCAAGTCGGAGTGGGAGTCTCAACTACGTGCGTGATCCGAACGTGCTACCGATCGTGTCGAGTGCGCTCCGGCATCAAGTCGGAGTGGGAGTCTCAACGCTGGTGAGCCTCACAGCGACGCCCCGGCGTGTGTGTGCGCTCCGGCATCAAGTCGGAGTGGGAGTCTCAACATCGACACCGCTTGGCAAGCCATCCAGACCTCGATGTGCGCTCCGGCATCAAGTCGGAGTGGGAGTCTCAACTCCGCCGCGCGCGCGTTCGCTTCGGCTTGTGCGCTGGTGCGCTCCGGCATCAAGTCGGAGTGGGAGTCTCAACTTGGCGCACGTCCTGTTGCCCGACGGCACAACGGTGTGCGCTCCGGCATCAAGTCGGAGTGGGAGTCTCAACTAAGGATGGTTCGGGTGTCGCAGGCGACACCCCTGTGCGCTCCGGCATCAAGTCGGAGTGGGAGTCTCAACACTGCACACGAGCGAGCCGTCCGATTCGTCGTGACCGTGCGCTCCGGCATCAAGTCGGAGTGGGAGTCTCAACCCGGTGATCCGCTCAGGCAGAGGTTCTCCAAGTGGAGTGTGCGCTCCGGCATCAAGTCGGAGTGGGAGTCTCAACATGGCCCGGTCGATGCCGGCGCTGATCGTGACCTTGTGCGCTCCGGCATCAAGTCGGAGTGGGAGTCTCAACACGCGGTCGTCAAGGCCGCGCACGACGTAGCCGCGGTGTGCGCTCCGGCATCAAGTCGGAGTGGGAGTCTCAACCCGACGCCGACCAGGCCGCCCGCGACGCGGACCGGTGCGCTCCGGCATCAAGTCGGAGTGGGAGTCTCAACCTGGTCGAAGTTCCCCGCGACCGAACCGGTGTCTTTGTGCGCTCCGGCATCAAGTCGGAGTGGGAGTCTCAACACCGTCGATCAGTGGAACGCCCTGGACTCCGACCGAGTGCGCTCCGGCATCAAGTCGGAGTGGGAGTCTCAACGGTACGGCGCGCAGCCCGGTTCGCAGGCGACACCACCGGGTGCGCTCCGGCATCAAGTCGGAGTGGGAGTCTCAACCGCCCAGGCGAGAAACGCCTCGTCGTCGTCGATGTCGTGCGCTCCGGCATCAAGTCGGAGTGGGAGTCTCAACTCCGCAGCAGCCCGGTCAGCAGCACGTCGAGCCGCGGTGCGCTCCGGCATCAAGTCGGAGTGGGAGTCTCAACATCGCCCAGCACTACGGCAACGGGACGGCGGCGACGTTGTGCGCTCCGGCATCAAGTCGGAGTGGGAGTCTCAACCGGGCATACGCCGCGACCCGAGTCACGGCGTCCGTGGGTGCGCTCCGGCATCAAGTCGGAGTGGGAGTCTCAACCAGAACACCGTGAGTTTGCTCGCGGTTCCGTTGGCTGTGCGCTCCGGCATCAAGTCGGAGTGGGAGTCTCAACACCGTCGGCGTGCCCGACATCCCGCATCTGGCGGGGTGCGCTCCGGCATCAAGTCGGAGTGGGAGTCTCAACAACGTGGCCAAGGGCCGTCTCGGCCACCTGGCGACTGTGCGCTCCGGCATCAAGTCGGAGTGGGAGTCTCAACGTCGACGAAGGTTGAGGTCGAGGCCGGCCGTGAAGTGCGCTCCGGCATCAAGTCGGAGTGGGAGTCTCAACGGTACCGAAACGATGTCCTTGCCAGCAGTCCCGAGGGTGCGCTCCGGCATCAAGTCGGAGTGGGAGTCTCAACCGCGGCATCGACGCGACAGTCAACGCGGTAGGCCCCGGTGCGCTCCGGCATCAAGTCGGAGTGGGAGTCTCAACCTGAAGCTGAACGACACTCTCACCGTCGATGCCAGTGCGCTCCGGCATCAAGTCGGAGTGGGAGTCTCAACGCGAAGCGCGGGAAATGCTCGCCGCTGTCTGGCCGGTGCGCTCCGGCATCAAGTCGGAGTGGGAGTCTCAACCATTTCGCCACAGTGGATGACCTGATCGAGCACCTAGTGCGCTCCGGCATCAAGTCGGAGTGGGAGTCTCAACTCCCGGACGACGTCGGTCACCACGGTGATCATGCCGTGCGCTCCGGCATCAAGTCGGAGTGGGAGTCTCAACGCGACGCTCGCGAGATGCTCGCCGCTGTCTGGCCGCGTGCGCTCCGGCATCAAGTCGGAGTGGGAGTCTCAACAGGTCGTGGAGCCGGGCCAGAGCATCGTGCAAGGTGGTGCGCTCCGGCATCAAGTCGGAGTGGGAGTCTCAACTACCGCTGGCACTGGACGCCGGCAGTGACCCGCGTGTGCGCTCCGGCATCAAGTCGGAGTGGGAGTCTCAACGTACTCCGAGCTGCTGGGCGTGACGCCATGGGTGGTGTGCGCTCCGGCATCAAGTCGGAGTGGGAGTCTCAACCGGCGGCGGCGCAGAGCATCCGGCTTCGGCGGGGGTGTGCGCTCCGGCATCAAGTCGGAGTGGGAGTCTCAACAGCGTCATCGGACTGCGCGACGACGCTGGTGTGAGGTGCGCTCCGGCATCAAGTCGGAGTGGGAGTCTCAACAGCCGCACCGACTTGGAGCAGATCGTCGCCGACGGTGCGCTCCGGCATCAAGTCGGAGTGGGAGTCTCAACAAGGTGGCGGACTGATGCAATCCAACGAGACCCTGCGTGCGCTCCGGCATCAAGTCGGAGTGGGAGTCTCAACCCGACCGCGATATGCACCTCGCCGGCGCGCTGCTCGGTGCGCTCCGGCATCAAGTCGGAGTGGGAGTCTCAACGCTGCCGCTCTGCGAACCACCGTTCGATCGTCGGCCAGTGCGCTCCGGCATCAAGTCGGAGTGGGAGTCTCAACCGGTAGGACGGCGGCCATGCTTGGCGTTCTTCGTCCGTGCGCTCCGGCATCAAGTCGGAGTGGGAGTCTCAACTCCGGCCCGGCCGTCACCCACTGCACGACGTGGCGGTGCGCTCCGGCATCAAGTCGGAGTGGGAGTCTCAACTCCCGGCACGACGAGTAGCCCCGCACCGGTCGGTGAGGGTGCGCTCCGGCATCAAGTCGGAGTGGGAGTCTCAACTCCTCGACCCGGTAGGCGAACCCCGCGACCCGCAGGCGTGTGCGCTCCGGCATCAAGTCGGAGTGGGAGTCTCAACACGTCCAAGTCAGTGCCGCCGTCAGTCTTGACCTTGTGCGCTCCGGCATCAAGTCGGAGTGGGAGTCTCAACTCCGTCGCCCCCGTAACCGGCGACCTGTGCTCGATGTGCGCTCCGGCATCAAGTCGGAGTGGGAGTCTCAACTTCACGCGCTTCATGTGCCTTGGCCTGGAGTACGTGTGCGCTCCGGCATCAAGTCGGAGTGGGAGTCTCAACTCCGAGAAGGCGAAGCAGATGATGCGCGACGCGCAGTGCGCTCCGGCATCAAGTCGGAGTGGGAGTCTCAACCTCGCCTGGGCGGAATCGGCTGGTCGTGAGGACTTGTGCGCTCCGGCATCAAGTCGGAGTGGGAGTCTCAACGCCGATGGCGTCCACGACCGGCACTCGTGGACCGTCAGTGCGCTCCGGCATCAAGTCGGAGTGGGAGTCTCAACCTGATGGGGTACCTGAACGCCGACAAGGGTCGGCTCGTGCGCTCCGGCATCAAGTCGGAGTGGGAGTCTCAACACCGCCAGAGTTTGTCGACGGTGAACGGGTCGAGCGCGTGCGCTCCGGCATCAAGTCGGAGTGGGAGTCTCAACACCGTCGGCGACGCGCCGGCCCGCACATTGGCCACGGTGCGCTCCGGCATCAAGTCGGAGTGGGAGTCTCAACAACACCAGCAAGGGGCCGTCCTGCTGCACGAGAACCGTGCGCTCCGGCATCAAGTCGGAGTGGGAGTCTCAACTCCGTCAGCAGGGTGTCGTCGATGTTCGTCTCCGACGTGCGCTCCGGCATCAAGTCGGAGTGGGAGTCTCAACCCGGCCAGGGTGTCAGTCTTCGCGGCCTGCGCCCCCGAAGTGCGCTCCGGCATGAAGTCGGAGTGGGAGTCTCAACCTCGGTCACGGCGTCACCGCGAACGTCCAAGCGCCATGTGCGCTCCGGCATCAAGTCGGAGTGGGAGTCTCAACTCGGTCGACGGGAGGGTCATCGGCACCAGCACGAAGCGTGCGCTCCGGCATCAAGTCGGAGTGGGGGTCTCAACAGGCGGTTTCGGCCGGTCCAGGAGTTCCAGCGAGGTGCGCTCCGGCATCAAGTCGGAGTGGGAGTCTCAACACGATCCTCCGCCACGGCGGACCGGCACTAAGAGTGCGCTCCGGCGATAGGTCGGAGAGGAATCTCGCTCCGGACCCAGGGTACGTACTCTGCTCCGGGTCCCGGCGTGCTCTGGCATCAAGATCCGCGAAGCAGGCGCCTACGGAAGCGAACCTCCAGTCGACCCGCTGGCGCAGCCGGGTCGAGGCCGTGTCGTATCAGAGCCTCATGTGGCACAGGATTTCGCCGTGGAGGACGGAGAACCATCCGTCTGGGGCCTCCGCCCACCGTCGCCAGCCGGCACTGATGCGTTCGAGGTCATCCTGGGTGGCCATCCCGGAGGTGACGACCTGCGTCGCCATCGCCGACTGCAGGATCCGGGCCTGCCATACCCCGCCCCACCACTCGCGGTCCTCGGGCGTCGAAAAGCACCACGTGCTGGAGGTCGCGGTCACGTCTCTGAGACCGGCCACGTGCGCCCATGACAGCAGCCGTCGACCGGCGTCGGGCTCGCCGCCGTTGGCCCGGGCGGCACGCTGGTACAGGTCCATCCACTCGTCGAGTTCCGCGATTCTCGGGAACCAGGAGAACGCTGCATAGTCGCTGTCGCGCACCGCGACTAGCCCGCCTGGCTTCGTCACCCGTGCCATCTCCCGCAGCGCCTGGACCGGGTCCCCGACGTGCTGGAGTACCTGGTGAGCATGCGCCACGTCGAAAGTCCCGTCCTCGTAGGGAAGTGCGCCCACGTCGGCCACATCGAACGCGACGTTCGTCTGGCCGCGCTCGGCGGCGGTGGCTTTGGCCAGCGCCAGTTCGTCCGGCCCGACTTCGGTGGCCGTGACGCGGCGTACGCGCTGGGCGAGGTCCGCCGTGATCGTCCCGGGCCCGGCGCCCACGTCGAGCACGTGGTCGTCACGCGTCAGATGCGGCAGCACATAGGCGGCGGAGTTCTCCGCGGTGCGCCAGCGGTGCGAGCGAAGGACGGACTCGTGGTGTCCGTGGGTGTAGGTGGCCTCGCGTCCCATCTCGTGATCTCTCCTCAATATCGCGACGACGTCACCCCTAGCGTCGGACCGGTCGCGGAGCGGGGGAAGATCGTGACGTTCCTAGGAGTTCTGCACCCACCCACGATCGGAGGGCAGCGATGGCGAGTGAGTTGGGGGCGTTCCTCCGAGCGCGCCGCACCGACGCTGCCCTGCAACCGGGTCAGGCCGCGGTTGGCCAGCGTCGGGTCAGTGGTCTGCGGCGGGAAGAGGTCGCCGCCGCCGCCGGGATCAGCATCGACTACTACGTCCGTCTGGAGCAGGGGCGCGAACGCAACCCCAGCGACTCGGTGCTCGCCGCGATCGCCCGCGTACTCCGGCTGAACGCCGACGCCGTCCAGCACCTCCGTACGCTGCGCGATGGCGTCCCGGAACCGACGGTGAACACGGACTCGTCCGAGACGGTCGCCCGTATGCAGCTGCTGGTCGACGCCGTCCGGCCGAACCCCGCCTACGTGCTGGATCGCCTCAGCACGATTGTCGCCGCCAACGCCGAGGGCCTGGCCCTCTTCGACGGCATTGAGGAGTTGCCGCCGCAGCGGCGCAGCACGCTTCGTTATCTGTTGACTGATCCGCGGGCGCGGACGATCTTCCTTGACTGGGAGGACGTCGTACGCGGGGCGGTCGGTCACCTGCGCGCGGCCAACGCCGACGACCTCACCGAACCGCAGTTGCAGGCGTTCGTCGCGGAGCTCAGCGCCGAGAGTGAGCTGTTCGCGGGTTGGTGGAGCGGTCACGTGGTGCACCGTCGGCGTTCATCGACGTTGCGAATCCTGACCGCAGAGGGCGCCGTGGTCGCGCGCCGCTACGAGATTCTGCACCTTCCCGACGACCGCATGCGCATGACGATCTGGTTGCCGCCAATGGCATAGCAGTCAACGACTCCCGCGCTTCGGCGCTCTCGCAGGGGACGGCAACCGGTCACCGTCAGCGCGGACCCCGTGCTCACTGGCTGCCGCGGGAGGTACGCGTGCGGGCCGCCTTCACCTCGTCCATGTGAGACTCCGCCCACCGCTTGATCTCGACCACAACGCCCATCAGGCTGTGGCCCAACGCAGACAGTTCGTAGTCCACCCGGACCGGCACCGTGGGCGTCACCGTCCGGGTCACCAGCCCGTCCGCCTCCAACTCCCGCAGCGTCTGGGTGAGCATCTTCTGACTCACGCCGGCGACCTGCGCCGCGAGCTAGACGCCGATGCCGCGCAGGACCGCCGGATCTGGCCCGAGCCAGTCGCTCATGAGAGGGGCGGCGACGAGATAGGCGACGAGGTAGCCGCGCTCGCTGAGGCGACGTCAGCCGTCACTCGCCTGCGCTTGGAGCTAGCTCATACTGACTGATGCCGTGACCCGTCGGCATCCCAGCTCTTGTGGTACGCGCCGTTCAATGGGATCCGTCGCGCCAACAGGACTCGGCGACTGAGCCGCCAGCCACCGTCGGTGCGTCGGAGGGTATCGAGGTAGGTACAGCTCGCCGACGTCCCATTTGCCATGACCCCCAAGCCCTTCGATATGGCAGTGGCCTCGTCGCCGCTGTCGCCGGTGATCACCACGTTCGTGACGTGGTGAGCCAACGGGTTGCCGTCGCCGAGTTCCAAGCCCGCGCGGCGGACCTCATCTATTCCCACCAGCTGCCCACCCCCGACGTCGGTGACGTCGTAGACGATGTCGGGTGTAAGCAGCTCGTGCAGTCGATCGAGCTGGCCCTGGTCGAAGAGATGTCCATGCAGCGACAGCGTTTCGCCGATGGCCCAGCGATCTTCAGCACTCAGCATCTGCTCCTCCAATACCGGGGACCTCCCCGTTTATGTCTTCGCTAAGCTAACGGGGATGTCCCCGGAAAGCAACTCGCAAGGACGCCAGGTCGGGCTGCGGCCCCGGCGCGCCGACGCTGCGCGGAACCGAGCGGTACTCGTCCAGACCGCCCGGAGCTTGTTCGACAAGCATGGGGTCGACGTGCCGCTGGACCAGATCGCCAAGCGCGCCGGCGTTGGCAACGCCACCCTCTACCGGCATTTCCCGAGCCGCGCCGAGCTGATCGTGGCCGTCTATGCCAGCGAGGTCGAGGCTCTCCGGCAAGCCAGCGACGATCTCCTCGAAGATCCCGACCCGGGCCAGGCCCTGACCAGCTGGCTACTCCTGTTCGTCCGCCACATCGCCACCAAGCAGGACCTGGCACTGGCTTTGCCAGACGACAACGAACGCGGGGTGCTGTTCGGCGCATGGCACGCCACGATGCACGACGCCGCCTCGCAGCTTTTCGCCCGTGCCCGTGAGGCCGGAGCCGTTCGAGCCGGCATCACGACCACCGACATGCTGGCGCTTGCCAGGGGCATCGCCCTGACTGGCCTGCCGAGCACTCAACTCGAGGCGCTGCTGGACATGGCCCGACATGGCTACCAGGCCGGCGACGAAGACCCGCCGTCGCCGATCCGTCGGGGTCGCGGAGTCTGACTCGTCAGTTCGGCAACGGTCGTCGCGCGTCGTTGCCTCGCCTGTCGAGGTCGGGGTACGGCGCTGCCGCCGGCGCGAGATCGGGGAGGTCGAACGACGCGAACACGTCGGATGAAACGAATCCGGTGATGGCACTGAAGTGCGAACCGCTCACGGTGAACACCTTGATAGCGAACGGCGTACGGTCCGGCGCATACACCGCCAAGGCGGGTTGCCGGTTGGCCGCCGTGGGCACCAGTTCCAGGGCCTGCCCGAACGGCGTGGCAAACAATCGCCGCAGGTAGACACCGATGCTGTCGCGACCGTGGAACCAGGACGGTGTCGGTGGCATGGCCATATCGGCATCGGCGCGCATGAGTGCCACGAGCGCGTCGACGTCGGCCGCTCGCCACGCGCTCACGTACTGCTGCACGAGGCCGGCGGCGTCGCCGGTCGGGCGGTGCAGCGCCGTGCTCGGCAGCCGGGCGTCGAGGAGCCTGCGTGCCCGCTGCAATGCGCTGTTCACGGCGGCTGGCGACGTATCGAGCAACTGCGCGGTTTCCGCGGCGCTGTAGCCGATGACCTCTCGCAGCAGCAGTATCGCCCGCTGTCTCGGAGGTAGATGCTGCACCGCGGCGACGAACGCCAGCTCGATGTGTTCGCGCGCGACAACGACGGTGGACGGGTCCGCCTCGTCGTCGGGCAGGTCGAGCCAGGCATCGGGAATGGGCTGCAGCCACGCAGTGTCGAGGTCGTCCGGCGCCGGCGGCAGCTGCGGGTCAGCCGGTCCTGTCAAGGCGACAGGGAGTATCCGGCGGGCGCGGCGGTCCAACGCGTCCAAGCAGACGTTGGTGGCGATCCGGTACAGCCACGCCCGAACCGAGGAACGCCCCTCGAAGCTGTCGAGACGGCGCCACGCCTTGACCAACGTCTCCTGCACCGCGTCTTCGGCGTCCTCGGTGCTGCCCAGCATCCGGTAGCAATGAACCAGGAGTTCCCGGTGGTGCCGTTGCACGATCCGCTCGATGGTCGCGCGAGGGGCGTCGTCTGGGCGATCGATGGTGGTCATGACGGGCTCAGGCTAGATCGCCGTGGTCGTCGCGATGAATCGATACCGGAGATGCCGTCAGGACAGGTAGGGCCACCACGAGGAAGGGACTACCGATGCCCACGATTCGCAACAGCGTGACCATCCAGGCCACTCCGGACGAGGTCTGGGCGGTCCTGTCGGACATGCCCGCCACCCGGCAGTGGTTGCCGGGTGTTGTCGCAGCCCGGCTGGACGGCGACCTGCGGGTGTGCACGATGGCCGACGGTCAACAGGTACACGAGCGCATCAGCGAGGTTTCCGACAAGGAACGTCGTTTCCGTTTCGACCACGTGCGGGTGCCTCTGCCGGTCCGTGAGTCCGGCGGCACGTTTACCACCGTCCCGGCGGCCGCTGGCGGCGCGACCGTCGTCGTGGAGACCACCTTCGAGCCGCTCGATCCGGGCAGCGGCGACCAACTCACCTCCGGTGTGCGGGACGCGTTCCAGGCGTCGTTGGAGTCGCTGCGCATCTTCGTCGAGCAGGGCGTTGCCTGGGACGCGCGTTCACGCTGATAACTCCGTATACGGGCGGCATTCGGCCTGCGCGCGCTCGCTCGCTGACCTTCCGGCCCACCAGGCACGGTTGACCAGGGCAGAATCTGGCACCGTGACCGACCCGATGTTCCATGCTGCCGACGGCTACGACCGGCTGATGGGCCGCTTCCTGCCCACACTCGCGCCCGCCTTCGCCGATGCCGCCGGCATCACGGCCGGCCAGCGCGTGCTCGACGTCGGTTGCGGTCCCGGCGGCCTGACGCGTGAACTCGCGGCCAGAGTGGGCCCGTCGCAGGTGACCGCGATCGACCCCTCGGCACCGTTCGTCGCCGCGTGCCGACAACGAGTACCCGCCGCGACCGTCCTGACCGGCGTTGCTGAGGAACTGCCCTTCAGCGACAGCACGTTCGACGCGGCGTTGTCCTCCTTGGTCGTCGGGTTCATGTCGGACGCGCCAGCTGGAGTGCGGCAGATGGCGCGGGTGACTCGGCCTGGGGGAGTCGTCGCTTTGAACTTCTGGGATGTCTTGCGGATGCGATCGCTGCAGGTGTTCTGGCAGGCCGCTGCCCGGGCGATCGGTGCTGTTCCGAACGATCGGGCCCTGGTCGGTGCACGGGAGGGCGATCTGGCTGAGTTGTTGATCGCGGCCGGCCTCGTCGATGTGGTGGCGACTGAGATCGAGGCCGTCGGAAACTACGACGATCTGGACGACCTGTGGTCCGGGTACACCGAAGGTGTAGGGCCGATCGGTCAGTACGTCGCTGCCCTGGACGCCGCACAACTGAGGGCCGTACGAGCTGCTGTGGCGGAAGATCTCCGTCAGCCGACCGGCCCGTTCACGCTCCGCGCCACCGCCTGGGTGGCGACGGGTCGCGTCCCGGTGTGACCTCCGGCCGTGGAGGCCGTCATGGTGGCCCGGTGGAGCTGACAGCCGCACCCTGAGCCGCGGGTAGGATCCACCTCGCTCACGGCTGCGAAAGGGAGAGGGTTGGCGGAGGCTGGGCGATCCGCCCTTGAGACCAGCGGTGACGGCTCTGCCGATCTGACCGGCCCACAGGATCGACGGTCCCTGCTTCGGCGGGCCGCTCGCGGCATCCGTACAGCAGTCCGGTTGCCGATCACGTGGCTGGTTGCCGCTTTCTTCGTGCTCTACTCGATTTACGCCGTCTCCCGCCATCTGACGTACCTCACGTCCGGCTACGACCTGGGCATCTTCGATCAAGCGGTGCAGCGATACTCGCAACTCGAGGCGCCGATCGTGCCGCTCAAGGGTGTCGACTACAACATCTTCGGCGACCACTTCCACCCGATCATCTCGTTGCTCTCGCCGCTGTACTGGATCTGGGACGATCCGCGGACGCTGCTGATCGCCCAAGCCGCGCTGGTAGCCGGGTCGATCATCCCGGTCTGGGCCTTCGCTCGACGGCGGTTCACGGCGGTTCCGGCTCTCTTCGTCGCGGCTGCCTACGCCCTGTCCTGGCCGCTGCAAGGCATGATCGACTTCGACTTCCACGAGATCGCCTTCGCCATCCCGCTCATCGCCCTGGTCATCTACCTGATCGACATTCATCGGTACGGCCTCTGCCTGGTGACCGGCGCCGTCCTGCTGCTCGTGCGCGAGGACATGGGCGCCCTGGTCGTGTTCGTCGGGATCCTGCTCTTGCTGCGGCGACGGTGGTGGGAGGGCGCGGTCGCCGTCGGCCTCGGCCTCGCGGGCTACGTGATCGCGACAGCGATCGTGCTCCCGGCCTTCTCGCCGACCGGGCAGTTCGCCTATTGGAGCTACGACGCACTGGGGCCCAATCTTCCCAGTGCCCTCGGGTATGTCGTACGGCATCCGTTCGAGACGCTGCGCCTCGCGGTCACGCCGTCGGCCAAGGTCGTCACCCTCCTCTGGCTGCTGGTGCCGACCGGCCTGCTGGCCCTGTTGTCGCCCTATCTGCTGCTGACTGTGCCGTTCCTCGCACAGCGATTCCTCAGCTCCCGCTACCAGCTCTGGGGAACGGAGTTCCACTACTCGTCGGTCATGGCGCCGATCGTCGCCATGGCTGCCACCGACGGTGCCGCTCGGCTGGTACGGCGGTGGCCCAGGCTGCGTGCGCTGCCGTTGGTGTGGTCGTCCGCGGCTCTGGCGGTGGCCTGCGCCGGGACGGTCTTTGTCCACGCCCAGTTCCCGTTCGGCCGGCTGCTGACCGGCGCGGCCTGGGCGCAGACGGATCGCACGAGGGCGATATCGGCGATTCTGCCCATGGTCCCGGCCGGTGAATGTGTGGAGACCGACGACCGGATCGCGCCGCAATTGACCCACCGCAACTACGTGTCGCTGCCCGGGATTGCCGACGACCTGGCCACCTGGCTCGTCCTGGACCTGGGGCAGACCGAAACTGGATATCTCGGGCCGACTCCGCAGGCGTTCATGGAGAAGTCACAGCAAGAGGGCTTCACTGTCGTACAAAAAGCTGGGGATATCGTGTTGCTCCATCGCGAATCACCAGTGAGTCCTCTATGCTCTGCGCAGTCATGAACCGGGATCGTCCCGAGAGGAATTCTTGTGGCCAAGCGCGTGAAGGTCTCGCTTGTCGACGATCTGGATGGTAGCCAAGCCAGCGAGACCGTCCGATTTGCTGTTCGGGGTACGACGTACGAAATCGACCTTTCCGCCAAGAATGCTGCTGCTTTCGACAGTGCGTTGGCCCGCTTCATCAGCGCCGGCCGCAAGGTCGGCCGCGGCAGCGCCAACGGCCGCGCGCGGACGGTGACCGCCACTCGGGTCGATGTCGACCTCGCTGCTGTGCGCGCTTGGGCGGCGTCGAACAACATCAAGGTCTCTCCTCGGGGTCGCGTGGCCGCGTCGGTGATCGACGCGTTCCGGGCCGCCGGAAACTGAGCGTCGCTCAGCCCTTTCGCCGCATGCGCCCGTGGGCCGTCGGCCGGTTTGGCCAGTCACAGCGCTGACGTCGTAGCCATACTGTCAAGGTGCTTGACTAGCTGGCGCTTCCTGCCTACGGTGTCGCGGTGACCGAGGGCAGTGGGGCGACCGAACGCAGCGCAGAGAACGGGCGGCCGATCCCGCGGCTGCTGCAGTCGGCCCGCGGCGCGTACCGCGACGCGATCCGGCAAGGCCTGGACGCCGGTGGCTTCGACAATCTGCCGTGGAACGGCTTTCACGCGCTGGACAAGCGCAACAGTGAGGTGTCGCCGGCCGAGCTCATGAATGAGCTGGGCATCAGCAAGCAGGCCGCAAGCCAACTGATCGACACCTTGGTGGTGCGCGGCTACCTGGATCGTGCGATCAATCCGGATGACCGCCGTCGGATGACGATCCGGCTCACCGATCGTGGCAAGGCGGCCGCCGCTGCCATCGCCAGCGCGGTTCAAGCAGTCGACGACGAATTGGCCCGCCGAGTCACCCCGACCGACCTGGTCGGGCTTCGTTCCGGGCTGGCCGCGTTGTGCGATATCCGAGAGTCGCTCGGTATCTCGCGCGCGGACGGCTGATCGCGGACTAGAGGTAGTTGTCGAGGTCGGTCGCGATGGCGTCCGGCAGCACCGGCGGCTCGTAACGCTTGATGACCGTCCCGTCGCGTCCGACGAGGAACTTGGAGAAGTTCCACTTGACCTCGTCGGTCCCGACCGCATCCGGGCGGATCTTCGAGATGCTGTCGTAGAACGAGCCGTACGACGGACCGAAGTCGCCCGGCGCTTCGCTGCGAAGGTACTCGTACAGCGGGTCGGCGTCGGGGCCGTTCACGTCGATCTTGGCGAACACCGGGAAGGTGACGTCGTACGTCGTCGAGCAGAACGCCTGGATGTCCGCGTCGGTGCCAGGCTCCTGTCCTTTGAACTGGTTGCACGGGAAGCCGAGGAGCTGCAGGCCCAGCGGTGCCTTGGCGCGGTAGAGCGACTCCAAGCCTTCGTACTGGGGAGTCAACCCGCACTTGCTTGCGACATTGACGATGAGCAGGACCTGTCCCTTGTATTCGGTCAGTGGGACCTGGCGACCATCGGCGGCGGTGACGGTGAAGTCGTGCACACTGGGCACTGCAACCCTCTCGATCGGCCCGGCCGCCGTCAGGACAGCCGGAACATCCATTCGCCGTTGGCCCGCATGACCTGACGCAATTGGTCACCGGCCAGCCGGCGCAACACAGTCTCCGGCTCGTCGCCGTCCCAGTGAGGATAGTCGGTGGTGAACATCAGCCAGTCCGTGCCCATCATGGACAGCAGGGTGTAGAGGTCGCTGGCGACCCGCGGCTCGTCGATCGGCTGGGTGCCGAAGCGGACATGCCGCAGCAGCAACTCAGTCGGTGGCTCGGTGAGCCAGGGCACTTCGATGCGCAACTGCTGCCACGTGGTGTCCAGCCGCCACAGCGCCGCCATGAGCCACGAGAATCCGAACTCGATGAAAGCGAACCGCAGCTCCGGGAAGCGCTGGAACGTCGTGGAGAAGGTCAGGTTGTTGAGGTTCGACCAGCCGATGATGCCGTAGCCGGCCCGGCGCTCGGAGTAGTTCTCGACGATGCCGCCGCAGGCTTCCACCGACCCCTGATAGGCGCCCTCGGTGCCGCTGAGGTGGAGCAGGATCGGCAGGCCCTGCTCCTGCGCCGCCTCGTAGATGGGGTAGTGGTGCCGGTTGCCGATCAGGATGTTCTGCAGCGGCATGTAGACCGCGGCGACCCCGCGATGGCCGCCGACCCGGCGGATCTCCGCGGCGGCCTGGATCGGGTCCTGGACCGAGACGCACAGCGCGTAGCGGTACCGGGAGTCGTACTCGCACCAGTGCTCGAGGAAGTAGTCGTTGAAGCCGGAGCACAGCACCGCCGCTTCGTCGGGACCGGCCAGCGCGACGGCGAAGGCCGCCGCCTCCAGGCTGGTGGCCACGGCGAAGTCGACGTGGTAGCGCTCGAGGTAGTCGGTCTTGGTGAACTCGGGGTCGGACGCCGGCATCGCCCCGGGGTAGGCGGCGGCATCCACCCGAATCGCGTTGTCGGTGGGGTGCTTGATCTTGAGCGTCGACGGGTTCATCGAGGTGTCGGCCCGCTTCAACTCGAAACGCCGGCGCCATGCTGTCGGCAGGTACGGATAGATGTCCTTGAAGCCGTGGACCGTGTGAATGTGCAGGTCGGCATCGACCAGGCCGCGGCGGTCTGCAAGGTCCGACTCCACGGCTGCGCCGGTCCGCCCCGCGACCTGGATACCGGTGCCCGTCCTCGCCGTCCCGCCACTGGAGGCGGGTCCGCCAGTCGCTGTGTCCGCGGTGGTCGTTGCGTCCATGGTGGTCATCGGTGCTCCGTCTCGGTCACGACTGCGATCAACGAACCTGTTGATCAGCCGCCTTGTTGATCGCGCCCATGTCGGCCCCGGGCACAGTTGCCCGGTCGTTCCGTCGCATCAACCACATCAGCCGTTCGGGAGCGCGCCGACAGGACCGGAGCATCTATGCCGGAATCAAGGCAAGCTAACTCTGCTCGTCACGACTGTCAAGGGCGGTGATAGGTCGCCGCCGGTGAGGCGGTCGGCGAATGAAGGAGAACGGAAAGACGCACGGTGATTTCCGGGGCCGCCACTGAATCCATGCTAGACGGTCAAGCAGCCATACTCGGCGACGAATTCAGCCTCCTGCAGCGTTTCATCGGCAGGCCGATTCCGGCGTGCCTGACGGCACGTCGGCGACCCGGTTATGGGGCCCCGCGGGCCCTGCCATTGAGCCCATCTCGCGGTGCCGCGCTGGGCCCTCGTTGACAGTCATCGTGACCACCTCCGGCCAGCTGTGGAATACGGCCAGAACCGTTGACATCGCCACCGATCGCGCCTAGCGTCGCAGTCGCGTGGCAGGCGGCAAACTCGTTGCCCGACAGTCAACCTTGTCGTTCTGCAGACCGTCGAATAGCGCCGCATGGTCGACGTCAGACGAGCAAGCCGCCGGCTGCCACGCACAGCTCCGGCCAGCGGGGACAAGTCCCATTGACGCCGACGAATAGGGAGTCTCATGTACGAGTTTCGTGGTCGTGAGGTGCTGACGACCGTCGAGGAAATGGTCGATCCGCGACACGCGGCCCTGCTGGTCTACGACGCGACGTACGCCTCGTGCGGCGACAGTTTCACGACGGGCTCGTTCATGCGTGCAGTCCCGGACATGCTGCCGCGCTGGGAACGCATTATCGAAGCGGCCCGGCAGGCCGGCGTACCGGTCATCTACACCCGTGTTCTGTTGTGCCTGGATGCCTACTCCGGCCCATTCCTCCGGTACCTGTCGAAATTCGTCAAGGATCCGACAGAAGGCATTCCGTGGGTCGAGACCGAGGATCGCGGTCCGGAGAATCAGATCGTCAAGGAGATCGCGCCGCAGCCGGGCGACATCGTGATGGAGAAGTACTTCAACAACGCCTATACCGGTACGGCGTTCGACCAGATCCTGAAGTCGCGCGGGATCAAGACCATCGTGCAGACCGGGATCAGCACGGAGTCCGGGATCGAGAACAACGCCCGCTGGGCGATCATCGCCGGCTACTACCCGGTGATCGTGACCGACTGCGTCAACTCCGGCTATCCGGAGATGCACGCCTCGTCGCTGCGGTACATGGAGCGGTCGGCCGACCTGGCCACGGCCGACGAAATCATCGAGATCTGGTCGCGGCACTCATCGTGAGCGCTCGGGTCACAAGCTCCGCCCCGGGACTAGTCTCGGGATCGTCCGGCAGGCACGGTCCCGGGCGCCCGATCTCGACGGCGAAGATCACTGCACGGTCTGGGAAGTGAGGGTTCCGATGGACGACCCGATCGTCATCGTCTCCAGCGACGGCCACGCCGGCGCCCTGATGGCCGACTACCGGCCATACCTGGACGCGGCCTACCGCGAGGAGTTCGACGACTTCTTGATCGAATGGAACGAGCACGGCTCGCGGAACTTCGACCCGCCGGCGTTGCGGTCACGGCTGGATCCGGCGGATGTCGAGGACTGGACGGCCAAGATGGTCGACACCGGCCGGCTCGACGGCTTCCCCGACCCGAACCGGCGGTTGCAGGAGGTCGAGAAGGAAGGCATCTGCGCCGAGGTCCTGTTCCCGGACTTCGGGATTCCGTTCGAACTGTATTCCCGCGGCATCGCCGCGACGCTGGGCCGGACGTACACCCTGGCCGACGACGGTCACCGGCAGGCAGCGTTCCGGGCGTTCAACCGCTGGCTGATGGACTACGTGAGTGCGGCGCCGGAGCGGTTCGTCGGGACCGCCGTGGTGAGTTGGCATGACGTCGACGCCGCGCTGACCGACATCAGAGCTGCCCACGCCGGAGGACTGCGAGCGATCGTGCTTCCCGAGTTCTCCGGTGCCCGGCCGCTGTACCACCACTCCTTCGAGCCGATCTGGAATCTCATCGAAGAGCTGGGCCTCATCGTCAGCTCGCACGCCGGCATCTCGTCGACCTCCAACCAGCAGGTGGGCGCGACCGAGGTCGCGCATCCCGCCATGGCAGCGCGATTGTGGATGCCGGAGTTGATGTTCCGCGTCCACAACATCCTGACGCACCTCATCTGGGGCGGCGTGCTGGAGCGGCATCCGACCATGAAGGTGGTCTTCACCGAGCAGGGATCGGGCTGGGTGGTGCCGCAGCTGGCCGACATGGACTACTCGTACGAGGGCAGTTACTTCCGCAGCGACTACAAGGATCTGATCCGCTCCAAGCCCAGTGAGTACTTCCGCCGTCAGTGCTACCTGGGCTCGTCATTGTTCTCCCGAGCCGAGATCAGTGCGCGCCGCACCATCGGCTTGGACAAGATGATGCTGGGGATGGACTTCCCCCACCATGAGGGCACGCTGGTCCACTCGACCCAGGAATACCTTCGAGCCACGTTGGGCGCCGCCGGCGTCCCGTTGGAGGAGGCCCGGTTGATGTTGGGCCTGACCGCGGCCGAGGTCTACGGCTTCGACCTCGAGCGGCTCGTGCCGGTCGCGGCCCGGCTGGGCCTGCAACCCGACCAGATCCTCTCCGAGCCGGACTACGAGCTCTATCCACGCGGCGACGTCCACCGGCCCGCCGTGCTGGCGATTTGAGGCTTGCGGTGACCGAGGGCCCGGCACCAGGCCGACGCGCGGGCGGCGTCGCGGTGGTCTTGGGTGCTGCCGGCGGTCTCGGCGAAGGGGTCGCCCGCCGGCTCGCGGACGACGGCATGCGGCTGGTGCTGGCCGACGTCGACCGGGCGCCGGTGCACGACCTGGCCGACGACCTGGCCGCCGCCGGTCACCCGGAGGTCCTGGCACTGCGGACCGACGTCACCTCGACCGCGGACGTCACGGCATTGCGGGACGCCGCGGTCGATCGGTACGGCGAGGTGAACCTCGTCTTCAACACGATCGGCGTGACCACCATCGGCCCGTTCTGGAAGCTCAAGCGCGGCGACTGGGACTGGGTCATGTCAGTCAACCTGGCGGGCGCGCTGAACGTCACCGAGGCGTTCCTGCCGCAGTTCGTCGACACCGATCAGGGACAGCTGATCCACACGTCCTCGACGACGGCGGTGGCGCCGGGCCGCGGCAACGCCGCGCCGTACGTCGCGAGCAAGGCCGCCCTGGTGGCCCTGTGTGAGGGCCTGCAGCAGGATCTGTGGGCTGCCGGTTCGCAGGTCACGGTGCACGTCGCCTTCCCCGGTACCGTGCAGTCCGAGATCGCCACGTCCGAACGGAATCGGCCTGCCGAGTTCGGTCCGCCGAGCATGGACCCGGCCGACGTCGCGCGGCTGCGAGCACATTCGCAGACCGCGGGTCTGCCCGGCACGACCGTGGCGGCGAATCTGCTCGGTGAACTCGACGAGGGCCGGTTCTACCTGTTCGGGCACGACACCGATCGGCAGGTCGCTGCCAGCCGGTACGAGGACATCACCAGCGGCATCCTGTCGCGGGAAGCGCAGCCCGGCAGTTTCGACGTCCGGATGGCCTTGACCGAATCGCCGGGACGCTAGCGACTCGGCCGACCATCGCCACAACGATTCAAGAGGAAGTGACGCTTCGGTGTCGAACGCGACCATGACGATCACCCGCATCGGGGGCGCGCTGGGAGCTCGAGTCGACGGCCTGGACCTGGCGCACGACGTCAGCGAGCAGACGATGGACCAGCTGCGCGCCGCGTTCGCCGAACATCAGTTGCTCGTTTTTCCCGGTCAGGCCCATATCAGCGCCGCGCAACAGGCGGCCTTCGCCCGGCGGTGGGCTGACCCCTACCTGACTCCCGACGAGGTGTCGCCACCCTGCGTTGACGGCGTCGTCGAGGTCATGGAACTGCGTACGGCGGCCAACACCAAGGCCCTGACCGATCAATGGCACTCCGACAACAGCTATGCCGCCGACCCGCCCTGGGCGACGTTCCTCATCTCGCGGCAGATTCCGGCCGCAGGCGGGGACACCATGTGGGCCAACCAGTACGCGGCGTTCGACTCGCTGTCCGACGAACTGAAGCGCGTGCTGCGGGAACTCAAGGCGGTTCACTGTTTCGACAACGGCCGCAACACACTGGTCGCGGCGGGGCTGAGCTTGACCGATCCCGGCGGCGTGCACCCAGTGGTCCGAGTCATCCCGCAGACAGGTCGAGAAGCCCTCTTCCTTAACGAGCGGTTCGCCTCCCACTTCGTCGGGATGACGTGGGCGGAGAGCCGTCCGCTCATGGACTACCTGACTCAGCGCAGCGTCCATCCGAACTTCACCTACCGGCACCGGTGGAGCCTGGGCGACCTGGTGATGTGGGACAACCGTTGCCTGCAACATTTCGCCATCAACGACTACACCGAAGAGCGCGTGATGCACCGGCTGACCATCGCCGAGAGCAGGGCGAGCTGACCGGCGAAGCCGGCGACCCGGTGGCGCCACCGGCGGCCTTCAGCATCGACGGCTTGGTCATCGGGGTGACCGGCGCAGGCAAGGGCATCGGTCGCGGTATCGCCAGCCAGGCTGTGGCGGCCGGTGCCCGGGTGTTCGCCTGCAGCCGCACGGCGGCCGACCTGGCGAGCCTGCAGGCGGAGGTCGCCGAGTTTCCCGGCCAGTGCGCCACCACGGTGCTGGACCTCAGCGAGCCGGACGCTGCGACCGCATTCGCCGACTTCGGTGTGCAGACGTACGGCCGGATCGACGCCGTGGTGAACAACGTCGGCGGCAACCTGACGAAGGCGGCGCTGGACTACACCGCGGCCGAACTGGACGGCCTCTACGCGTTGAACCTCAGAAGCACCTACCTGTGCTGTCTGGCGGCCGCGCGCGTCATGATCGACCAGCAGATCGCCGGATCGATCGTCAACATCAGTTCACGGGGCAGTCTGGTGGCCTCGCCCTGGGTGACGCCGTACAGCGCCATGAAGGCCGGCGTGAATCACCTGACCCGGAGCCTGGCGGTCGAATGGGCCGAGCACGGCATCCGGGTCAACGGCGTCGCCCCCGGCGCGACCCTGACGCCGGCACTGCAAGGGCACGTCGACAGCACGGGCGTGTCCCTGGAGAGCCTGGGAGCGCGGGTCCCGCTGGGCCGCCGGGCGAACACCGTCGACGACGTGGTGTTCCCGGTGCTGTTCCTGCTCTCGCCTGCCGCGTCGATGATCACCGGACAGCTCGTGGCCGTGGACGGCGGATCGTCCCTGTGACGGCGGCTCACCGATGGCAGTGCACTGACCGCAGTGACCTGACCGCAGTGACCTGACGAGATGGTGCGACGAGGACGTCCCGACCGCGGATGTCTCGACAACGGACGACAAGGACCAGGATGCCGACGAACCTGACCGCGGACCAGATGCTGGCGATCGTGGCCGAACACAGTGCACGGGAACGGGACCGCGACTGGCCCGGGGCGTTGCGCACCCTGGTCGCCGACCCGTACTACGAGCACTACCCGAATCGGCTGCGGTTCACCGGAGTCGAACCGATCGTCGAGGCCTGGAAGCGGTTGCTGCCGCAGCCGTGTTTCGACGCGGCGACCTATCAGGACTTCCACCGGGTCGAGTTCGTGAACGGCGACGCCGTCCTGCACATCACCGACTGGACCTTCGCCGACGGCGATAGTCGGAAGGCAGCCAAACTCGTCGCGGTCTACACCTTCTCCGGCGACCTGATGGCGAGCGAAAAGGTCTGGTTCGACGCGACCCTGTTGAGCTACGTCGACAAGGCCCTCGACGCCGATTTCCGGGCAATGTCCGGCGTCGCGCTGTTCTGAGCTTGCGTCAGGGGACGTGGTGAACCGCCCCGCCCCCTGCGGTCTGCGGTAGCGGCGGCGTCCGGCCAGGAGCCGGCATCGGGTTCCCGGACCTCCTCACCGTTGGGCAGGGTGGGCGAACCTGTCACCCGGACGGCCGGATGCGGCCGGATGCGGCCCGCCGCCGGCCCCTTGAAGCCCTAACCTGCCGCCGAAGCGGTGATCATCGGGAGCGCCACGCGGCCGACCCGAGCCGAGAGTCCGGCGAGGCGAGCAGTAGGGCTCGCGGGGGAGGTCGAATGACCGCCGCGACCGCCGAGAGCCTGTCCGCCGGGCAACTCGGCCGCGCCCTGGCCGCCGGTGGCCTCCAAGTGCGGTACCAGCCGATCATCAGCCTGCCCGATCGGCGGGTCGTCGGCATGGAATGCCTGGCCCGGTTGCAAAACGGCGACGAACTCGTCGCACCCGCTCGATTCATCGCGACAGCCGAGACTCACGGACTGATCGCCGACCTGGGGGCAGAGGTCCTCCGGCAGGCGATCGCCCGCGTGGCAGGGTGGCGGCGCCAAGGCGACGGCCTGGCCGCGGTCTGGGTCTCGGTCAACGTGTCGCCCCTGCAATTGGCCGACCCGACGTTCCTTCCGCTGGTGCGATCTCTGCTGCGCGAATACTCCGTCCCGGCGAGCGCGCTGACGCTGGAGATCACCGAGACGGTGGCGACGGCAGGCGCCGTACAGCCGGCGCTGGAGGCGCTGTCGGCGTTCGGCGTACGGCTGGCCCTCGATGACTTCGGCACCGGATTCGCCACGCTGGACGGGCTCAAGCGCCTGCCGGTGCGCATGCTGAAGATCGACCGGACGTTCGTCTCGGAAGTCGCCACACCGTCCCGGGCCCGCGCGATCGTTCGTGCGGTCATCGCGCTGGCCGAGACCCTCGGCCTGTACGTCGTGGCCGAAGGGGTCGAGACCGAAGACCAACTCGTCGTACTGGAACAGCTGAACTGCCTGGCCGCCCAGGGCTTCTACTTCGCAGAACCGACCGAGACCCCGGAACTGGTCGATCTGCAGCAGGGCATCCGCCGCGCCCCCACCGGGACAGATCTGGCGACCCTGTGGCGCCCGGAACACGACGCGACGGTGCTCGCCGCCGCGCGGCTGCTGGCCATCCGGCCGTCCCGGGTGCGCGACACCGTGGTCGCCCTGTCCAGTGCCTGCGGCCGCCGGATGGGGCTCAGCGCCGGTTCGAACTACGTCACCCGCATGCTGTCGCTGGTGCACGACCACCGGGAACTGGTCCTCGCCGGCGACGACTGGGCGGCCCGGGTCCCCGGCGCTGCCGACCTGGCGACGGTGCTGGCCGACGGCCTGCCGCGGCCGGACCTTCCCATCGAGGTGCGCGTCGTGGCCGCCGCGGCCGGGGTCGGAGCCGTCCTGCGCGAGCGGCCGGACCTCGACCTCGCCAGTTGCTGCGAGCAGGTCGTGGCCGGCGGCACCGTCGACGACGAGGTTGCCGCCGTGTTGGTGTCGGTCGCCACCCGGCCCGTCCCGATCATCGGCATCGACACCGTGCTCGACACCGCCGAGGCGTACCACAGCGGTCGCAGCGGGGTCGAAGAGCGGATGCGCGCCCTCCTCGGCGTCACCCGGGCGATCGGCTCCACTCGCGACATGCGCGAACTGCTGCGGTTGGCCGCCGACGAGGCCCGCGCGGTGCTCGGCGCCGCGTCGCTGTCGGTCGAGCGCTGGGACCGGGAGACCGGCGTCCTGCGCACCCTGGTCAACGTCGGCGAACTCGGACCCGCGCAGGTCGTCTTCCCCGCCGACGAGTTCTATCCGCTGATCCAGTTCCCGGAGTCGCAGCGACTGCTCACCATGGGAATGCCGCACCTGCAGAGCGTCAACGACCCCACGTCCGACGATGCCGAGGTCGGGATGCTGCGCCGGCTCGGGAAAGGATCGTGCGCCGCGGTTCCCATCCTCATCGAGGATCGGCTCTGGGGCCGGATGTATGCCACGACGTCGCCGGATCAGCCGGCGTTCGAGGCGCGCGACCTCGAGCTGCTCACCGCCGTCGCCGGCGTCGTCAGCACCGTCGTGGTGCAGGCCGAACACCTCGATGCCATGGCCCGGCAGGCATTCGAGGATGCCCTGACCGGCCTGGGCAATCGCCGGGTGGTCGACGATGCGCTGACCCGGTTGTCCGCCGACGGACGCCCCACTGCTCTGGTGCTGCTCGACGTGGACGGCCTGAAGGAGATCAACGACTCGCTGGGACACGGAGCAGGAGACCTTGCGCTGCAGGTGCTGGGCGACGCCCTGTCGGCGAGTGTGGCCGGGGTCGACGGGGGCCTGGCCGGCAGACTCGGTGGCGACGAGTTCACCTTGCTGCTGCCCGACCACGATCTGCTCGCCGCCCAGGCCGTCGTCGTGACACTGCAGGAACGACTCGCGTCGCAGCGGGGACCGACGGTCTCCTGCGGGGTGGCGGTTGCCGCCGCGGGACCCTGGTCGGCCCGGGTGCTGCTCGCCGAAGCAGATGCCCAGGCCTACGCGGTGAAGCGCCGGCGCCGCGGCGACCGCCGCTCCACGCGGACGGCCAATCTCGATCGGGTACCCTGACCGCGTGCCCGACTCCCCGACGCGACCTGTGGCCGAGCGCGGCAGATGAGCGACACGGTCCGGACGCCCGAGGGCGCTGAGGACTACGACGTCGAGGCGATCCAGGAACGATGGTTGCCGGTGTGGGACGCCGCCGCGCCGTTCCGTTCCGGTACCGCAGGTGACCAGCGTCCGAAGAAGTACGTGCTGGACATGTTCCCGTACCCGTCCGGCGACCTGCACATGGGGCATGCCGAGGCGTACGCCATCGGCGACGTGATCGCGCGCTACTGGGTGCAGCGGGGCTTCGATGTGCTGCACCCCATCGGATGGGACGCGTTCGGCCTGCCCGCGGAGAACGCCGCGATCAAGCGCGGCATCGATCCTGCGGGATGGACGTACGAGAACATCGCGACCCAGCGGGCGTCGATGCGGCGGTACGCCTGCTCGTTCGACTGGGATCGCACGCTGAACACCTGCGATCCGCAGTACTACCGCTGGAACCAGTGGTTCTTCCTGCGGATGTTCGAGCAGGGCCTGGCGTACCGCAAGGCCAGCAATGTGAACTGGTGCCCGAACGATCAGACCGTGCTCGCGAACGAGCAGGTGATCGGTGGTCGCTGCGAACGCTGTGACGCCCTGGTGGTCAAGAAGAAGCTGACGCAGTGGTATCTGCGCATCACCGCCTACGCCGATCGCCTGCTGGACGACATGGTCCAGCTCGAGGGCGAATGGCCCGACAAGGTGCTGTTGATGCAGCGCAACTGGATCGGACGTTCGACCGGTGCCGAGGTCCAGTTCGGGATCGAGGGTCGGCCCGAGCCGGTCACGGTTTACACGACGCGACCGGACACGCTGTACGGCGCCACGTTCTTCGTCGTCGCCGCCGACTCCGACCTGGCCGCAGAACTGGCCGCCGGTACGCCGGCGGAGCAGGAGTTTGCCGCCTACCGCGACCAGGTGGCGATGACCAGCGAGGTGGACCGGCTGGACGCCAGCCGCGCCAAGACCGGAGTCTTCCTGCACCGGTACGCGGTCAACCCGGTCAACGGCGAGCGGATTCCGGTGTGGGCCAGCGACTATGTGCTGTCCGACTACGGCACCGGCGCCATCATGGCGGTGCCGGCCCACGACCAGCGCGACCTGGATTTCGCCCGGACATTCGGGCTGCCGGTGCGGGTCGTCGTGGAGGCCGCCGAGGATCCGACTGTCACCGGGGTGGCCACCGCCGACGACGGCCTGCATGTGAACTCCGGCCCGCTGGACGGGCTCGGCAAGGCCGCGGCGATCGAGGCGATCCTTGCCGTGCTCGCCGAGCGCGGCACGGGTCGCGCCGCGGTCAACTACCGGCTCCGTGACTGGCTCATCTCGCGGCAGAGGTACTGGGGCACACCGATTCCCATCGTGCACTGCCCGTCGTGCGGCGAGGTCGCCGTGCCCGACGACCAGCTGCCGATCGTGCTGCCGGCGGCCGACGGCCTCGACCTGACCCCGCGGGGCTCCTCCCCGTTGGGGGCGGCGACCGAGTGGGCCGCGGTCAGCTGCCCGCGATGTGGCGGACCCGCCACCCGCGACACCGACACGATGGACACCTTCGTCGACTCGTCCTGGTACTACCTGCGCTACCTGGACCCTGCTCGGACCGAGTCGCCCTTCGATCCGCAGCTGGCCCGCGAATGGCTACCGGTGGACCAGTACGTGGGCGGCGTGACCCACGCGATCCTGCATCTGCTGTACAGCCGCTTCTTCACCAAGGTCTTGCACGACATGGGAATGGTCGAGTTCACCGAACCGTTCTCGCGCCTGCTCAACCAGGGCATGGTGCTCATGGCCGGCTCGGCGATGAGCAAGTCGCGAGGAAACCTGGTCCGGCTGTCCGACGAGCTCGCCGACCACGGCGTGGACGCGGTACGGCTCACCATGGTGTTCGCCGGCCCGCCCGAGGACGACATCGACTGGGCGGACGTCTCGCCGACCGGGGCGAAGAAGTTCCTGGCCCGGGCATGGCGGTTGTCCGGTGACGTGTCCAGCGCGGCCGGCACCGATCCGGCGAGCGGCGATGTCGCGCTGCGCAAGGTGACGCATCGGATGGTGCACGACGCGCAGGTCGCGATCGAGGCGGGGCGTTTCAACGTCGCTGTGGCGAAGTCCATGGAGTTGGTCAACGCGGCCCGCAAGGCGATCGACTCCGGTCCCGGTGCTGCCGACCCGGCCGTTCGTGAAGCGGCCGAAGCCGTTGCGGTGCTGCTGTCGCTGGTGGCGCCGTACACCGCCGAGGACATGTGGTCCAAACTCGGCCACGAGCCGTGCGTCGCGCTCGCAGGCTGGCCGGCGGTCGACGCGGCACTGCTGGTCGAGGAGTCGGTGACCTGCGTCGTGCAGGTGGCGGGCAAGGTCCGGCACCGGATCGAGGTTGCGCCGTCGGTGGATCCGGCCGAATTGCGCGAACTCGCGTTGCAGTCTCCGGCCGTGGTCAAGGCGCTGGACGGGCGCGCGGTCAAGGACGTCATCGTCCGGCCGCCTCGGCTCGTGAACGTCGTCCCGGCCTGAGTTTCGCCCAGCCCTCCACTGACCGCGGTTCCGGCCTAGCACTCCACTGACCGCGGTTCCGGCGGTCGGGTTCGGGTCGGTATCAGGGGGCAGTAGCGTGTCGCCATGGTGGCGGGCGCGGTGGCGGTGGTCACCGATTCCACCGCCAGTTTGCTCCCAGAACGCGCCGCTGCCGCCGGTGTCAAGGTCGTCCCGATCCAGGTGATCGTCGACGACGTCATCCGCGACGAGGGCACCGAGATCACCCCGGCGGACGTCGCCATTGCCTTGCGCGACAAGCGGTCGGTGTCGACCTCCCGGCCGGCGCCGGAGCGCCTCGCCGCGCAGTACCGCGAGCTGGCCGACAACGGCGCAACGCATATTGTGTCGATTCACCTGTCGGCAGCGATGAGCGGCACGGTGGAGTCCGCGACGATCGCGGCGCGTCAGGTCGCGATCCCGGTCACCGTGCTGGACTCCCGCTCGGTAGCACTCGGCCTCGGCTACGCCGTGCTGGCCGCGGCCGCAACCGCCAGTGCCGGAGCAGCTCCTGAGGCCGTGGCGGCCGCCGCCCGCGACCGGCTGGCGCGAACCAGCGTGCTGTTCTACGTCGACACCCTCGACCGGCTGCGCGCCGGCGGCCGGATCGGCGCCGCGGCCACCCTGCTCGGCCAGGCGCTGCACGTCAAGCCGCTGCTGCAGCTGTCGGCCGGCGTGGTCGAGCCGGTCGAGAAGGTCCGGACCGCTGCCCGCGCGCTCGCCCGGTTGGAGGAGCTCGCCGCGATGCGCGCGGGCATCGGGGAGATCCGGATCGCGGTGCAGCACTGCCTGGCCGCCGACCGCGCCGCCGCGCTCGCCGCCCGGCTGCGCGACCGCCTGCCGCGCGCGGAACTGGAGGTCGGCGAAGTGGGTGCGGTCCTCGGCGCCCATGTCGGGCCGGGCATGGTGGCCGTCGTCCTGGCGCCACGCTGAGGCGACGTTCACGACCGCGGCGACGTTGACGACAGAGTGACGTTCACAACCGACGTGCCGGTCGCAACCGCGGTGACATTCACAACCGACGTGCCGGTCACAAGCGCAGTGACGTCCACAAGCGAGTGACGTCCACAAGCGAGTGACGTCCACAACCGCGGACAATGGGCTCAGCCGTCCCCAGGGCTTGGGACGCAGTCGATCTCAGCGGTGCTGCCGCCTAGCGTCCGTGAGGTGTCCCGAGACGAGAAGAGCGCAGCGCAGCGGTTGGCTGACCTTGCTGCGGCCTGGCGAGGCGACAGGGGCGCGGGCGACCCGGACGCAGAGCTGGCTGGCGACGCTTCCTCGGCCACCGCGCGCGACGCTGGCTCGGCCGTTTCGGGTGGCGCCACCTCGTCCGTTGCGGCTTTCGCGGTCGACGGCGCCGCCTCGGCTGCCGATCGCAACACCGAGCCCGCCGAGGGGATCCGGCGCGCCGACGGCCGGACCGTTCGCGCGATCGCCGCTGTGGTGGCCGTGGCGATGGTCCTCGCCGGGTGGTGGTGGTGGCAAGGCCGGCCCCGCGAAGTCACGCGGGCACCCGCTGCCGTGGTCAGCGGGCAGCCGGTCGCTGAGAAGGTGACGGCCTCGCCGTCACCGGCCGTGCGTGAGGTGGTCGTGCACGTGGTCGGCGAGGTGGTCCGGCCCGGGTTGGTCCGGCTGCCCGCCGGATCGCGGGTGGCCGATGCGGTGGGCGCCGCCGGGGGCCTGCGGCCCGGCGGTCATCTCGGCGGCGCGAACCTCGCCCGAGTGCTCGTCGACGGCGAGCAACTGGTGATCGGAGCGGGTGCTTTGCCCGGCCGCACCACGACCGACCCGGACACGGTGCCCGGCCGCACGACGACGGGGCCGGGCACCGGCGCGGCGAACGCGCCACTGGATCTCAACGCCGCTACTACGGCGCAACTGGAGGAGCTGCCCGGGATCGGCCCGGTGCTCGCCGGGCGCATCGTGGCGTGGCGTGAGGAGCACGGCGCCTTCACCGCGGTCACCGAGCTGCAGGAGGTCTCCGGCGTGGGAGACAAGGTGTTCGCGGCGATCGAGCGCCTGGTGAGGGTGTGAGGGATCTCCGCCTGGTTGTCGTCGCCCTGGGATTGTGGTCCGCGGAACTCGCCGTCCTGTTGGCGCTGTTGGGGAATGGGGCTGTCGGCGGCAGTACCGCCGTCGTCGTCATCGTCGGCGGGCTGGTCGTCGCGGCAACCGGTGGTGGAGTTGCCTTCGCCTCAGGCAGGGTCCGTTCGGCTGCGTCCGGCAGCGACGTCGTTTCGGCCGGCTCCGGCGGCGATGTCCGTTCGGCCGCCTCCCGCGCCGGCATCCCTTCGGCTTCCTCCGGCGGCATCCCTTGGGCCGCCTCGGGCGGCGGCGTCCGCTCTCTCGCGCTCGCCCACGCCGGGTTGTTCGTGCTGGGCCTTGGCGCCGGGCTGGTGGTCGCCGGGCTGCACGTGGGTGCCGTACGCGGCGGCCCGCTGACGGCGTGGGCGCAGCAGCGAGCCGTCGTCGAGCTGGCCGGCGTCGTGGAAGGTGATCCGCAGCGGCGTACCGGCGTGGTGTCCGGGACCCGCCGGCTGCCGGACGTCACCGTGATCCGGCTGCGGGTGCAGCGTGCCGTGGTGCGGGGCACGTCGTACGACGTCGACGTCCTCGTCTCGGTGCGCGTCAACGAGTCTGCGGCGACGACGTCGGGCGATGCGGCGCCGCAATCCGCCACCGGCGAACACGTCTCGGCCAGTACGGCTGTGCACGGTTCGACGGTGACGGTCTCCGGCCGGCTGGCCGATCCCGGCCGGGCGCCGGAGGTCGCGGCCGTACTGCTGGCTGCCGGTCCGGTCCGGCAGCTCCAGCCGCCGGGTTCGGTGGACACCGCGACAGCGGCGCTACGGGACGGCCTGCGCACCACGTTGAGCGCTCACCCGGTCGACCAGGCGGCTCTGGTCGCCGGGCTCGCCGTCGGTGACGAGACCGCGCAGACCGCCGAGCTCACCGCGGCGATGCGAACCGCGGGGTTGTCGCACCTCACGGCGGTCAGCGGCGGGAACACCGCGATGGTGGTCGCCGCCGCGCTCCTGCTCAGCAGGCTGCTGGGCGCCCGGCGCCGCACGCGCGTTCTGGTGGCGGCCACCGCCCTCGCCGGATTCGTCGCCCTGGTGCGGCCCGAGCCCAGCGTCGTACGGGCCGCCGTCATGGGCGCCGTGGTCCTGGTCGGGTTGCTCGTTGGTGGTCGGGGCCGTGAGTTGTCTGTGCTTGCCGCTGCGGTCTGCCTCGTCCTGCTCAGCACGCCAGCCCTGGCCGCGTCGTGGGGTTTCGCGCTGTCGGCGGTCGCCACGGCGGGCTTGTTGGTGCTGGCGCATCGTTGGCGGGGCCTGCCGCAGCGACACGCGATCCGCGACTGGCTTGCCACGGCGGCCGCGGTCACGCTGGCAGCCCAGCTGGCGACGGCTCCGCTCGTCGCGGCGATGAGCGGCGGCATCTCACTGGCCGGCGTACCGGCGAACCTGCTGGTCGCCCCGGTCGTCGCGCCGGTGACCCTGCTGGGCTTGCTCGCTGCCGTCACGTCGGTCGTGTGTCCCGCGGTGGCGGGACTGTTCGCGGCGGCGGCGGCACCCCTGGCGGGGTGGATCGCCTCGGTAGCCCACACCGCGGCCGCAGCGCCAGCGGCGACCGTGCCGTGGCCCGGGGGAGCCAGCGGCGGTGTGGCGCTGGCCCTGCTGCTCGTGGCGCTGCTGGCCAGCCGCCGGCGTTGGTGGCCGCTCGTGTCCGGTACGCCTTGGCTCACCGCGGCACTGGCCGCCGCGGTGATCGCTGCTGTCGTACTGCGCCCGCCGGGCCGCAGCGGCTGGCCGCCGGCCGGCTGGGTCCTGGTGGCCTGCGACGTCGGTCAGGGCGACGCGCTGGTCATCCGGAGTGGAGTGGGGGAGGCCGTTGTCGTCGATGCCGGCCCCGATCCCGCTGCGGTGGACCGCTGCCTGGGTGACCTCGGCGTCGAACGGGTCAATGCTTTGGTGCTCAGCCACTTTCATGCCGATCACGTCGAAGGCACACCGGGTGTGCTCCGGCGCGACACCGGCGTCATCCTCACCTCGCCGCTGGCCGAACCGCCGGAGCAGGCGGCACGGGTCCAGCGGTGGGCGGGTGCTGCCGGAGTCGCCATGCTGTCAGCCGAGTACGGCGAGGTCCGGACGGTCGCGGACGTCACGATGACGGTCCTCGGCCCCCGGCGGCTGATTCGTGGCGAGGGTTCCGACGCCAACAACGCCAGCCTCGTCCTGCTGGTCGAAGTCCGGGGTCTGCGGCTGTTGCTGACCGGAGACATCGAGCCGGCCGCACAGCGGGCGTTGCTCGCGGCGTACCCGGACGGTCCGCCGGGCGGCCGGGTGGACGTGCTGAAGGTGGCTCATCACGGCTCGGCGCAACAAGAGCCGTCGATCTTCGGTTGGGCCGCAGCGTCGATCGCGCTGGTGTCGGTCGGAGCGGACAACGACTACGGACATCCCGCGCCGGGGGTCCTGGCGGCATTGCGGCAGGCGAGCGCCCTGGTCGGGCGTACCGACGAGCAGGGGGATCTCGCAGTCGTCGCCGGTGACGGCGGTGACGGCGGTGACGGCGGTGACGGTGCCGGCCGCAGCCGGAGCGCCGGGCTGGTGACCCGCCGCTGAACAGCTACTGCGACTGCCGGACGGCGATGTCGGCGACTCGTGACATGCTCGGCCGGTGCCGGCTGCTCCCGCCCCCGTGACGCTGGTGTTCGGCCCGGAGACCGTCCTGGCCGAGCGGGCCGTGGACGAGGTCGTGGCGGCCGCCCGGGCCGTCGAGCCGAGCGCGTACCGGTCCGTCATTCGCGCCGGTTCCGGCGACCTGGCCGCCGCCTTGGCAGATGCCTTGGCCCCCAACCTCTTCGGTGAGTCGACGGTTGTCGTCGTCGAAGGCCTGGACGGCGCCGACGAGGCGGCGGCGCGGTTGGTCAAGCAGGCGTGTACCGAGCCGGTTCCCGGGCTCTGGCTGGTGCTGCTGCACCCCGGCGGGACCAAGGGCAAGGCACTGCTGGACCACATCCGCAAGGCCGGTGCCGTGGAGGTCGCATGTCCGGCGCTGAAGCGACGCCGCGACGTGATCGGCTTCCTCGGCCAGGAGCTGCGCCGCGAGAGCCGCCGTGCCCGACCCGAGGCGCTCGAGGCGTTGCTCGATGCCGTGGGCATGGACCTGCAGCTGCTGGTGGGGGCGATCCGGCAGCTGGTTCGAGACGTCGAGACGGACCCGCTGGATATCGACGACGTGCATCGCTACTTCGGTGGGGTCGCCGACGTCAGCGGCTTCGCGATCTCCGACGCGGTATGGGAGCGCCGTACGGTCGACGCGTTGGCGGACCTACGGTGGGCCGCAGAATCCGGCGACCGGGGACGGCTGGGCCCGGCGACTGTCGGAGCCATGACCACTGGGCTGCGCGGTCTGGTCCGTTACGCCGGGGCGTCCAAGGCGCAGCCGGAGGCGGCATTGGCTGCCGCGGCGGGTGTCCCGCCCTGGAAGCTGCGGTCACTGCAGGCGCAGCTGCGCCGCTGGCGGCCCGAGCAGATCGTGGCGGCGACCAAGCGGCTCGCCCAGGCCGATGCTGCGGTCAAAGGCGGCTTACGGGAAGGCGAGCAGCTCGATCCGACGCAGAAGTTGTGGGCGCTGGAGCGGCTCGTGGTCGAACTGTCGGATCGCGACGACGCCGCGCGCTCCTGACCAGCTGCTGGCCTAGGCGGGCGCCCGCTCACCAGCCAGCGCGGCGGGCTGGTCCCGGTGTCAGCCGTGCCTGACCAGCGGCGGCGTTCGATCCGCCGCAGCGCGGCGGGCGGTCCCGGTGTCAGGCCTGCTGACCAGCGGCAGTGCTTGGCCAGAGCGTTCGATCCGCCGCAGCGCGGCGGGCTGGTCTCGAGGGTCAGGCCTCGGCGAGAGCGGCAGCGCGCTTGGCGACCGCGGACTTCCGGTTCGCGGCCTGGTTCTTGTGGATGACGCCCTTGCTGGCGGCCTTGTCGAGCAGGGTGCCGGCCGCGCGGGCGAGCTCGGTCGCCTTCGCTACGTCGCCGGCGTCGGCGGCCTCGCGGAACTTACGAACCGCGGTCTTGAGCTGCGACTTGACCGCCTTGTTGCGCACGCGCGCCGCCTCGTTCGTGCGGATGCGCTTGATCTGCGACTTGATGTTCGCCACGGTCAGCCTTCGGTCTCGTACAGCGGGTGGGTCGGCGCCCTGGCGCCGGCTTGTCAGCTCGCGCCGCCACCGACCGGTGCGCGCGGGCGCCACAGGATACTCACCGCACCCGGCGGGCCGCCAAATCGGCAGGCCGCGGGGCAGCCCCGGCATTCGTGCGCGGACGTCCGTCGACGGCTGGTCATGCGACGATGGCCTGCCTCACCGGCTGGGCCATCCTGTCGGTGTGGGCCGGCGGCCGCGCGGGGCCGCCGGACGATCAACGGACGTAGCGGACGCCGGATGCCGGCGGCGGGAAGGCAGTCGTCAGCGTGAGCGCTCGGGTCACTCCGCCGGCCCCGGGCCGCACCGATCCCGGCGACATCCGCAACTTCTGCATCATCGCCCACATCGACCACGGCAAGTCCACGCTGGCCGACCGGATGCTGCAGCTGACCGGCGTGGTCGACAGCAGGTCGATGCGCGCCCAGTACCTCGACCGGATGGATATCGAGCGGGAACGCGGCATCACCATCAAGAGCCAGGCGGTACGGCTGCCGTTCCTGGCGGCAGACGGCCGTAGCTACGTCTTCAACCTCATCGACACGCCCGGTCACGTCGACTTCACGTACGAGGTGTCCCGCAGTCTGGCGGCCTGCGAAGGCGCCATCCTGCTGGTGGACGCCGCCCAGGGCATCGAGGCCCAGACGCTCGCCAACCTGTACCTGGCGCTCGAGGGCGATCTGCAGATCATCCCGGTGCTCAACAAGATCGACCTGCCGGCGGCGCAGCCGGACAAGTACGCCGCGGAACTGGCGCACATCATCGGGTGCGACGCCGCCGACGTGCTACGGGTGAGCGCGAAGACCGGCGACGGCGTCCGAGAACTGCTCGAAGCCGTGGTCCAGCAGGTCCCGGCCCCGGTCGGCGACGCCGACGGGCCGGCGCGGGCGCTCATCTTCGACTCCGTGTACGACACCTACCGCGGCGTGATCACCTATGTGCGGGTCGTGGACGGATCGCTGTCCACCCGCGAGCGCATCGTGATGATGTCGACGCAAGCCACCCACGAGACGCTCGAGGTCGGCGTCATCTCGCCTGAGCCGGTGCCGGCCGACTCGCTCGGCGTCGGTGAGGTCGGCTACCTGATCACCGGCGTGAAGGACGTCCGGCAGAGCCGGGTCGGCGACACCGTCACTTCGTCGGTGCGCGCGGCAGCCGCGCCGCTGGGCGGCTACCGGGACCCGAAGCCGATGGTGTTCTCCGGGCTCTATCCCATCGACGGCTCGGACTATCCGCTGCTGCGGGACGCCTTGGACAAGCTGAAACTCAACGATGCCGCGCTGGCCTACGAGCCGGAGACCTCGCTGGCGCTCGGCTTCGGATTCCGTTGCGGCTTCTTGGGTCTGCTCCACCTGGAGATCGTGCGCGAGCGGCTGGAACGGGAGTTCAACCTCGATCTGATCTCGACCGCCCCGAACGTGGTCTACCGCGTGGTCAAGGACGACGGCGCCGAGCTGGTGGTGACCAACCCGTCGGAATACCCGGCTGCCAAGATTGCCGAGGTGTACGAGCCGGTGGTGCGGTCGACGATCCTGACGCCGGGGGAGTTCGTCGGCACGATCATGGAACTGTGCCAGGCCCGTCGTGGCGCGTTGCTGGGCATGGACTACCTGTCGGAGGACCGGGTCGAGCTGCGGTACACGCTGCCGCTGGCGGAGATCGTGTTCGACTTCTTCGACCAACTGAAGTCACGGACCCGTGGCTACGCCTCGCTGGACTACGAGCCCACCGGCGAGCAGCGCTCCGATCTGGTCAAGGTGGACATCCTGCTGCACGGCGAACCGGTCGACGCCTTCAGCGCGATCGTCCACCGGGACAAGGCGTACGCCTACGGCGTCGCGATGGCCGCGAAGCTGAAGGAGCTCATCCCGCGGCAGCAGTTCGAAGTGCCGATCCAGGCGGCCATCGGCAGCCGGGTCATCGCGCGGGAGAACATCCGGGCGATTCGTAAGGACGTGCTGGCCAAGTGCTACGGCGGTGACATCACCCGCAAGCGCAAGCTGCTGGAGAAGCAGAAGGAGGGCAAGAAGCGGATGAAGGTCGTCGGACGGGTCGAGGTGCCGCAGGAGGCCTTCATCGCAGCGTTGTCGACCGGGGAAGGCGTCGCCAAGACACGGTGAGGGCACCGGTCCGCGCGGCCGCTGCGTAACGGCAGCCCGGGTCTCTAGTGTGGTGATCGACGTTCGGCGCACGTCGGTGACGGCGCCACCACACGCGGAGGTGGACTCTCGATGGCCGCTGTGCCCGAGTTGGTGCGGACAACGGGGTCCCTGACGGCCGAGCTACCGCCGGAGGCGACCTGCGTCGGCCAGATGTTCCTGGACCGGGTGGCTCGCAGCCGCGACCGCGAGGCGTTTCGGGTACCGAACATGGTCGGCGGGTGGCGGTCGATCTCGTGGGGGGAGCTCGAGGTCGAGGTCGTCGAACTGGCGGCGGGACTGGTGGCTCTCGGAATCGAGCCGGAGGACCGCGTCGCGATCGCCAGCAGCACACGGTTGGAGTGGATCGTCGCCGACCTCGCGATCATGTGCGCTGCGGCGGCCACGACCACGGTCTATCCCCAGACGCAGGCCGACGACATGGCTTACATCATGCGTGACGCCGGAGTCCGCCTGCTGTTCGCCGAGGACGCCGACCAGTTGGCCAAGGTCGACGAGGAGCGGGCGGGGCTGCCCGATCTGGAGACCGTGGTGCTGATGCAGGGGGAGGGCGTCGGGTCCGCGGTGATGTCCTGGGAGGCGGTGCGGGCCGCCGGCCGGCAGCGGCTGGCCGAGAACGCCGCCACGGTCACCGACCGGGTGGCCGCCTCACGGCCGGATCACCTCGCAACGCTGGTCTACACCTCCGGCACGACCGGGCGACCCAAGGGCGCCGAGCTGCCGCAGCGCTGCTGGACATATGAGGGCGCGACCATCGAGGCGCTCGACCTGCTCACCGAGGACGACGTGCAGTATCTCTGGCTGCCGCTGGCGCACGTGTTCGGCAAGGTCCTGCTGTCGGCCCAGTTGCAGGTCGGCTTCGTCACCGCGGTCGACGGCCGGGTGGACCAGATCGTGACGAACCTGCCGGTGATCCGACCGACGTTCATGGCTGCCGTACCGCGGATCTTCGAGAAGGTGTACGCCGCGGTCCGCCGGCAGGCGGCGTCGGGTGCGAAGGCGAAGGTGTTCGACTGGGCCTTCGACGTCGGGCACCGGGCTGCGGCCAAACGCCGAGCGGGCGAGGACCTGGGGCGGGTTCTCGGACTGCAGCTGGCGGTGGCCGACCGGCTGGTGTTCAGCAAGATCAAGGAGCGGTTGGGCGGGCGCATCCGCTACCTGGTGTCCGGATCCGCGGCCCTGTCGCCGGACATCGCGGCCTGGTTCGAGGCCGCCGGAATCATTGTGCTGGAGGGATACGGGCTCACCGAGACCAGCGGATCGGTCAGCTTGAACCGGCCCGGTCGGATCGGGTACGGCACCGTCGGCGAGCCGCTGGCGGGGACGGAGATGGCGACCGCGGCCGACGGCGAGATCCTGGTCCGTGGGCCCAGCGTGATGCGCGCCTACCGTGGCAACGAGGCGGCGACGGACGAGGCCATGCTTGCCGACGGGTGGCTCGCGACCGGTGACGTGGGGATCATCGACGAGTTGGGCCGGGTCGCCATCACCGATCGCAAGAAGGACCTGGTGAAGACCAGCAACGGCAAGTACATTGCGCCGCAGGCGATCGAGGCGCAGTTCAAGGCTATCTGCCCGCTGGTCGGCAACATCATGGTCATCGCCGACGGCCGCCCGTTCGCCAGCGCGGTGGTCAGCCTCGACCACGACGCTGCCGCGGGTTTCGCGGCCTCCCATGGCCTGGCGTCGGTGGAACCGGCACTGCTGGCAGCTGAACCCGCTGTGCGACAGGTGGTCGCGGACGCCTTCAGCTCCTTGAACAACCAGCTGAACCACTGGGAGACGATCAAGGAGTTCCGCATCCTGCCGCGTGACCTGACCGTCGAGGACGGCGAACTGACGCCGAGCCTGAAGGTGAAGCGCCGGGTGGTGCTGGACCACTTCGGTGAGATCGTGGACTCCATGTACGAGGGCCACCGATGAACGGCGGCCGGCACGGCGATGGCCTCACAGCCGCCTGACGGCGACCCGGCGCCCCGCGACGGCGCGCTGCCACCGGATCGGCTCGCGGCGCTGGGGGAGCGGCCCTTCGGCGTCTACGTCCACGTGCCGTTCTGCTCGACCCGCTGTGGCTACTGCGACTTCAACACCTACACCGCCGGCGAACTGGGTCCCGGGTCGAGCAGGTCGTCGTACCTGGACGCGGTGCTCGCCGAGGTGAGGCTGGCCCGCCGCGTGCTGGGACCGGCCGTGCCGCCGGCGACGACGGTCTTCTTCGGCGGCGGGACGCCGACGCTGCTGGCGCCGGACGAACTCGGCCGGCTGCTGGATGCCGTGGCGACCACCTTCGGCATCGCCGACGACGCCGAGGTCTCGGTCGAGGCGAACCCGGACTCAGTCGACGGTGCCGCCTTGCAGGCGTTGCGCCGCAACGGTTTCACCCGAGTCTCCTTCGGCATGCAGAGCGCGTCGCGGCACGTGTTGCAGGTGCTCGACCGGACCCATACCCCCGGCGGCGCGCTGCGCGCGGTGGCCGATGCGCGGGCGGCGGGGTTCGACCACGTCAACATCGACCTCATCTACGGCACGCCCGGCGAGACCGAACAGGACTGGCGCGACTCGTTGCAGGCCGCTGCGTCCAGCGGCGCCGATCATGTCTCGGCGTACGCCCTGGTCGTGGAGGACGGCACGCGGATGGCGGCGCGGGTACGCCGCGGCGAACTGCCGGCACCCGACGACGACGAGGCTGCGGCGCGCTACCTGGTCGCCGAGGAGGTGCTGTCCGGCAGCGGGATGCGCTGGTACGAGGTATCGAACTGGGCCAAGCCCGGTGGGGAATGCCGGCACAACCTGGGGTACTGGCGTGGCGACGACTGGTGGGGCCTGGGACCCGGCGCGCACTCTCACGTGCGAGGGGTGCGGTGGTGGAACGTGCGGCACCCCACGGCGTACGCCGCGCGGCTGGCAGACGGCAGCTCGCCGGCGCAGGCCCGGGAGGTGCTCGATTCGCAGGACCGCTGGGTCGAGGACGTGCTGCTGCGGGTCCGGCTCGCCGAGGGTGTCGCGCTGGATGCCTTGGGACCGCGGGCATCGGTGGTGACCGCCCGGGCCGCCGCGGACGGGCTGGCCGAGGTCGATGCCTGGCGGCAGGGCCGACTGGTGCTGACGCTGCGCGGGCGGTTGCTCGCCGACGCGGTCGTTCGCGATCTTGTCGCCTGAGCCGCGGACGAGAAACGGGCCGGGACGCTGGTGCGTCCCGGCCCGTCGCCGTCAGCCCGGCACGGTGGTGGCCGGCGGAGTCGAACCTCAGGTCTTGATCAGCCGCAGGCTGTACGGGTAGCGGTACGCCTCGCCGCCGTACGACTTCACCGCCCCGATGATCGTGAAGACCAGGGACCCGATCGCGACGAACGCGATGGCGAGGAACAGCAGAACTCCCAGCGGAGCGAACACCACGACGAAGATGATGGCCAGGATGTAGGCCGGGATCATGAAGATCGCGATGGTGATGATCCAGTTCAGGGCCTCGGTCGCTTGATCCTTCACGAACGCCGAACGCTTGCCGAAGATGAGCAGGATCAGCAGCGGCGCGAGGAAGCTGAGCAGGAGCTGGCCGACGTAGGCGAGCATCGCCCACATGCGTTCGTCGCTGGGTGACAAGGGCGCCTCGCCGGCGGGGTAGCCGTAGCCGGGCGGCGGTTGCTGGTAGCCCGGTGGCGGCGCGTAGCCGGGAGCCGGTGGGGCTTGGTACCCCGGCGCGGGCGGCTGGTAGCCGGGCGGGTTCTGCCCGTATTGCGGAGCTGCCGGTGGCGGAGCCGGAGACGCCGGCGGCGGCGGAGCGGGCGGGACGTTCGTCCCCAGGGGGTCCTCGGGATGCGGCGGGCCTGGCTGATCGGTCATGGGAAACACCTCCACCCCCATCGTGGCCTCATTGCGACCGGAATGGGGGGACGAGCGCAGCGGTCAGGTGGGTTTGCGTGCCCGGACAGTACCGGCGACGGTGGGTGTTCGGCGGTGAACTGCGCCGATCGCGCCGGGCTGCGCTACGGCGCACAAGCATCGAGCGTCGATCCGCGAAGTTCAGCCAGCGGTCACGAAGTCGACGAGTTCTTCGACCCGGCCCAGCAGCGACGGCTCGAGGTCGCTGTACGTCGACACCCGCGCCAGCAGCGCCCGCCAGGCGCGCCCGGTGTCCGGATCCCAGCCCAGTTGCGCGCACACGCCCGATTTCCAGTCCGTCCCGCGGGGTACCGACGGCCATCGGGCTATCCCGGCTGCTTCGGGCCGTACGGCGGCCCACACGTCGACATACGGATGCCCCACGACCAGGACGTTCCCGGCGTGCTCCGCGCTGACCGCGTCGGCAAGGCGCGACTCCTTGCTACCAGCCACGTTGTGGTCGACGAGGACCCCCAGCCGGCGTCCCAGGCCCGGCTGGAACTCCCGTACGGCGTCGGGCAGATGATCGATGCCGCCCAGTTCCTCCACCACCACGCCCTCGATCCGCAGATCGTCGCCCCACACCTTCTCGACCAGTTCGGCGTCGTGGCGGCCTTCGACCCAGATTCGCGAGGCGCGGGCCACCCGCGCCCGCGTGGTCGCTACGGCGATCGAGCCGGAGGCGGTCCGTTTCGGGTTGGCGGCGACGGCGGTCCGCCGGACCAGCGTGACCCGCTCGCCCTCGACGAGGAAGCCGCCGGGCACGAGCAGGAACGGCCGTCGGCGGCCGTGCCGGTCCTCCAGGACTACGGCGTGCCCGTCGGGGCCGCGTTCCATCCCGACTACCGCCCCGCACCAGCCGGTGTCCGCGCATTCGACGACCAGCCCGGTCTCGGCGACGACCTGCCGTGGTGCCGGCCGTGACCGGCGCCCGGCCGACAACACGTCCGCGCCATACCTGTCCTGCACCGACCGCCTCCGTCTCGCCGTGGGCCACCGCAGGTGACCGCCGAGCGGGTGCGATCCTGCCGAGATCGGCAGCGCGGCACCGCATCGCGGCACCGGTCGGCGTGTCGGCCGTGCCTATCGGTGCTGTTTGTCGGCAGCTGCTGCCCGCAGTGCCGGCGCGATGGGCCGTGCGCTCCTGCGCATCGCGCCTCGCCCCGCACGCCGGCTCGTCCTGCGTTGCGGCACAGCGTCTTCTCGTCGGGTTCTCATAGCGTCGTCATGGCTCTGCCCGCCAGGCTGCCGGCCATGACGTCGACACTGCCCGGGCCCACCGCCGGCATGCAGCCGCATGCCCCCGGCTTCGCCCCGCCGGCCTCGTCCACCCCCGCCGCGCGACCCGAGGAGCGTCGGTCACTGCTCGGCCGGTTGGTTCGCGGCCGCACGGACGATCCGCGCTGGGTCCGCCCCGCCCTGCTGGCCGTCCTGCTGGGTACCGGGCTGCTCTACTGCTGGGGATTGTCGGCGTCGGGCTGGGCGAACTCGTTCTACGCCGCAGCGGTCCAGGCCGGTACCCAGAGCTGGAAGGCGTTCTTCTTCGGCTCGTCCGACGCGGCGAACTTCATCACCGTCGACAAGCCTCCCGCCTCGCTCTGGGTGATGGAACTGTCGGCGCGGATCTTCGGCCTGAACTCCTGGAGCATGCTCGTCCCGCAGGCCCTCGAAGGCGTTGCGGCGGTGGGGTTGTTGTACCTCGCGGTCCGTCGATGGTTCACCCCCGGCGCCGGCCTGCTGGCGGCCGCGGTGCTGGCGTTGACCCCGGTGGCGGTGCTGATGTTCCGGTTCAACAACCCGGACGCGCTGCTCGTGCTGCTGCTCGTGGCCGCGGCATACGCCACCATCCGGGCGATCGAACACGGCAGCACCAGGTGGCTCGTCCTGGCCGGCGCGGCGATCGGCTTCGGCTTCCTGACCAAGATGCTGCAGGCGTTCCTCGTCGTGCCGGCCTTCGCCCTCGCCTTCGTCGTCGCCGCACCAACCTCGTGGTGGCGTCGGCTGGGTTCGCTGGCGCTGGCGGGGCTGGCCCTGCTGGTGGCCGGCGGCTGGTGGGTCGCCGTCGTCGCGCTGCTGCCGGCGGACTGGCGGCCCTACGTCGGGGGCTCGCAGACCAACAGCATTGTCGAACTGATCCTGGGCTACAACGGCCTGGGCAGGCTCAGCGGCGACGAGACCGGAAGCGTCGGCGGCGGCGCTGTGGGTTCGATGTGGGGGCAGACCGGCCTCAGCCGGTTGTTCGGTAGCGACTCCGGCGGCCAGATCTCGTGGCTGATCCCGGCGGCGCTGCTCGCCCTCGTCGTCGGCCTGCTGCTGACCGCGAGGCGGCCCCGGACCGACCGGATGCGCGCGTCGTTTCTGTTGTGGGGCGGCTGGTTCGCCGTCACGTTCCTCGTCTTCAGCCTGATGGCCGGCATCTTTCACGCCTACTACAACGTGGCGCTGGCGCCGGCCATCGGCGCCCTGGTCGGTACCGCAGCGGCCACGTTGTGGTCGAGGCGAACCCAGTGGTGGGCCCGGGCGCTGCTGGCGGCCGGAGTGACGACGACCGGGGTCTGGGCATTCGTGCTGCTGCGCCGTACGCCCGACTTCGTCCCCTTCCTGGCGTGGGTCATCCTGCTGGGATCGGTCGTCGCGGCCGCGCTGCTGCTGCTGCCACCGGTGCGCTCTGTAGCCGTGGCAATCGCCGCGGCGGGGCTGTTCGTCGTGCTCGCCGGTCCCTCGGCGTACGCCGCGCAGACCGCGGCGACTGCCCACGGTGGCTCGATCCCGTCGGCGGGGCCGGCCGCGCCCGGCGGCTTCGGTGGGCGCGGCGGCCTGGGTGGTGCCGGAGCGGCCGGGACGGCGGGACCGGGCGGGGCCGGTGGGCAACGTCCGGCCGGGCCGGGTACGCCGCCGACCGCTGCCGCCCCGCCGGTCGGCGGGTCGCCCCCTGCCGGGGGTGGGGCCGGTCAGCCGGGTGCAGCGCGTGGCGGCGCGGGTGGCCTGCTCGGCGGCAGTACGCCGAGCGCCGAACTCACCGCGACGCTGTCGGCCGACGGCTCGGCGTACACCTGGGTCGCCGCCGCGGTCGGTTCCAACAGCGCGTCGGGCTATCAGCTGGCAACCGGGTACCCGGTCATGGCGATCGGCGGGTTCAACGGCTCCGACCCGGCGCCGAGCCTGGCGGCGTTCCAGCAGGAGGTGGCGGCCGGGCGGATCCACTACTTCGTCGGCGGCGGTGGCGGTTTCGGCCCCAGCCAGGGCGGCAGCAACGTGGCGAACCAGATAGCAACCTGGGTCGGTGACACCTTCACCGCCACAACCGTGGGCGGCGTGACCGTCTACGACCTGACGTCGCCGCGCGCTCAGTAGCCGCCGAACACGCCACGCAACTCGTCCAGGGTGATCGGGCCACCGATCGTCACGCCGGCCGGGGTGTGGGGGCCGGCCGACAGCCGGCCGCCCAGCAGTCGCAACAGGGCCTCGGCAGGCATCGCCACGACTCCGTCGGGTTCGTCGGGGACCGTGTCGAACCGGACCGTGCCGTCGATGACCAGCCCCCGGCTGGTCTGCGGCGCGACCGTGTCGAGCCGAAGCCGTACCGAACGCCCGGCCACCGCCTCCGGTTTGCCGATGCGGCCCAGGATGGTCCCGATCCGGTCCACCGCGATGCCGGCGAGGTCGGCGGGAATCGTTGCGGCCGAGTCGAAGGCCACGTCGATGTCCCAGCTGTGCAGGGCCAGTTCGACCAGGCGAAGGCCCGCAGACGTCGCCAGGTCGACCGGCTCGGCGAAGAACCCCAACCGGAAGCGGATGTCCGCCCGTTCCTGCGGGGTGAGTGCCTCGTATCCCTCGACGAGGTCACGGCTGGCGCGGACGAATCCCGCGGCCTGGTCCTCCGGCGTCATCGCGTCCCACCGCGCCCAGATCCCCTGGTTGAAATCCGGGCCGCGGTCGTCGGCGCCGCCGAGCGCGACCTGCAGGTTGGCCTGCGCGATCTGCGACCCGCTGCCGAGGTGGCTGAGTACCCGCGCGACGGTCCACTGGGCGGCGCCGGAGGGCCGGCGGAGGTCCTCCTCGTCCAGCAGGCGCACCCGGGCGCTGAGCCGGTCGTGGCTGCGACGCATCGCGGCGAGGACGTCGTCGGTGCCGGTGGCCATGCGCTGACCGCCTCCTTGGAGGTGTGCGGGGTGGGCGAGCCGGAGCGTACGACGCTGCTCCCACGCCGCGGCGAGGCCGGGGTCGCGGCGGGACCAGTCGTACACTTGGCACTCGGCCTACCCGAGTGCCAAGTGCGGTGTGCTCACGACGATCCGGCGCCCTGTCAGGAGGTGGCGAGATGCTCGACGACCGCAAGCTCGCCGTCCTGCGCGCCATCGTCGAGGACTACGTGGAGAACCGTGAGCCGGTCGGCTCCAAGGGGATCGCCGACCGGCACCGGCTCGGCGTGTCCCCGGCGACGATCCGCAACGACATGGCCGCGCTGGAGGACGAGGGCTACATCGCGCAGCCGCACACCAGCGCCGGACGGGTCCCGACCGACAAGGGTTACCGGCTGTTCGTGGACCGGCTGGCCGGCGTCAAGCCCATGTCACCGGCCGAGCGGCGGGCGATCCACACCTTCCTGGACGAGGCCGTCGACCTCGACGACGTCCTGGTCCGCACGGTCCGCCTGCTGTCCCAGCTGACCAAGCAGGTCGCGCTGGTGCAGTACCCGTCGCTGGTGCGTTCCAGCGTGCGTCATATCGAGCTGGTCGCCCTCACCCCCACCCGGTTGATGCTCGTGCTCATCGCCGACACCGGTCGCGTCGAGCAGCGGGTGGTCGAGGTGCCCGCGCCGCTGGAGGAGGCGACCCTCGTCGAGCTGCGGACCGCGATCAACGGCGCGGTCGGCAACCGCCGGTTCGCCGAGGTCGCCGACGGCGTGGCCGAGCTGCCGTTGCGGTTCGATCCGGCCGCCCGACCTGCGGTCGCCGCGGTCCTCGCGACCCTGCTGGAGACGGTGGTCGAACGCGCCGAGGAGCGCGTCGTCCTCACCGGGACGGCAAACCTGGCCCGCTTCGGCGATGCGTTCCCCTCGACGATCCGGCCCGTGCTGGAAGCACTGGAGGAGCAGGTCGTCCTGCTGACCCTGCTCGGCGAGGCGACCTCGCCGGATCTGCTGACCGTCCGTATCGGCCACGAGAACACCGTCGAGGGGCTGTCGGCCACCTCGGTGGTGACGATGGGTTACGGCCGGGCCGATCAGGCCGTGGCCCGGCTGGGCGTCGTCGGTCCCACGCACATGGACTATCCCGGGGCCATCGGGGCGGTGCGAGCCGTCGCGCGCTACCTCGGGCATCTGTTGACCGAGCAGTAGCGCCATCCGGGCCGTCGTCCGGCGGTTCGCCGCACGACGACGACCCACGACCACATACCGACGAAAACGACGTACGACGACGACATACGACGACTGAGGGGCACCGACCAACACCGTGGCGACCGACTACTACGCAGTGCTCGGCGTGGCGCGTGACGCCGCCCCCGACGAGATCAAGCGCGCCTACCGGCGGCTGGCGCGGGAACTGCACCCCGACGTCAACCCCGATCCGGCCACCCAGGACCGGTTCAAGGAAGTGACCGCGGCGTACGAGGTGCTGTCCGACCCGGAGAAGCGGCAGGTGTACGACCTCGGCGGCGACCCGCGCGCAGCCGGCGGCGGCTTCGGGCCAGGTGCCGGCGCCTTCGGTTTCGGCGACATCATGGACGCGTTCTTCGGTGGTGCCGGCACTCGCGGACCCCGGCCCCGTACCCGTCGCGGCCAGGACGCCCTGATCCGGCTCGACGTGGAACTGGCCGACGCGGCGTTCGGCTCGGTCCGCGAGCTGACCATCGACACCGCGGTCGGCTGTCCGTCCTGCCACGGGGCGGGGACGTCGCCGGGCACCGAGGTCGTGACCTGCACGATGTGCCGCGGCCGCGGTGAGGTGCAGAGCGTGCAGCGGTCGTTCCTCGGCCAGGTCATGACAGCCCGGCCGTGCCCGCAGTGCCAGGGCTTCGGCACCCTCATCCCGCACCCGTGTCCGGAGTGCGCCGGCGACGGCCGGGTCCGGACCCGTCGCACGCTGTCGGTCAAGGTCCCACCCGGCGTCGAGACCGGGGTGCGTATCCAGTTGACCGGCGAGGGCGAGGTGGGCCCCGGCGGTGGGCCGCCCGGGGACCTGTACGTCGAGATCGTGCAGCTCGACCACCCGGTGTTCTCGCGCAGCGGTGACGACCTGCACGCCACGGTGACGGTGCCGATGACCGCGGCCGCCCTCGGCCACACGCTGGAACTGCAGACCCTGGACGGCGCCGAGCAGGTCGAGCTGCGCCCGGGTACCCAATCGGCGTCGGTGATCACATTGCGCGGCAAGGGAGTTCCCCACCTGCGCGGCAGTGGACGCGGCGACCTGCACGTCCACGTCGACGTCCAGACACCGCAGCGACTCGACGCCCGGCAGGAGGAACTGCTGCGCGAACTCGCCGCGCTGCGCGGCGAGGAATCGCCCAGCGGAGACCTGTCCAACGGGCAGCACGGCCTGTTCGCCCGCCTGCGGGATGCGTTCACCGGCAAGTGAGTCCGCCGGTCTTCCTCGTCGCGCCGCAGGTCCTCGACTCCGTCGCCGGGGGTCGCATCGTGCTGGACGGAGCCGAGGGACGGCACGCGGTGACGGTGCGCCGGCTGCGGGTCGGGGAACCGGTGGAACTGGTCGACGGGGCAGGCACCCGAGCCCACGGCGTGGTCGCCGAGGTCGCCGGTCGCGACCAGCTCACCGTCGAGGTCGGCCGGGTGCACCACGAGCCACCGCCGCAGCCTCGGGTGGTCGTCGTCCAGGCGCTGCCGAAGGGGGACCGGGGCGAGACCGCCGTGGAGACGCTGACCGAGGTCGGCGCGGACGTGATCGTCCCGTGGGCGGCCGCCCGCAGCGTGGCCCGGTGGGACGTGCAGCGGGCGGAACGGGGCCTCGCGCGGTGGCGGGCGAGCGCCCGGGAGGCCAGCAAGCAGGCGCGACGGGCCCGCGTCCCGGAGGTCACCGGTGTCGCCAGCACGGCCGAGGTCGACCAGCTGCTGCGGTCGGCGCGGCTCGGCCTGGTGCTGCACGAGTCCGCGGCGCTACGGCTGGCCGCGATGCGGCTGCCGGAGGCCGGCGACGTGGTCATCGTGGTCGGCCCCGAGGGCGGCATCGACGACGATGAACTCGCGGGCTTCGTGGCCGCGGGTGGACTCGCCGTACGACTGGGCCCGACGGTGTTGCGGACGTCGACGGCCGGCACCGCGGCGGCCGCCGTGGTCCTCGCGGCGACCGGCCGGTGGACCTGAGCGGGGACCTGCGAGGATCCGCGCCGTGAACGACTGCCTCTTCTGCCGCATCGTCGCCGGTGAGATTCCGGCGACGGTGGTCCTCGAGGACGCCGACGTGCTGGCCTTTCGCGACGTCGCGCCACAGGCGCCGGTCCACGTCCTGGTCGTACCGAAGACCCACCACGCCGACGTCGGGTCACTGGCCGCCACCGACCCCGCCCTGGCCGGTGCCGTGCTCGACGCGGCGGCCCGGGTGGCCGCTCAGGAGCAGCTCACCGGGGGCTTCCGGCTCGTCTTCAACACCGGCCGCGACGCCAGCCAGAGCGTGCTGCACGTGCATGCCCACGTCCTCGGCGGACGAGACCTGGCGTGGCCGCCCGGCTGAGCGCCGCTGCTGCGTCGAGGCGGCGAACGACCGGGCGTCAGCGGCGTACGGCGCCGTACCATGGCCGTCCGAACAGCTCGTCCTCGCAGTCGACCACGGAAGGGCAGGACAGCGGCCTGCAGCAGGCCCGCCCATGACGAGTACTCCCGAAGCGCAGGCCAAGATCGTCATCCCTGCCTCGCAGCCCATGGTGGCCGTGCTGGGCCCCGGTGACGAGTTGCTGCGGGTCATCGAGTCGGCCTTCCCGCACACCGACGTGCACGCCCGCGGCAACGAGATCACGGTGACCGGCACGCCGGCCGACGTCGGGCTCGTCGAGCTGCTGGTGGCGGAGCTGCTGACGGTGCTGCGGACCGGGCAGGCCCTGACACCCGATTCGGTCGAGCGGTCGATCGCCATGCTGCGCGCCAGCGCCGAGGCCAGCCCCTCGCAGGTCCTGACGGCGAACATCCTCAGCAGCCGGGGCCGGACCATTCGGGCGAAGACGCTGGGACAGAAGAAGTACGTCGACGCCATCGACGCCCACACCATCGTGTTCGGGATCGGTCCGGCTGGTACGGGCAAGACGTACCTCGCGGTGGCCAAGGCGGTTCAGGCTCTGCAGTCCAAGCGGGTCAACCGCATCATCCTGACCCGGCCGGCGGTCGAGGCCGGCGAGCGGCTGGGCTTCCTGCCCGGCACGCTGAGCGAGAAGATCGACCCCTACCTGCGGCCGCTGTACGACGCGTTGCACGACATGGTGGACCCCGATTCGATTCCCCGGCTGATCACCAGCGGCACGATCGAGGTGGCACCGCTGGCCTACATGCGCGGCCGCACCCTCAACGACGCGTTCATCATTCTCGACGAGGCGCAGAACACCTCGGCGGAGCAGATGAAGATGTTCCTCACCCGGTTGGGTTTCGGTTCCACCATGGTCGTGACCGGCGACGTGACCCAGGTCGACCTGCCGGCGGGCACCGCGAGCGGGCTGCGGGTGGTGCAGGAGATCCTGTCGGAGGTCGACGACGTCGCCTTCTGCCGGCTGTCGGCCCACGACGTGGTGCGGCACAAGCTCGTCGCGGCGATAGTCGAGGCGTACGGCGTGTACGACGAACGGGTCTCGGCCGACGGCGAGGCGCCGGTCAGCACCCCGGTCCGTGCCGCGCGGGGCCGGTGACGTCGTGACCGTCGAAGTCAACAACGAGTCCGGCGTCGACGTCGATCTCGTTGCGTTGCAACAGCAAGCGAGCTACCTGCTCGACCGCCTGCGGATCCACCCGCTGGCGGAGTTGTCGGTGGTGCTGAAGGACGAACCGGCGATGACCGAGTTGCACGTGCGATGGATGGACGAGGCGGGCCCGACCGACGTGATGTCGTTCCCGATGGACGAGCTGCGGCCGGCCCGCGACGACGCCGAGCCCGAGGAGGGCATGCTCGGCGACGTCGTGATCTGCCCGCAGGTGGCGGTACGGCAGGCCGTGCAGGCCGGCAAGTCGCTCGGTGAGGAACTCGCCCTGCTGCTGACCCACGGGATCCTGCACCTGGTCGGCTTCGACCATGCCGAGCCGGCGGAACGGCAGGAGATGTTCACGCTGCAGGCTCGCCTGCTCGCCGAGTGGGAAGGACAGCGGACCCCGGGTGGGCGACGATGAGCGCCACCGACGGCTGGCTGATCGCGCTGGCGGCCGTGCTGGTGGCGTTGTCGTCGCTGTTCGCGATGGTCGAAACGGCGCTGACCCGGGTGTCGCGGACCCGGGTCGAGGAGTTGCGACGCGACGAAGTCCGTGGCGCCCAGCGGTTGTCCCGGGTGCTGGTCGACCGGGTCCGCGTGGTAACCGTCCTGCTGTTCCTCGGGATCGTCACCTCGGTGTCGGCGGTCGCCGTCGCGACGTTCGTCTGCGTCGACGCGCTGCCGTGGCCGGTGGGCTGGGCGGTCGCGCTCGCGGTCGCCGTCATGGTCGTCATCTCGTACGTCGGCATCGGTGTCGCCGCGCGGACGATCGGCGGCCAGCATGCCGAGCGGGTGTCGTTGCGCTGGGCGGGCTTCGCCGGGGCGCTGGCGACGCTGCTGGGCCCGGTGTCGCGCCTGCTCATCATCATCGGCAACGCGATCACCCCCGGCCGCGGCTACCGCGAAGGCCCGTTCGCCACCCAGGCGGAGTTGCGTGACCTGGTGGATCAGGCCGGAGCGGCCGAGGTCATCGCGGACGACGAGCGCCAGATGATCCACTCGGTGTTCGAACTGGGCGACACGATCGCGCGTGAGGTGATGGTGCCCCGGACCGAGATGGTCTTCGTGGAGCGCACCCGGACGCTGCGGCAGGCGTTGTCCCTCGGGCTGCGCTCGGGTTACTCCCGTATCCCCGTGGTCGGCGGCGGCCCGGACGACGTCGTGGGCATCGTGTACCTCAAGGACATCGCCCGGCGGGTCTTCGAGCATCACGAGGCCGAGCAGACCGAGCGGGTGGAGTCCTTGATGCGCAAGGCTTCCTACGTGCCGGATTCCAAACCCGCCGGCGAGTTGCTGCGCGACATGCAGGCCGAACGCGTGCACATGGCCGTGGTCGTCGACGAGTACGGCGGTACCGCCGGCATCGTCACGATCGAGGACATCCTCGAGGAGATCGTCGGGGAGATCGCCGACGAGTACGACACCCAGGCGCCGGAGGTGGAGGAACTGCCCGGCGGTGCCTGGCGGGTCAGCGCCCGGATGCAGGTCGACGACTTCGCCGACCTGGTCGGGCTGCACGTGGTCGGCGAGGAGGAAGGCGTCGACACCGTCGGCGGCCTGCTCGCCAAGCGGCTGGGCCGCGTCGCCATTCCCGGCGCCCTCGTCGAGGTCGAAGGCCGTCAGCTCGTGGCGGAGTCGGCCGCCGGCCGGCGCAACCGGGTGGTCACGGTGCTGGTTCGGCCGGCGCCGGTCGCGCCGCCGGAGCGTCGCGACCAGGCCACCACCGGGGATCGCGTCGCTCCTGCCAGTGCCGGGACGGCCGTCGATGGCTGAGCCGACGGGGGAGTCGATGGTTGAGTCGTCGCCGGTCACAGCCGAGGACGCCAAGCTCGTCACGCTCGCGCGCGGGGCCCGCGCGCGGGTGGACGCCGCGGAGGGCGCGGCCGTCCGCGACGAGACGGGCCGGACCTACAGCGCGGCCACCGTGGGCCTGACCAGCCTCGCGCTATCGGCGCTGCAACTGGCTGTGGCGCAGGCGATCGCCGCCGGCGCTCGCGGAATCGAAGCGGCCGCCGTGGTGACCGCCGCCGCGTCGGTGCCGCCCACCGATCTCGCGGTGCTGCGCGAGGCCGGCGGCACGGACGTGCCGGTCCTGCTGGCCGGGCTCCGCGGCGACGTCACCGGCCGCCACCGAACCTGACACCAACGGAACCTGACACCCGAACCTGATAGCACCGGACCTGGCCGCACCGAACCTGATGCGCCCCGTGCTGCCCTGCCACCGGAACGACGGGCCGGCGCCTGGGCCCGCCGTTCCGGTGACCTGACTCAGGCCAGGTTCTTGCTGGTCAGCCAGTCCTTGGCCACCGTGGCGGGGTCGGCCTTGTCCAGCTGCACCCGGCCGACGAGTGCGGTCAGCTGCGTGGTGTCCAGCGCCGCGGACACCTTGTTCAAGGTGGCGGTGACGGTGGGGTCGGCCTTCGCCTTCGCCAGCAGCGGGACGACGTTCTGCGAACCGAAGAGGTTCTTCGGGTCGTCGAGGACGACGAAGTCGTTGGCGACGATCGCGGCGTCGGTCGAGAAGAGGTTCGCGACCTGGACCTGGCCGTTCTTCAGGGCCTGCACGGTGAGCGGGCCCGCGGTGTCCAGTGGCTTGAACTCCTTGAACGTCAGGCCGTACACCGAGGTGAGGCCGGGGACGCCGGTCGGGCGGGTCTTGAACTCCGGCGGACCGCCGAGGACCAGCTGCGACGCGTAGGGCCCCAGGTCGGCGATCGTCGTGAGCTTGTCCTGCGTCGCGGTCTGCTTGGTCACCACGAGCGAGTCCTTGTCCTGGGCCGGAGACTTGGCCAGGACGGTCAAGGTCGTGGGCAGCGCCTTCTGCAGGGCGGCGTATACGTCGTCCGGCGACGACGCGGTCGCGGACTTGTCGAAGTACTGCAGCAACACACCGGTGTATTCGGGGATGAGGTTGATCGAGCCGTCCTGCAGCGCCGGCAGGTAGGTCTCCCGAGACCCGATGTTGAGCTTCTTGCTCACCTGGATTCCCTGGCCCTGCAGCGCCTGGGCGTAGATCTCCGCGAGCAGCACGTTCTCCGGGAAGTTCGCCGAACCCACCGTGATGGGGCCGCCGGAACTGACCGAAGCCGACGAGCCGCTGGCGAGTGGATCGCTGCTGCCGCAGGCGGCGAGCCCCACGGTCGCTACGGCCGCTACCACACCAAGGACGATTCGCTTCACGATGATCTCCTATCGAAAATGTGGAGTCAGGCTAACGCACGACGACGGCGCCGGCTGCCGCGCCACCGCGCGACTCGCAGCCCCCGCGGCGTCGCGAACCGCTGTACGGCGATGAGCAGCAGATCCACGACCAGCGCCAACACAGCCACCAGCACGGCACCGCCGAGCATCTGCGGATAGTCGCGGACGGCTTGACCGTCGATGAGGAACCGGCCCAGCCCGCCGAGCGAGACGTACGCGGCGATCGTCGCGGTCGCGACCACCTGCAACATGGCCGACCGGATGCTCGACATGATCAACGCTGTCGCCCCCGGGACCTCGACCTGCCACAACACCTGCCAGCCCGACAGCCCCATCCCGCGGGCGGCGTCGCGCGCCGCGGGATCGACCTGCCGTACGCCGGCGTAGGTGCCGGCGAGGATCGAGGGGATCGCCAGCAGGACCAGGACGGCGATGGCTGGCCCGACGAACGCCAGATCGCCGCCCAGATGGGGCGACACCAGCAGGACCAGCAGGATGACCAGACCCAGGGTGGGCAGCGCCCGCAACGCGTTGGCCGTGCTGGCGATCAGGACGGTCCCGCGACCGGTATGGCCGATCAGCAGGCCCAGCGGCACAGCGATCAGTGCCGCGACACCCACGGCGACAAGGCAATAGGCGACGTGCTCGACGATGCGCCGGGCGATGCCGTCGCTGCCGCTCCAGTGCGCTGGATCGGTCAGCCACGCCCAGACCTGGCCGGTCACCGGTGTGCTCCGGCCCGTTGCCATCCGGTCAGGTAGTGGACGACGACCATGACGACGATGTCGAACACGACGGCCACCACGACGCACCCGACGATGCCGGTGATGATGGGCGGCCACGACGCGAGCTGGAAGCCCTGCGTCAGCAGCTGTCCGAGCTGCGGCACCCCGATCAGGGCGGCGACCGACACGATGCTCACGTTGGTGACCGCGGCGACGCGGACGCCGGCGCCGACGACGGGAACCGCAACCGGCAGCTCCACCTGCAGCAGCCGGCGCACCGGTCGGTAGCCCATCGCCGTAGCCGCCGCCCGGACGTCGGCCGGTACCGAGTCGAGACCGTCGACGACGGTGCGGACCAGGAGGGCCACGGTGTAGATCGTCAGGGCGACAACCACGTTGAGCGGGTCGAGGATCCGGGTGCCGATGAGCGTCGGTAGGGCGACGAACAAGGCCAGCGACGGAATCGTGTACAGCAGGCCGGAGACCGATACAAAGGTCACTCGTAGCGCCGGGTGTGCCCGGGCGATCCAGCCGATCGGCACCGCGATGAGGAGGCCCACCACGGTCGGCACCGCCGCGAGGACCATGTGGGCGCGGGCCAGCTCCCAGATCGTCCCGGCGTTGTCGCGCAGGTAGTCGATCACGTCGGCCGCGAATTCGGGCCAGCCGCTGTCGCAGCCGGCGGTGTCGTGGGGCCGGCCGCTGTCGCAGCCGGCGGTGTCGTGGGGCCGGCCGCTGTCGCGTCCGGCAGGGCAGCGAGCACGGCCGCCGGGCGGACCACGCCGGCGAACCGGCCGGTCGGGTCGGCGATCACGCCGCGGCCGGCCGGCGACGAGAGCGCGGCGTCCAGCGCGGCCCGCATGGAACCGTCGGTGCGCGCCACGGTGCCACCCCGATGCAGCAGGGCGGCATCGACCACGGTGGTCAGCCGGCGTACGTCGACCCAGCCCACCGGCTCGCCCCGCTCGGGCCCGACCACCAGCAGCCAGTCGTCGACCGCGGTTCGCCGGGCATCGGCCGCGTCGGCACCGAGGACCACGGTCGGTTCTGCCTGCAGCGGTAGGTCGACCGCCGGCAGGAAACTGAGCGCCCGGTAGCCGCGATCGCGTCCGACGAATCCGGCCACGAAGTCGTCGACGGGGTCGTGCAGCAACTGCTCGGGCGCGGACAGCTGGGCCAGCGTGCCGCCGACCCGCAGGACGGCGACCTGGTCGCCGAGCCGGATGGCCTCGTCGATGTCGTGAGTGACGAAGACGATGGTCTTGCCCAACTCGGCCTGCAACCGCAGGAACTCCTCCTGCAGCTGCTCCCGCACGACCGGGTCCACCGCACTGAACGGCTCGTCCATGAGCATGACCGGCGGGTCGGCCGCCAGTGCCCGGGCGACGCCCACCCGCTGCTGTTGCCCGCCGGACAGCTGGGCGGGATACCGATCGGCGAACTCCGCCGACAGACCGACGCGATCCAGCAGCTCCAGCGCGCGCGCCCGCCGCCGCCGGCGGTCCCAGCGCAGCAGGCGGGGGACCGTCGCCACGTTGTCGATCACCGTGCGGTGCGGGAACAGCCCGGCGTGCTGGATGACGTACCCGATGCCGCGCCGCAGTTGCGCGGCGTTGGTGCTGGCGATGTCGACGCCGTCGATGGTGATCAGGCCGCTGGTGGGCGTGATCATGCGGTTGATCATCCGCAGCGACGTCGTCTTGCCGCAGCCGGACGGTCCGACCAGGACGGTGATCCGGCCGGTCGGCGCGACGAGGCTGAGGTGGTCGACAGCGACGGTGCCGCCGGCGTACTGCTTGACCACGTCGTCGAACGCGAGCACGTCATCCACCCCGTCTCGACAGCGGCAGGCTCCGCGGACCATACCCGCGGTCCCCGGCGCCCGCCCGGGGAACGGTCGCGGTGCCGGACCGTCACAATGAGCCGGTGACGTCGCAGGTGCCCGCCCACCGGTCGGGCTTCGCCAGCCTCGTCGGGCGGCCCAACGCGGGGAAGTCCACGCTCACCAACGCCCTGGTCGGCGAGAAGATCGCCATCACCTCGAGCCGGCCGCAGACGACCCGTCACACGATCCGCGGCATCGTTCATCGCCTGGATGCGCAGCTGGTCCTCGTCGACACCCCCGGCCTGCACAAGCCGCGGACGCTGCTCGGTGAACGGCTCAACGATCTGGTGCGGGCGACGTGGGCCGAGGTCGACCTCGTGGTGCTGTGCCTGCCCGCCGACGAGAAGGTCGGTCCCGGTGACCGTTTCATCGCCCGGGCGCTCGCGGGGATCGGCACTCCGGTGTTCGCGGTCGTGACCAAGACGGACCGGGTCGGTCGCGACGGGGTCGCCCGGGCCCTGGTGCAGGCGGTGGAGCTCGGCGCCGAATGCGGGCTGTCGTGGGCCGAGGTGGTGCCGGTATGCGCGATCTCCGGCGACCAGGTCCCGTTGTTGGCGGACCTGCTGGTGGCGCGGTTGCCCGAGGGCCCGGTGCTGTACCCGGACGGCGAACTCACCGATTCGCCGGAAGAGGTCATGGTCGCCGAACTCATCCGCGAAGCCGCGCTGGAGGGCGTCACCGACGAGTTGCCGCATTCGATCGCGGTCGTGGTCGAGCAGCTGGGGTCGCGGCAGGGCCGGTCCGCCGACCGCCCGCTGGTCGACATCGAGGCGATCGTGTACGTCGAGCGCCCCAGCCAGAAGGGCATCGTGATCGGGGCCGGTGGCGCCCGGCTGCGAGAGGTGGGAACCCGTGCTCGAGTGCAGATCGAGCGACTGCTCGGGACGCCGGTCTACCTCGACCTGCGGGTGAAGGTGGCCAAGGACTGGCAGCGCGACCCGAAGCAGTTGCGCCGCTTGGGTTTCTGAGGGCTGCCGGGTTTCTGCCAGCTGCAGCCGCTGGCGCCGCTGCCGGTGTCGGTCAGTCGGGGCCGGTCGGCGCCGTCGTCGTCGCCGTGGCGCTCGCCTCGCTCGCCGCGGCGGCGACCTCCTCGTGCACGGTCGCGAGTTCGGGGACCAGGTCGTAGCGCCGGCCGTAGGTCTCGATCACCGCGATGACGGCCGCGGCGATCGGGATGCCGATCAGGGCGCCGAGGACGCCGAAGATGGCGGCGCCGACGAAGACCGAGCCCAGCGCGATGGCCGGATGGATGTTCATCGTGGCGCGGCTGACGCGCGGGGTGAAGATGTAGTTCTCCACCTGCTGGTACACCGTCGCGAACAGCACGATCCAGACCACGTCGATCGGGTCGTCGAAGGCGGCGAAGAGTGCGGGTACGGCGATACCGAGATAGGTCCCGATCGTCGGGATGAACTGGCTGGTGATGCCCGCGAACAGGCCCATGGGCAGCCAGTACGGCACGTCGATCAGCAGGAAGAACAGCGCGTGGAATGCCGCGGACAGCACGGCCAGGCCCGCCCGGGAGATGACGAAGCCGCCGGCCTTGACCACGGCGATCTCCCATACCGTGACGAAGACGCGCTGCTGCCGCGGCGGCAACCAGGACGCGATCGTCTGCCGCAACCGAGGGCCGTCGGCGGAGAAATAGAAGGCGAACACCAGCACGGTCAGCGCGTTGAACGCGACCCCCACGATCGAGGTGACGATTCCGAAGAACCCGCCGGCGACATTGCTGGCGAGGCTCGCGATCTGCTCCGGGGTCAGATTGAGCTGGTCGGTGATCTGTTGCGGGTCGATCGTGGTGTGGAACGTGTCGTTGACCCAGGTGACGACATCGTTGATCAGCGACGGCAGCGACGTGATGAGCCCGGAAACCTGGGTGAAGAGCAGCCCGCCGAGCACCGCGAAGAACGCCAGCGCCAGCAGCAGGAGGGCAAACAGGGCGATGGCGGTGGCCGCACCCCGGCGCATGCCGCGCCGTGCCATCGCATGGACGAACGGCTCCAACGCGATGGAGATCAACCAGGCCAGCAGCAGCAGGAAGAGGAAGTCCGACACCTGGCCGAACAGCCAGTCCGCCACCCGCCACGCCACGACCAGCAGCAGCACCAGCACGGTGGCACGCCGGAGCCAACGCGGGTGGAACGCCACGAACTGGACCTGATCGCTACTGGCGGTCGGCACCGGCGGGACGGCGGCGTCGGCGACCTCGGCCGCCGGGCTCGGCTGCGCTACGGGCGGGGCAGGTTCCGCCGTACGCCGGCGCGGCAGGAAGCGCATACGGCGATCCTGCCCGCTGCGCGGCGCGCGACGTCTGACGCGCGCCGTGCGGCAGGCCGCCGGCGCGGCTGCGACCATGGCAGCGTGCCGGTCTACCGTGACGACGCCGTCGTGCTGCGCACCCAGCGGTTGGGTGAGGCCGACCGGATCATCACGCTGCTCACCAGAACTCACGGCCGGGTGCGGGCGGTGGCCAAGGGGGTACGCCGTACCTCGAGCCGCTTCGGCTCACGACTGGAACCGTTCGGCCATGTCGACGCGCAGTTGTACGTCGGGCGTTCGCTGGACACGGTGACGCAGGTCGAATCGCTCACCGCGTTCGGTGCCACGCTCGCCGGCGACTACCCGCGCTGGACGGCGGGCACGGCGATGCTGGAGACCGCCGAGCGGTTGACACCGGAAGAGCGGGAGCCGGCCACGCAGCAGTACCTGCTGCTCGTCGGTGGACTGCGGGCGCTGGTCAGCGGACAGCACGCGGCCGGGCTGGTGCTGGACGCTTACCTGTTGCGGTCCTTGGCAATCGCCGGCTGGTCGCCGTCGTTCGACCGGTGCGCGCGATGCGGTTCCGCCGGTCCGCACCGGGCGTTCTCGCTGGGTTCCGGCGGCGCGGTGTGCGCCGACTGCCGCCCGCCGGGGTCGGCCGCCCCCGCCCCGGACACCCTGGTTCTGCTCGGCGCGCTGTTGTCCGGTGACTGGGACGTCGCCGATGCCAGCGAGCACCGGCATCGGCGGGAGGCCGGTGGGCTGGTCGCGGCGTACCTGCAGTGGCACCTGGAGCGCGGCCTGCGCTCCCTGCCGCTGGTCGACCGCAGCTGACCGCGAGGCCGTCGGCGTGCTGTGGCTGACCGGGATCCGGCGGCCCGCGGTGTCAGGATGACCTCGTGTCACGCCTGCCTCGCCGCCCGCCCACGCCGCATCCCAGCGGAGCCACTCCGCCGGCGATCCCGCCGGCACTGGTCCCGCGGCACGTCGCGGTCGTCATGGACGGCAACGGGCGGTGGGCGCAACAACGGGGCCTGCCCCGCACTGCAGGCCATGAGGCAGGCGAAGCCAGCCTGCTCGACTGCGTGCACGGTGCGATCGAACTGGGCGTGTCGTGGTTGTCCGCCTATGCGTTCTCGACCGAGAACTGGCGGCGGTCGCCGGACGAGGTCCGATTCCTCATGGGCTTCAACCGTGACGTCATCCGCCGTCGCCGTGACGAGATGAACGAGCTCGGCGTCCGGGTGCGCTGGGCGGGTCGCCGGCCCCGGCTGTGGAAGTCCGTCATCGACGAACTCCTGGTCGCCGAAGAGCTGACCGCGGCGAACCGGACGCTGACGCTGACCATGTGTGTCAACTACGGCGGGCGCGCCGAGATCGCCGACGCTGCCGCGGCCATCGCCCGGGAGGTCGCCGCGGGGCGAATCCGCCCGGACAAGGTGGACGAACGGCTGCTCGGGCGCTACCTCGACGAACCGGACATGCCCGACGTCGACCTGTTCGTCCGGTCCTCCGGGGAGCAGCGCACCAGCAACTTCCTGCTCTGGCAGTCCGCCTACGCCGAACTGGTGTTCCTCGACACGTTGTGGCCCGAGTTCGACCGGCGGCACCTGTGGCACGCCTGCGAGATCTTCGCCTCGCGCGATCGCCGGTACGGCGGGATCGTCGGCGCGGCACCGTGATGCCGGATCGCACGGGGCTGCTGGCCGAGCCGGACGGCGCTGCCGCGCAGCGCGACCGGCGGCGCTACCGGCCAGGCGCGCTGGAACTGCTGACGGCGGGACTGGTCGTCCTGCTGCTCGGTCAGCGGCCGCTCGCCGCGTTGATCGAGGGCAACGAGGCGGTGCAGACCGGCGCGACGATCTTTGTCTCGATCGTGGTCCAGGCTCTGCCGTTCCTGGTGCTGGGAGTCCTGCTGTCCGGAGCCATCGCCGCGTTCGTGCCGACCTCGTTCTGGGACAAGGCGTTGCCGCGCCGCAAGGTCCTCGCCGTCCCGGTCGCCAGCGCCGCCGGCGTCGTGTTGCCCGGCTGTGAATGTGCCTCGGTCCCGGTCGCCGGCGGCCTCATGGCCGGCGGCGTCACGCCCGCGGCCGCGCTGGCGTTCCTGCTGTCCGCCCCGGCGGTCAACCCGGTTGTCCTCGTGTCGACGTACGTCGCCTTCCCCGGGAATCCGCAGCTGGTGTGGGCCAGGCTGATCGCGTCGCTGGCCGTCGCGATGACCATGGGGTGGCTCTGGCTGCGACTGGGCCGCGAACGCTGGTTGCGAATTCCGCGCCGCGACCACCTGGTCGGGGTCAACCGCCGTCATACGTTCCGGCTCACCGTGACTCACGACTTCCTGCACGCCGGTGGTTTCCTGGTCGTCGGCGGGCTGACCGCAGCTGCTCTCAACGTCGTCGTCCCGCAGCAGTGGCTGCAGGCGCTGGCCGACAAGCCGCTGCTGTCGGTACTCGGGCTGGCTGCACTGGCGGTCGTGCTGGCGATCTGTTCGGAGGCCGACGCATTCGTCGCGGCCAGTCTCACCCAGTTCTCCCTCACCGCCCGGCTGGCGTTCCTCGTGGTCGGTCCGATGGTCGACGTGAAGCTCATCGTGTTGCAGTCGGGGACCTTCGGCCGCGCGTTCGCGGCTCGCTTCGCCCCGGCGACGTTCGTGGTCGCCGTCGGGTTCAGCGTGCTGGTCGGGTGGTGGCTGCTGACGTGAAGCGCGACGTGCAAGGCATCGTGCTGGTCCTGGTCGGCGGCGCAGTGCTGCGGATCTGCTGGGACGACACGTACCTGAGCTACGTGAAGGAGTCGATGCGCCCGTGGCTGTTGGCCAGCGGCGGCCTGCTCGTCGCCCTCGGCCTGCTGCTGATCGCCGATGTCCTGCGGCAGTCCGGCCGGTCCGAGGAGTCGGCGCCTGAGCACGGCCACCGTCATCGCGGCGGGTCGCGCAGCGCCTGGTTGCTGCTGGTGCCCATCGTCGCGATCTTCGTCATCGCGCCGCCGTCGCTGGGTGCCTACACCGCTGCCCGGGCCACCACCAACGTCGCTGCGCCGGCGAGTCCGAAGGCACCCCCGCTGCCGGCCACCGACCCGGTCCCGTTGCTGCTGGCGGACTATGCCGCTCGAGCGGTGTGGGACGCCGGGCTCACGCTGCAGGGCCGAACCGTGCAGTTGGTGGGTTTCGTGACGCCGGATCCTGCCGGGGGCTGGTGGCTGACACGATTGTCGCTGACCTGTTGCGCTGCCGACGCGACCACGGTGCGCGTCAAGGCGATCGGAGCGCGGGACCTGCCGGCCAACACCTGGGTGCGGGTCGTCGGGCGCTGGACGCCGGGTGGGGGCACCGCGAGCGACGCGGCGATCCCGTGGGTGCAGCCTGCCACGGTCACCGAGATCCGCAAACCGAAGAATCCGTACGAGTAGGCCGGACGATGACGGGCGCACACGACCACGGCGTACGGCGGCAGGGCGGGCATCAGCACGCCGGTGCTGGTGCCGGCCGGCCGGGGTACCGCGGGCGGTTGGCGGTGGCACTCGCCCTGGGCGTGTTCGTCCTGCTGGTCGAGATCGTCGGCGCCGCGGTCACCGGGAGCCTGGCCCTGTTCGCCGACGCCGGTCACGTCCTCACCGACGTCGTCGGTGTCGGCCTGGCGCTGGCCGCGGTCAGTTATGCGACCCGACCGCCCTCCTCGCGCCGGACCTTCGGGACGCTGCGAGCCGAGGTGCTGGCGGCGGCGTTCAACGCGTTGCTGCTGCTGGGTGTCGCCGGGTACGTCCTGGTGGAGTCGGTACGGCGCTGGGACGAACCGGACGCGATCTCCGGGACTGCGTTGGCTCTCTTCGCCGGAATCGGCCTGCTGGCCAACGCCATCGGTCTGCTGGTGCTGCGCAAGGGGGCGGGCGACAGTCTCAACGTCCGGGGCGCGTACCTGGAGGTGCTCGGCGATCTGTTGGGCTCGGTCGCCGCGCTGTCGGCCGGCATCGTCATCGCCGTCACCGGCTGGGAGCTGGCCGATGTCGTGGCGTCCCTGGTGATCGCCGGCCTGATGGTGCCGCGCACCGTTCTGCTGCTGCGCGACAGCCTGCACGTGCTCATGGAGGGCACGCCGCGCGGGATCGACCTGGCCGAGGTGCGTCGACACCTGCGCGAGGTGCCGGGCGTTCTCGACGTCCACGACCTGCACGCGTGGACCATCACCAGTGGCGTGCCGGTGTTGTCCGCCCACGTGGTGGTGGCCGACGAGGTGCTGCACAGCGGCGGCGCAGGTCCGCTGCTGGACCGGTTGTGCGGCTGCGTGGGCGACCATTTCGACGTCGCCCATTCGACGTTCCAGCTCGAGCCGGCCGAACACGCCGGTCACGAGGACCCCACGCACGAGTAGCCAGCCGCGCCGCTGCGAGGCGGATCGGGTTGGCACCCCAGGCGGTTCAGCCGGCCAGGAGGTCGGGGTCAACAGGTCGCTGTCAGCCCGAGCAGGCCGGGCAGCGGCCGAAGATCTCCAGCGTGTGGCTGACGTCGGTGAAACCACTGCGCTGGGCCACCTGGCTGGTCCACTGCTCGACCGCGGGTCCTTCGACTTCGACGGTGCGCCCGCAACACCGGCAGACCAGGTGGTGATGGTGCGTGGCGCTGCACCGCCGGTACAACGCCTCGCCGTCCTCGCGCAGCACGACGTCGATCTCGTGCGCGTCCACGAGGGCCTGCAGAGTCCGGTAGACGGTGGTGAGGCCGACGGACTCGCCGCGATCCCGCAGGATCGCGTGCAGCGACTGGGCGGAATGGAATCCCGCCAGGTCGCGCAGCGCGGCGACGACGGCGGTGCGTTGCCGCGTGGTGCGAAGGCCCACCGGCGGAACCGAATCCGGCGGTTCGGTCATGCGGTGGCTCCCAGCTCCGGCTCGGTCCGGTGGTGGTGATGACCGTCGGCGGCCGCGCCGGGCGGCGGCGTACGGCGTTCCCGGGTCGCCACGAGTGTCACCAGCCAGATCACCGTCGCGATCGTCACGACGAAGAAACTGGGGGGCAGGTCGAACATCGCGGCCAGGGCCAGTCCGACCAGAACTGAGCCGAGGCTGATCCCGACGCCGCCGGCCACTACCCGGACGGGCCGCGCGGTGAGCATCAGCGCCGTCGCACTGGGGGTGACCACGAGTGCGAACAGCAGCAGGGTGCCCACCACCTGGATCGCCATGGTGATGACCAGGGCGAGCATGACCAGGAAGGCGACCCCGAGCGCGCGTACCGGGACGCCCCGCGCCTGCGCCACAGCCGGATCGAGCGAGGCGAAGGCGAGCGGCCGCGCGATGACGGCCAGGGCGGCCAGCAGCAGCACGGTGAATCCGGCGAACACGACGAGCTGACCGGTCGAGATCGCCAGCAGGTTGCCGAACAGCACGCTGGTCACCGTTCCGCTGCTGCGGCTGGACAGCGTCGCGAACAGGACGCCGAGCCCGGTGGCGAACGCGAGGATCGTCCCCGTCGCGATCTCGCGGGTCCGCACCTGCCGTCCCAGCGCGCCGATCGCGAGCGCCCCGGCCACACAGCAGACCAGCAAACCGACGGTGACCGGTATGCCGACCAGCACCGCTCCGGTTGCCCCGGGAAAACCGATGTGCGCCAGCGCGTGTGCGGCGAACGCACTCTGCCGCAGGATGACGAAATAACCGAGCAGGCCCGCGCTGACGGCGACCAGCGCGCCGCCAAGGGCGGCATTGCGCATGAACGGCGTCCACAGCACCTGCAACCAGTCGGACTGGTAGCCCGCGGCCAGCAGCGCGTTCACCGTTGCTCCGTGGGCAGGAAGAGGTCGCCTTGAGCGGTCCGGACGATCCGGGGCCGCGCGCCGTAGAGATGGTCGAGCAGTCCGCCGTCGGCCACCGCGTCCATGCCGGCGTAGTGCGGGTGCCCGTCGAGCAGGTAGACCACGCCGGTCAGCGCGCCGAGCAGCGGGCCGAGATCGTGCGCGACGACCAGCACCGTCACCTGCCGGGTGCGGCCGATCTGGCCGAGCAGGTCGACCACCTCGCGCTGATTGCGGACGTCGAGGTTGGCCAGGGGCTCGTCCAGCAGCAGCAGGTCGGGCGAGCTCACCAGGGCGGCGGCAATTGCCACGCGCTGCTGCTGTCCGCCGGACAGTTGCGACATACGCCGGTGGGCGTACGACGCGGCGCCGACCGAGTGCAGCGCGGAGTCGACCGCCTGCCGCTGGTCGTCCGAGAGCCGGCCCAGCCCCCAGCGGGTGCCGTGGACGCCGAGCGCGACCAGATCGCGACAGCGGACGCAGTCGCCGGCGGCTGAGGCGTAGTTCTGCGGTACGTAGCCGATCCGGGGGTTGCCGCTGCTCGGCGGATGTCCGAGGACCTCGACCCGGCCCGACGACAGCGGGAGCAGGCCCAGCAGCACCTGCAGCAGCGTCGTCTTGCCCGAACCGTTCGGGCCAACGACGGCGACCAGCGACCCGGCGGGAATCTCCAGGGAGCCCTGCGACCACACCGTGCTGCCCCCCCGCACGACTGCCGCGTCTTGCAGCAGCACGGCGGCAGTGGACACCCGCCGAGAGTGCCACGAAATGACAATCGTTGTCGATCTGCGAGCCTTCGCAGGGGTCGTGCCGGCTGCGGCGGCACGCCGACCGCAGAGCCGGTCGGCGGTCTCAGAACCGGCCGAGCGCCTTGAGCACCGCGACACCGACGACGGCCCCGCACACGGCCACCCGAGCCAGTCGCGCGGTGCCGCTCAGCAGCGGCCAGGACAGCGCGGTTAGCCAGCCGATGAAGGCGCCGACGATCAGCAGCGCCAGCGCGCCAAGCCAACGCCAGGGCCCGGAGACGGCGAGGCCCACCACCAGTAGCACCCCGAGGATGACCGGGACGAGCCAGCGCGGCAGCCGGTGCAGCACCAGCAGCGCCGGTGCGCTGGCGACCTCCAGTCGCCGCCGGGGACCGGTCGGTGCCGCGCTGCTGCGCCCGTGCGGCGGGCGTCCGGGAACCCCGCTCCGCGCCTGCTGCGAGCGGCCTGTGGCGGGCCGGCCGCCGCGCGGGCCTGCTGCGGTGCCGGCAGGCCGGGCCGGATTGGCGCGGCGGTGCGGCTTGCGTGGGGACTGGCGAGCGGCCATCGACACCTCGGGTCCGGTCTACCGTGAGCCGCCCATGGTGGCGTATCGCGGTCGGCTCGGCCCAGCCGCCCCGAGGACGCCGGCTCGCCGGCCTCGCCGGACTCCAGGAGGTGGCCGATGATCGCCGTCAGCCGGTTCGTCGTGACCGCGCTCGACGAACCCGCGTTCGTCGAGCAAGCCGGCGTGGCGGTCGCCGCGTTGGCCGCCCGGCCGGGATTCGTCAGGGCGCACGTCGGACGGGCCCTGGACGACCCGTCCGCCTTCCTGCTGCAGACGCAGTGGTCGGATGTCGGGTCCTACCGTCGGGCGCTGTCGTCGATGGACGTGAAGATCGCGGCGGTGCCGCTGCTGTCGCGGGCCCTCGACGAGCCCTCGGCGTACGAGATCCTGTTGGCCGCCGACGGCTCCGGCACGGTCCGGTCCGCCAGCGACCGGGCTGCTGACGCCGCCACGGTCGGTCTCGGGGCCCTGCCGCCGCCGTCACCGGATACCCGCCCCGCCGGGTCGGGCGGACGGTAGCCACGTCGCGGCGGATAGCCTGCCGGTGCCCGCCGACACCCAGCCGGAGTGGAGAACCCGTGCCCGCCGATCGCGTCGACAACGTCGTCAACCTCAGCAAGCGCCGGGGTTTCGTCTTCCCCTCCAGCGAGATCTACGGCGGGACGCGCTCGGCCTGGGACTACGGGCCGTTCGGCGTCGAACTGAAGGAGAACATCCGGCGGCAGTGGTGGCAGGCGGTTGTCCGTGGTCGCGACGACGTCGTGGGTCTGGACTCCGCGATCATCCTGGCGCCGCAGGTGTGGACCGCATCCGGCCACGTCGAGGCATTCGTCGACCCGCTCACCGAGTGCAAGAAGTGCCACCGGCGCTGGCGGGCCGATCAGCTGCTGGAGGCGTACGCCGACAAGCACGGCCGCGAACCGGCGAACGGCCTGGCCGACGTGACCTGCGCGAACTGCGGGACCAAAGGCCAGTTCACGCCGCCGCGAGACTTCAACGGGATGCTGCGTACCCACGTCGGCCCGGTCGACGACGCCGCCGCCTTGCACTACCTGCGACCCGAGACCGCCCAGGGCATCTTCGTCAACTACCAGAACGTCGCCGGTGCGGCACGCAAGAAGCCGCCGTTCGGGATCGGCCAGACCGGCAAGAGTTTCCGCAACGAGATCACCCCGGGCAACTTCATCTTCCGGACCCGCGAGTTCGAGCAGATGGAGATGGAGTTCTTCGTCAAGCCGGGGACCGACGAGCAGTGGCACGAGTACTGGCTGCAGCAGCGTTGGGACTGGTACCTCGACCTCGGCCTGGACCCGGCCAACCTCCGCTTCTTCGAGCACCCCAAGGAGAAGCTGTCGCACTACTCCAAGCGCACCGTGGACATCGAGTACCGCTTCCGGTTCGCCGGCTCGGAATGGGCTGAGCTGGAAGGGATCGCCAACCGCACCGACTATGACCTGACCACCCACGGTGCCCACTCCGGGGTCGACCTGTCCTACTTCGACCAGGAGGCCAACGAACGGTGGGTTCCGTACGTCATCGAACCTGCCGCAGGACTGACCCGGTGCGTGCTGGCCTTCCTGCTGGACTCGTACGCCGAGGACGAGGCGCCCAACGCCAAGGGGGGCATCGACAAGCGCACCGTGCTGCGGCTGGACCCCCGGCTGTCGCCGGTCAAGGTGGCGGTCCTGCCGTTGAGCCGCAACGCCGACCTGTCGCCGAAGGCCCGTGACCTCGCGGCGGCGTTGCGGCGCAGGTGGAACGTGGAGTTCGACGACGCCGGCGCGATCGGTCGTCGCTACCGGCGGCAGGACGAGATCGGCACCCCGTTCTGCGTGACCGTCGACTTCGATACCCTCACCGACGAGGCCGTCACCGTCCGGGAACGCGACTCCATGAGTCAGCAGCGCATCGGCCTCGACGCGATCGAGGGGTGGCTGGCGACCCGGCTGCCCGGGTGCTGACCCGATGACCGACGCGATCGTCCTGACCGGCCTGCACAAGAGTTTCGGGCCGACGCGGGCCGTCGACGGCGAGCGGGTCCGGTGACGGCCACGCAGCTTCCTCGTGGCGCACCCACGCCGACCGGTTCGGTGCCGGTGCTGCCGCAGCTGCTGGCTGGGCGGCCGCCGGTGGTCCTGGCGCCCATGGCCGGTGTCACCAATCGGGCGTTCCGGCGGCTGTGCCGGGAATCCGGGGCCGGTCTCTACGTGTCGGAGATGATCACGTCGCGGGCGTTGCTGGAGCGCAACGCCGAGACGATGTCGATGATCGAGTTCGACGCCGACGAGCAGCCGCGCTCACTGCAGCTGTACGGCGTGGACCCGGGCGTCGTGGGAGCCGCGGTCCGGCTGGTGGTCAGTGAGGACCGCGCCGACCACGTGGATCTGAACTTCGGCTGCCCGGTGCCCAAGGTGACCCGCAAGGGCGGCGGCAGCGCGCTGCCGTGGAAGCGGGACCTGTTCCGCGCCATCGTGGCCGCCGCCGTCGAGGCTGCCGACGGCCGGGTACCGGTCACGGTGAAACTGCGGATGGGAGTGGACGCCGACCACCTCACCTACCTCGAGGCCGGCCGGACGGCTGCGGCTGAAGGTGTCGCCTGGGTGGCGCTGCATGCCCGGACAGCCGCGCAGCTGTACTCCGGGCGGGCCGATCGCACCGCGATAGCGCGGCTGGTGACCGAATTGGCGCCGACCGCCGTCCCGGTGCTCGGCAACGGCGACATCTGGACCGCTGGGGACGCGCTGGACATGGTCGCCGAGACCGGCTGCGCCGGGGTCGTCGTGGGCCGGGGTTGTCTGGGGCGGCCGTGGCTGTTCGGGCAGCTCGCCGACGCCTTCGCCGGCCGCCCGATCCGGCCGGAACCGCGGCTGGCCGAGGTGCTGCGAGTGCTGCGGCGGCATGCGGAACTGCTGTGCGCCCAGTACGGCGAGCAGCGTGGCTGCCGTGACCTGCGCAAGCACATGGCGTGGTACCTCAAGGGTTTCTCGGTGCGGCAGCAGGTTCGGGCTGCGCTCGGGACAGTTTCCGGGCTGGCGGAACTCGACCAGTTGCTGGCCCAGATCGATGGCGACCAGGACTTCCCGGTCGCTGTCGCGGCCGGGCCGCGGGGCCGCACCTCGCCGCCGCGCGACGTCGTCGTACCCGAGGGCTGGCTGGATACTCCCGAGCTCGACGAGGCCGCGGCTCGCGTCCTGCGCACGGCTGAACTGGCGGTCAGCGGCGGCTGAGACCCCGCCGCCCACCCGGGCCGATGGGTCAGAATGTGGCGTGACCTCGACCCCTGTGCGCGACCGGGCACCGGCGGTCCGCCGCCGGGTGCGGTGGGTCCGGTGGGTCCTGGTCGGGATCGTGGCCGTCGTGGCCGTCGCCGTTGCGGTCGTCGCCGCGGCGACGTACTCGGTGATCTGGACGGCGCGCCAGGACGATCGCGGGCGAACCGACCTCATCGTGGTGCTCGGGGCCTCGCAGTACTGGGGTGACCCGTCGCCGGTCTTCGCCAACCGGCTGGAGCACGCCGCCGAGCTGTACGCCGCCGGGGTCGCCGGGCGCATCGTCACCGTCGGCGGCAAGCAGGAAGGCGACGTGACCACCGAGGCGCAGGCGGGCCGGTCCTACCTGGTCGGTCACGGCGTCCCCGCGGCCGCGGTCGAGGCCATCGCCACCGGCCGCGACACCTGGGAGAGCGTGCAGGCGCTCGCCGCGCGGATGGCCGACCGGGGCTGGCGATCGGCGACGATCGTGTCCGATCCCGCGCATGTGGCCCGGGCTGCGGCGATGGCGTCCGCGCTGGGGATCGAGGCCCGCACGTCCCCAACCCAGTCCGGTGCCGGCTCGGCGACGACGGCCGACTACGTGCTGCGCGAGACCGCGGGCCTGCTCGGTTTCTGGCTCGTGCAGCGCTGGTCGGTCGATCCGGTCGTCGGCGGCTCGTGACGCCCGCAGCCGAGAGCGACCGTCGCCGGTGGGTCTACGCCGACGCCGACCAGCAACGGTGGGTGGCGGAGGAGGCCAAGCGGCCCGGCCGATCGGCCTTCGCGCGCGACCGCGCCCGGGTGCTGCATTCGGCGGCGTTGCGCCGCCTGGCCGCCAAGACCCAGGTCGTGCTCGCCGGTCGCGCCGACTTTCCGCGCACCCGGCTGACGCACACCCTCGAGGTGGCGCAGATCGCCCGCGAGCTGGGCCAGTCGCTCGGTTGCGACCCGGACCTGGCCGAAGTCGCCGGCCTGGCCCACGACCTGGGCCACCCCCCGTTCGGGCACAACGGGGAGAAGGCCTTGGCCGAGGTCGCCGCGGCGTACGGCGGCTTCGAGGGCAACGCACAGTCGTTCCGGGTGCTCACCCGGCTGGAGGCCAAGAGCTTCGCCGGCGGCCGCAGTGCCGGCCTCAACCTCACCCGGGCCAGCCTGGATGCCACCGCGAAGTACCCGTGGCCGGTTCGACCGGGCAGTTCGAAGTTCGGGGTGTACGCCGACGACCTCGAGGTCTTCGACTGGGTCCGGCAGTCCGCGCCGGACGGCCGCCGGTGCCTGGAGGCGCAGGTCATGGACTGGGCGGACGACGTGGCGTACTCCGTGCACGACGTGGAGGACGCCGTACACGGCGGTCACGTCCGGCTGCCCCGGCTGGCCGAACCCGCCGATCTGGACGATCTGCTCGCGCTGGCGCGGGACCGATACGCCCCGGACGTCGAGGTCGCCGAACTCGGCGATGCGCTGGATCGGTTGCGCCGGTTGCCGTTCTGGCCGACCGCATACGACGGCTCGCAGCGTGCGCTGGCGGCGCTGAAGAATCTCACCAGCGAACTCATCGGCCGCTTCAGCTACGCCGCGCAGGACGCCACGCGGGCGGCGTTCGGCGGCGGCCCGCTCGCCCGGTACGACGCCGACCTGGTGGTGCCCCGGCAGACCCGGCTGGAGGTGGCCGTCATGAAGGGGGTGGCCGGCTTCTACGTGATCGAGCCGCAGGGCACCGGCCGGACCCATCGCCGGCAGCGTGAGGTGCTCGCCGAACTGGTCTCGACGCTGTGGCACGACGGCGGTAGCCAGCTGGAGCCGTGGCTGCGACCGGCCTGGGACTCCGCGGGCGACGACGCCGCCCGGCTGCGGGTCGTGGTCGATCAGGTGGCCAGCCTGACCGACGTCAGCGCCGTGGCGTGGCACGACCGGTTGTGCCGCAATGGCGCGTCCACCGCCGACCGCCGAGCCGGCGGTGGCGCGGCGGAGCGACCGTAGGATCGCGGCATGACCGGGCGCATCCGCGAGGACGACATCGCGGCGGTCCGGGAGGGTGCTCGCATCGACGAGGTGATCCGCGAGCACGTCACCCTCCGGCCGGCCGGAGGCGGTTCGCTGAAGGGGCTGTGCCCCTTCCATGAGGAGCGGTCACCGTCGTTCAACGTGAACCCCGCCAAGGGGGTGTACTACTGCTTCGGCTGTGGCGAAGGCGGCGACGTGGTCGCGTTCGTGCAGAAGGTCGACCATCTGTCGTTCGCCGAGGCGATCGAAAAGCTCGCTGGCAGAGCAGGAGTGGTCCTGCGGTACGTCGAGGGCGGTTCGGCGGCCCGGCCAGCGCAGGGGCAGCGCACCCGCCTCGTCGAGGCGCACCGGCAGGCCGCGGCGTTCTACGTCGAGCGGCTGGCATCCCCGGAGGCCGAGATCGGCCGCCGGTTCCTCACCGACCGCGGTTTCGACGCGGCTGCGGCTGCCCGATTCGGTGTCGGTTTCGCGCCGAGATCCTGGGACGCGGCCACGTCGTTCCTGCGGGGCAAGGGGTTTACCGACACGGAGCTGAAAGCCGCTGGTTTGGTCGCGGAGGGCGGGCGGGGCGTCTACGACCGGTTCCGGGGCCGGTTGGTGTGGCCCATCCGGGAGTTGTCCGGCGACATCGTCGGGTTCGGCGCACGGAAGCTGTTCGACGACGACGACGGTCCGAAGTATCTCAATACTCCGGAGACCCCGATCTACAAGAAATCCCAGGTGCTCTACGGGATCGACTTGGCGCGCAAGGACATCGCCAATCAGCAGCGCGCCGTCGTCGTGGAGGGTTACACCGACGTCATGGCATGCCACCTGGCCGGAGTGCCCACCGCGGTGGCGACCTGCGGCACGGCGTTCGGCGCCGAGCACGTCCGGGTCCTGCGCCGGCTGCTCATGGACGACGAGCACCTGCGTGGTGAGGTCGTGTTCACCTTCGACGGCGACGCCGCAGGTCAGCGGGCCGCATTGCGCGCCTTCGCCGAGGACCAGCGGTTCGTGGCCGCCACCTTCGTGGCGGTGGAACCCACCGGCCTGGACCCGTGCGACCTGCGGCTGGCCCGCGGCGACGCGGCGGTCCGCGACCTGATCGACCGGCGGGTTCCGTTGTTCCGCTTCGCAATCCAGTCGACGCTGGCGCGATTCGATCTGGACACCGCCGAGGGGCGCGTCGCGGCGCTGCGGGCCGTCGCCCCCGTGGTGGCGGGGATCCGGGACGCGGCGTTGCGATCGGAGTACGTCCGCACCGTGGCCGGCTGGCTCGGGGTGGACGTCACCGGTGTGGCGGCCGAGGTCGGTGCCGCCGGCCGCGCTACGGCGGGACGCCGCGGGACGTCCGCGACACCGCCGGCCGGGACCGCGCCGACCGGGGCATCGCCGACCGGGACAGCGCCGACCGGGGCATCGCCAGCAGGGGCTGCGCCCGCGACCAGGCCGGCCGTGCCGCCGGCGGCCGACCCGCGCCGCGGGGCAGGGGATCCGGCCGTCCGAGTGGAGCGCGAGGCACTCAAGTGCGTGCTGGCCGAACCGGCCTTGTGCGCGGGGTGGTTCGAGGCGATCGACCCGGGCGCTTTCACCGCACCCGCCTACGCCGCGGTGTACCAGGCGATCGCCGCCGCCGGCGGCCCGGCCGCGGGGCTGTCGGGCATCGGCTGGCTCGACGCCGTCCTCACCGCCTGCCCGGACGACGGCGTACGAGCACTGGTTCGAGCGCTGGCCGTCGAGCCGCCGCCCACGCAGCACGGCGTCGACGAGCGGTACGCGACGTCGATCCTCGCCCGCCTGCTGGAGCTCGACGCGGGTCGGCGGATCGCGGAGCTCAAGGCCCGGCTGCAGCGGGCCGACCCCACCGCCGAGGCCGACGACGCCAACCGGCTCTTCGCGGACCTCCTGGCCCTCGAGCAGTACCGCCGTGAGCTGCGCGAGCGAGCGACCGGCGCGCAGCTGTGATGCGACTACGGCGCCGAGCCGTGCCGGAACCGGTGCGACACCGCGACTCCTTGCTGCCCGGCGAGCGCGTGCTGGCCTGGGCGACACTGCCGCGGGCCGGCCGGGCGCGGTCGTACGCCGTGGCCACGCAGCGGGCGCTGCACGCTGAGGTCCTGCCGACCGGGCGGGTGCCGTGGGATGCGGTCGTGCGAGCCAGCTGGGACGAGCCCTGGCTCGACGTCCTGGTCGACGTCGCCGGTGCTGGCCGGCGGCGGGTGAGGCTGGAACTGACCGAGCCCGGTGAGGTGCCGGTCGTGGTGCGGGAGCGGGTGAACGCCAGCATCGTGGTCGCGCAGCGGGTCGAGCTGCGGGACAACGCCGGGGCTCGGCTGGTCGGCCGGCGCGGAAGCGACGACGGTGTGCTGCGGTGGGACGTGGTGTTCGATGCCGGCCTGGATCCGCAGGATCCGATGCTGCGCGACCTGGCCGAAGCGGCCCTGGCCGAGCTGCGCAGCGGGTGGGGGGTCTGAGCGCCCCTGCTCGGTCGGCGCCTCGGCGACGGTCGGCTCCGGCGGGGCCCCGGCGGTGGATCCGCTCCGGCGGAGGCGACCCGACGGCGCTGGTAAGGTCCCCGTCGCGCCCGGGAGGGTCCTTCCCGCGTAGCTCAATTGGCAGAGCAGCCGGCTGTTAACCGGCAGGTTACTGGTTCGAGTCCAGTCGCGGGAGCAACGTCGTCGCAGGTCAGCGCAGCTGACCTGCGGCCGGCCGGGGAGGCGCCGGCAGGCGCTCGATCCCGGGGTGCGGCACTTCCGCCGCGGTACGCGCTATCGGCGGCGGTCATTGACAGTCAGCCGACGGGCGGGCCACCGTACGGCCGCTCGGTCCTGGCCGCCGGTACGGCGTTGCGACTGGGCCGCCGCCGCGTCGACTGGAGGTTCCTGTGAGCCGTGAGTTCGTCCAGGGCAAGGTCACCCTGGTGACCGGAGCCGGCTCGGGTATCGGCCGGGCGACTGCCCTGCTGCTGGCCGAGGAAGGTGCCTCGTTCGTCGCCGTCGCCGACACCAACCTGGCCGGCGCGCAGCAGACGGCCGACGAGGTGGAAGCCTTCGGCGCCAAGGCGATCCCGGTGCAGTGCGACGTGAGCGACGATGCGGCGGTGACGGCCCTGGTGGACCGCGTCGTGGCCGCCGCAGGCAGGCTCGACGCCGCCGTCAACTGTGCTGGAGTCCAGGGTCCGCACGATCCGGTCGCCGATGTCACCGACGACGACTGGCGACGCGTCGTCGCGGTGAACCTCGACGGCACCTTCTACTGCATGCGCGCCGAGTTGCGCGCCATGGCCGACCACAGCGGTTGCTCGATCGTCAACATCAGTTCCGCGGTCGCGGTCGACCCGATCCCCAACATGGGCGCCTACAACGCGACGAAAGCAGCGGTGAATGCGCTGACCCGGTCCACCGCGGCGGAGTGCCTGGGCCGAGGAATCCGCGTCAACGCGGTCATGCCCTCGGGGATCAAGACCGGGATGATGGCCCAGATGGCCGAGACCGAAGAGGGGCGTGCGACCATCGCGGCGCGCCTGACCATGGGACGGATGGCCGAGCCGCGGGAGCTTGCCGAGGCAGTCGTCTGGCTGTGTTCGTCCGGTGCGGGCTGGGTCACCGGGCTGACGATGCTCGTCGACGGCGGCTCGCACGCCTTCCGCTCCTGAGGCCGGGCGCCACGGTTCTGACATCGCCGCAACACCCGATCGAGGAGGATGACGTGGCCGGGCCCATCGCCACCTACTACCAGCGACTGGACGACGTCGACGTGGAGGGATGCGTGGCCCTGGTCGCCGACGATGTCCTCTGTGTCCGACAGCTTCCCGGGCCGGACGGCGTACCCACCCTGCAGCCGACCCGGGGCAAGGACGAGTTACGGCAGTTCATCGTCGACCGGGGCAAGCGGCCGTACCGGCACACGATCGTCCTCGAGTTCGGCGAAGGCGATCAACTGTGCGCCGAAGGCGTGGTCCGGGGGACACCAGGTTTCGCCTCCTTGTTTGTGGCGCGCGCGACGCTCAACGACGCCGGACTGATCACCCGGCTGGTTGCGGTCGGTTCGCAGTGCACCGAGGCGGAGTTGGTCGAGTATGCCTAGCGTCGCCGGTATCGCCTTGTCGCACCACGGGTACCGGCCGTACGGGTGGTCCCGGTGAAGGTCGGACTGTCCCTGCTGCCGACGGACCGCGGCGTACGGCCCGACGACCTCGGCCGCCTGGCCGAGGATCACCGGTTCGAGTCCGTCTGGTTCGGTGATCACTCCCACATCCCGGTCGACCGCCGTACGCCGTGGCCCGGCGGAGCGACGCTGCCGGCCGCGTACTACCGCATGCTGGCTCCCGTCGTCGCGATGGCCGTCGCCGCCGCGGCGACGTCGCAGCTGCGGGTCGGTTCCGGTGTCGCCCTGGTCGCTCAACGCGATCCGCTGCATCTCGCCAAGGAGATCGCCAGCGTCGACTACCTGTCCGGCGGACGGGTTCTGGTCGGGATCGGCGCGGGCTGGAACGTCGAGGAGATGGCCAACCACGGCACGGCGGCCGCGGAACGGTTCGCGATCCTCGAGGAACGCGTCGCGGCGATGAAGGCGATCTGGACCCAGGACGAGGCGGAGTTTCACGGCAGGTACGTCGACTTCGACCCGATCTATGCCTGGCCGAAACCCGTGCAACGTCCACACCCTCCGATCCACGTCCCCGATCCGGACCGCCCGGCGGCCTTCGCCGGGCGGTCCGGATCGGGGACGGCTGGATGCCGATGGCGAATCGTGGCGGCACCGACATCCGGGCGCAGCTCGCCCTGCTGCCGCAGGTCGCCGAGGAGTTCGGGCGGTCGCTGGACGGGTTCGAGGTCACCGTGTTCATCGCGCCGCTGGACGCCGAGGTCCTGGCGGACCTGGCGCAGGCCGGGGTGAACCGGGTCGTGTTCAGTGTCGGAGAACGTGATTGGGCGGCGGCCAAGGATCTCGTGACCGAGATCTCCGCAGTCGCCGGCCGCGCCGGTCTCGCGTTCGACGGGGCGGACTCGTGAGCCGGCTGCGGCCCATACCGCCGCAGGAACTCGACGCCCGGCAACAGCAGGTGTACGACGCCATCACCACCGGCCCGCGCGGGCTGGTGGTCGACGATGTCGGTGCGTTGCGGGGCCCGTTCGACCCCATGCTGCGGCTGCCGGCCGTCGGCCTGCCGTTGCAGGAGGTCGGCGCCCAACTCCGCTTCTTCGGCGACCTGCCCGACGACATTCGCGAGCTGACCGTCCTCGTGGTGGCTCGGGAGTGGCGGTGCGCGCTGGAGTGGCGCGTCCACGCCGGTTTCGCCGTGGCACAGGGCATTCCCGAGGCGGCGGTCGCGGCAATCCGCCGCGGCGAGCGCCCCGACCTGGCCGACCCGCGCCTGACCCTCGTCCACGACGCGGTCCGGGAGTTTCTGGACAGCAAGCGACTGGCCGAGTCGACGTACGACGCGCTGCGCGCGCTGCTGGGCGAGACCGGAGTGGTCGAACTGATCCTCGTCGTGGGCTATTACGCGATGCTGGGGGGCCTGCTCGGCGGCTTGGAGATCGGCGCCGACTGGACCGACCAGTAGCTCCCGGCCGGCCTGACCAGCGCCCGGACGCCGCTGCTGCCATCATGCGAGCGTGACGCCCGCCGACCGCGACCTCCCGATCCTCGACCCGGCGAACTCGCCGGCCGAGCCCCGGCTCCCGCTCGTGGATCCGGGGTCCGACCTGGGATCGCAGCGGCCGTTGCCGTCGCCCGACGCTCAGGTGCCGTACACGCTGCGGGTGCTGGCCGGATACGCCTGGCGCCTGGTTGCGGTGCTGCTCGCGCTGTGGATGCTGGGACAGGTCGTCGGGGCGATCACGTCCGTCCTGGTGTCGGTGTTCGTGGGCGGCGTGATCACGGCACTGACGCTTCCGTTGGTCAACCTGCTGGACAAGGTGATGCCGCGGGCACTCGCCGTGGCGGCCACGATCATCCTGACCTTCGTGCTCGTGGTGGGTGCGCTGTCGTTCATCACGTTGCAGTTCATCAACCAGATACCGCAACTGAGCCAGCAGTTGCAGGACGGCTTCAACTCGTTCCAGGAATGGCTGGAAACCGGACCGCTGAAGCTGGATGCCGCGCAGATCACCCAGTACCTGGACCAGGCCCGGGAGTGGGTGACCAGCAACGCCGGCAATCTGGCGACCGGGGTGCTCGGCGGGCTGGGCACGGTGGGCGGTCTGCTGACGGGGCTCGCCGTCGCGGTCTTCGCCGCGGTGTTCTTCCTGTACGACGGTCAGCGGATGTGGGCGTGGCTGGTCGGTACCACACCACGCCGTGCCCAGGACCGGGTCGACACGTCGGGGCAGGTTGCCTGGCAGACGTTCTCCGGCTACGCCCGCGGCACCGTGATCATCGCGTTGACCAACGCCATCCTGGTCGGCATCGCCCTGACGATCCTGCGGGTACCACTGCCGATCCCGTTGGCGCTGCTGGTCTTCGTCGGCTCGTTCATCCCGTACGTCGGGGCGCCGATCGCGATGTTCCTGGCCGGCCTCGTCGCCTTCGCCGCCAACGGCATCTGGTCGTTCGTCCTGGTGATCATCCTGATCACCCTGATCGGCCAGCTGGAAGGCAACGTCCTGCAGCCGCTGGTCATGAGCAAGCAGGTGTCGCTGCACCCGTTGGTGGTGATCGTGGGAGTGATCGCCGGAAGCGCCTCGATGGGGATCATCGGGGCGATCGTCGCGGTGCCGGTCATCGGCGTGGTCTGGTCGATCCTGCGGTACCTGACCGGCCGCGATCCGGACAACCCGAAGGCGAAGCCGTTCACCACCGAGCCGCTACGCCGGGTCGCCGGCGACTCCTGGTAGACCCCGGCAGCTCCTGGTAGACCGGCGGCTCAAGATGTGAGGGGCATCACGCCGCCATTCAGGTGATGTCGGCAAGCGAACGGCGGTGAGGCACCGAAGGCTTGTGGTGCCAGACGCAGGGGTTCTGGCCGCCGGTGGGGCCCTCACCCGCATCGGACCAACGCCCCCATCGCCAGCTGCCGCCGGCGATGGGGGCGTTCTGCATGTCGGCCGGCCAGCTGCGGCCAGGCGGGTCCGGCCACCGGTGAGGCACTGACGGCCTGCCCTGGCGGGCCGTCAGCGGAACCGCTGCGCGCACCCCGTTCGTATACTGCGAGCGCCGTGCCGACTCGGTCAGCCGCGAGCTGTCCGCCAGACGCGCGAGCGCACGCCGTACGGCGGACTCACCGCCGGCGGGCCGCGTCTGCTGGTGACGAATGGGGCCCGCCGACGACACCCTGGAGGACCACTGCCTCGCGTCGCGGCCCGGATCGTCCTGGTGGTCGCCGCGCTCGCCGTCGTGGGGGTGGCCGTCGTCGTACTGGCGCTGCACCCCGATCCGCTGGCAGCAGCCACCGGGCCGGCGCCGTCACCGAGTGGCGCGACGGCGGAGCCCGCGGCGTCGCCGGCCCCGGCCGGCTCGCGGCCGGCGCCCGGCATCGGCGCCGGCACTATGAAGCGGACGGTCTTCCTCGGCGACTCGATCACGTTCGGCGACGGCGGTGCGACCTCGGGCAGTCCCGGGCCGCTGTCGTGGTTCACCAGCCTCGTCAACGACCCGCGGTCGCCCCTGGTCTTCGAAGGGGCCATTGCCGAGATCGGACGGAGCAGCAGCTGGATGCTGAGCCAGGTCGACGCCGCGCTGGCCCTGAAGCCGGACTGGCTGGTCGTCCTGGGCGGCACCAACGACATCGGCGGGCTGACCCCGGAGCAGATCATCGGCAACCTTCGTGCCATCGCGAAGAAGGCCCAGAAGGCCGGAGTCACGGTTGCCGTGGCCACGTTGCCGCCGCGTGAGGCAGCGGACGCGAACGCCGAGACGCTCGCCGTGAACGCCCTCATCCATGGCCTGGACGCCGACGGAGTGGTCGTGCTCGACACCTTCGCTGCGGTCGCCGACGACAACGGCGACTGGGAGTCCGGGCTGACCGGCGACGGCATCCACCCGACGGTCGAAGGGGCGCGGCTGATGGGCCTGCGGGCGCTGCTGGAACTCATCGGCCAGCCGCAGGCCCGCGACGCCGCGCTGCCGAGTTCGTCCTCGACGTCCTCCGCGAGCCCCAGCACCGCGACGTCGTCCGCCCGGCCGGGTAGCAGCTCGGCGCGCAGTACGTCGACCGCCCGTTCGTCGTCCTCGGCCAGCGCGACGTCGACCGCGCGTTAGGGACGTCGGCAACGAGTCGGCCACCGGTTAGCCTGTGGCGGCCCGGGGCGGTAGCTCAGCTGGTCAGAGCGGCGGACTCATAATCCGACAGGTCGTCGGTTCGATCCCGACCCGCCCCACTCGCCGAATCGCCGGTTTCCGCAGACCAGGAGCCAGGTTGTCGCGGTGCTCGGACGGAGCGAAATAACCTTCGCGCTGCCCGTGTGACCTGTCTGTGACCTCGCGGCCTCGTCCAGGGCGGTCGCTACCGAGTCCAGCGTCGAATCCCACAGGTGGCCGTAGGTGTCCAGCGTGAGCGTCGCCGACGAGTGGTGGGGCTCCTGCGGCGTGTGGGTGACGTGCCGTTTCTGCCCAGTCGCCCCCGGGTAGAGGGGGTCGTGGCTACGGGGTCGACCGTTCGGAGAGGATCGCGATGGGCGTGGGCGTTGGAGTCCTTCTGCTCGCCGTCGGGCTGGCATTGGCGCTGGCCGTGCAAGACCGTATCGGTGGAGTTGACTTCGTGTTCCTCGGCTGGATCGTCGCCGGCCTCGGTGCCGTCGCGATCGTCCTCTCGCTCATCATGGTGGTGATCTGGCGGTACGAACAACTTAACGTGGAGCGCCCGAACGTGCCCCTGGAAGACCTGCTCAATCAGCCAGCGGACGCCCGGTGAGAAGAACTGTCAGGCGCCAGCAATGTGGCGGCTCATCGTGGCGGGTCTAGCACTTACGCAAGGCACAGTCGCGGGTCCGGTTACGCCGATACCGCCTGCGGTTCTGGCCCGGCCTGCACGTCCAGTACCCGGTCGACGCCAGCGAACTCCAGGGCACGGCGGGGAATCCGCTGCACGTTGATCACCCGAAAGCGGGCACCAGCGGTCAGCGCGGCCCCGTGCGCCTGTGCCAGAACACTCATCGCGGAGGAATCCAAGAACGTGACGTCTCGGAGGTCGACGACTATCTCGGAGGTCGGGGTTTGAAGATGCGACCAGATCGCAGCGCGCATCTCCTCCACGCGGGAGAGGTCGAGTTCACCGAAGAACAGGACGCGACGGGATAACGGGGTTGGGGCCATGTCCGCCCTCGGCTTCTTCTTGGTGCGAACGGGCCTAGTCTCAGGGCCTACCGCCCACGCCGTCGACTGAGGACGTATCGGGCTCGCGCACGCGACGCTACCTCATCACCGAGGGCAATGTCTGCACCTGACGACCAGGCGTCCGGGTACCGGAGGCGCCCCCGTCACACCGCCTCAGCCGCGCCGCCCGGCGGTCGCCGTCGGGCGTACCGCTGGATGAAGGACAAGGGCCGCCGACTCGGTGCGGGCTACCCCACTCACTATCGGGCCCGCGTTGCCGCCGGTCGGACTGCGGGATCTCACGATCCTGCTGCAAGGAAATGGCGGCGCGCGCTCCGTGAATTGTCCCGTCAGCTGCCGCGCTCGCAGGACACATGTCGATCCCGTGAGAAGTGCCGCATGGCAGGGCGAACGGCTGGGGGAGAACGCCCTAGACAGTCAGGGAGACAGCGGTCTACCGTCGCCCGGCGCGCTCGACGTCGATGGGGGGAGTTGTGCAACAGGGGACCACCGCGGGGCGTACGGACTACTCGATCTCGATTGACGAATCCGACGCCGGGAGCCACTTTCCGCCTGCCGACGCGGCCGATTCGTGGCAGGAGAGCTGGTTCCTGGTCTGGTATGACCCGGTCCACGCTATCGGCGGCTACCACCATGTCAGTTTTCGTCGTGTGCTGGGATTGGCCGACGTCACGCAATGGCTCGCTCGTGACGGTGTGGTCTGCCAGAAACTAGTCCAGACCGGCATACCGATTCCGCCGGGCGACTTGTCGGAGTTCAGTATCGGCCCCGCTGCGGTTCGCACGCTGGACCCGTTGCGCGCCTACGCGCTGACCTGCGCCGGTCGCTCTCCGGACGACATCGGTCTCGACCTTCGTTACGACGCGTACGCGCCCCTGCCGGTGGCATACCACCTCGATCGCGCCGGGATACAAACCGGCGCCGGTCACTACGACAGCCACGGACGGGTGACGGGGACCGCTCGAGTGGGCGAGCGCACCCTTCGGATTGACGCCTTCGCCCGACACGATCACTCGTGGGGGAATCGCGACTTCGGTTCACTCACCGGCTATCGGCTGGTCAGGGTCGGCCTGGGCCCGGACCTGTACGTGTCGGCGTCGACCATCGACAGCGTTCGTGGGCATGCCGAGTTCGGCTTCGTCGCCGAGGACGGCGTCGTACGCCAGATCGCCGCGTGCAGGATCGAGCCCAGGGCCGGTGTGGCGGGTTCGACCGGCTACGACATCCGCGCGTGGACCGAGGACGGGCGTGGCTACCGGTTCGACTGCGATCGGCTCGATGTCGCCGATGAATGGGTGCAGGGCACGCGGTTCATCAGGGCCGGATTCGGCACGTTCGCCTCGGGTGGCCGGATGGGAGGCGGCATGCTCGAGATCGGCTCGGTCGGCACGCGGCATGCCGACTCGCCCGAGCTACGACACTGACTCTGCTGCAGCGATTGTGGAGGACAAGTGACGGTCGCCGCGGAGCAGACTCATCGACGCCTTGTCGTCTTCCTGGCTGGCCAGGATCCGGTCTATCGCGACGCCACCGTGGTCGGATGGCGGCAGCTGCGGGGAGGCCAGAGCAGTGCCATGACGCACTGCTCGCTGCGACGGGCTGACGGCGTCGTCGAGGAACTCGTCCTGCGTACCGATGCCGACGCGGGCCACGCCGTGAGCTCCGGTGGGGACCGCGCCCAGGAGTGGCAGCTGGTGTGCGCTGTCGAGACGGCAGGCGAGGTGTCCATGCCGACGCCGCGGTTCTTCGACGCCCTTGGATCGATCAGGGACTCTCCCACGCTCATCTTCGATTACGTCGCGGGAGAACCCCTGCTGCGGGCAGCTCGTGCCGGCGACGCCGACGAGCGGCGCCGCTTGGCCGGCCAGGTCGCGAAGCTCGCTGCCAGTCTCGGGCACGTCGACGTCTCCGAACTCCCGGCGCATCTGTCGCTACCCGACTCTCCGGCCGCCTACCTGAGCGGCACGCTGGCCCGGCTGGCCGCGGTGCAACGAACTGCCGTCGAGCCGGATCCGTTCGTGCGCAGGGCACTGGCCTTCTTGTCGACGCACCGTCCGGCGCCGGCACCGCTGACTCTCGTCCACGGCGACTTCCATGTCGGGAACATCATGGTGACGCCGGCGGGCACCGGGGTGCTCGTGGACTGGGGCGCCCGCGCCCGCATCGGAGATCCGCGAGAAGATTTCGGCCACTTCGTGTTCGTGGCCTCGGGCATGCCACCGGACCTCGTCACGGAACATCGCGAATACGTCCTGTCGGAGTACCGAGAGAGCACCGGATTGTCCGAGCAGATCGTGAACCCGTGGTCGCTGACGTATTTCACGCTGCTCGCCGGCGTCGCCGTTGCCGCCGAGATGGTGCAGCGCGGCGCCCGTCTGGTTCACGACGGGACGGCCGGGACGCACGCTGCCTACGGCGCGCTGGTCCGGATCATGCAGCACCAGCAGGGTGAGCGGGCCCTTCGGGAGCTCGCACCATGATCGTCGATCCCGCCCCCGAGGAACTCATCCGGGCAGTCGTGCGAGACCTACGGGGCGAGGTCAAGGCCGCCGTCGCCGACAGCCCGGTCAGCGCCACGGTCGACGTCATGGTCAGCATCCTCGACGTCGTGGCCAATCAGCTGGAGCACCGGCAACGCATGATGAGCGAAGAAGTTCTCGCCATCCGGATGGTCGTCGACCAAGTCGCGCAGCAGTATCCGGAGTTCGCCGTGGGCGCGCCGACGGCGAGCGCTGCGCAGCCGCTCAGCCCCGCCGAGCACACGGCGCTCACGGACGACTATGCGCGCCTGAGCGATGTCCTCGCGCGACTCGGCGAACTGCAGTGGACGATGCCGGACGGTCCGATCCGGCAGGCGATAGCCGCCCTGTTCGCCCAGCGGCTGGCGCACGAGACGACGATTCTCGGTGGCCAGTTCCGGGCCGCCGGGCGCGACTCCTGACTGCCGCTGCGACCGCGGCGTCCGCCGGATCAACGGGGTTGCCGGGTAGGCCGGCGCCCGATGAGTATCTTCCGGAAGGCGGGGCTGAGTTGCTGGAGCACATGCGGGCGGGGATCCTGCGGGCGCAGCGCGGAGCCCCGGACATCACCTGATACACGTTCGCGCGGCTGAAACCGCAGACAGCCGATGGCCGCTGGGCCGGGATGGGGCAACTGATGACTGACGGCGCGATCGAGGTCGACCTGCTCGTCGTCGGGGGCGGTATGGCCGGCCTGTCGGCGGCGGCGTACGTCGCCACCCGCGGCGGTCGCGTCCTGCTGGTCGAGAAGGCTCGGCAGATCGGCGGTTCTGCTCTGCTCAGTGCCGGCGGGCTCGCGCGGCCGCGAACGCCGGCCGATCTCAAGGCGGTGAACCCGCACGGCGAGCCGTGGTTCGCCGACATGCTCGTCGACGATTACGACTCGGCGGTCGACTGGGTGACCTCGCTCGGTATCGCCGTCACCGACCCGGACGACTCCATCGTCGCGGTGATGGGATACCCCACCTCGCTGCGTGGCCACGACGTCGGGAGCTATCTGCCGCGGTGTCAGGCGGTGATCGAGGCGGCCGGTGGCCACGTCGTCCTGCAGGCCGAGGTGGCGCAGCTACGACGAACCGACGGTCGCGTGACGGGCGCCGTCGTGGTCGACCGGGACGGGCCGACCGAGGTCGTCGCGACGTGGACCCTGCTCGCCACCGGAGGATTCGTCAACGACGCCGAGCTACGGTCCCGCTACATCGGCCCGAACGCCGCATCGATGATCGTCCGTGCCAATCCGGTGAGCGACGGTGCGGGCCTGCGGCTGGGTCTGGCGGCCGGCGGTACGACGACCCCGCTGATGGACCGCTACTACGGGCACACTGCCCCGTGGCCGTTGGACCACCCGTTCACCCGGGCCGACTACGTCCGGTTGACCCAGCACTATCTGGCGCCGCACAGCGTGCTGCTGGACCGGCAGGGCAACCGCTTCGTCGACGAGTCGCTGGGGTACTACCGGAACTCGCACGAGGTACTCCGGCAGCCTGACGGACACGCGCTGCTGGTGGCCGATCAGCAAGTGCGAGACGCGGATGCTGCCGGCGGGGCGCCGGAGAAGACGCTGGGATACGAGCGTGTCGACCGAGTCGTCGAGGCGATGCGGTCCGGCGCCCACGTCGTGGAAGCCGCGACCTGGGCGGAACTGGACGAGCTGGTTCGTCCGTGGGGCTACACCGGCGTGGCCGCAGCGATGGCGACGTATCACCACCAGCTTCGCGACGAGGCACCGATGTCGCCGCCGCGGTCCCGCAACCGCGAACCGCTGGACCAGCCGCCGTTCTTCGCCATGGAGATTCAATCGACGATCTCCAACACGTGGGGCGGTTTGCAGATCGACGAACAGACCCGGGTCCTGCGGCCGGACGGCGATCCTGTCCCCGGCCTGCTGGCGGCCGGCGGCGACGTCGGCGGAGCGTTCTACGACGCGTACTGCGGCGGCCTCGGCATGGCTTTGATGACCGGCCTGCGCGCCGCCCGGCTGGTGGCCGCCGGGCTACCGATCCGTTCCTAGGCAAGCGGCGCACGGCGAACTCGCCAGGCCCTTGCCGGATCCGCCGGGTCTACTGTGTCCGGCGGCGCCGCAGGAACGGTTGGGACAGCGCCGGCGGAATCCAGCCGCGATCGGCCTGGGTCGTGTTCGTCCCGGGCGGCACTATGGCGTCGATCGCGTCGAGCAGATCCGGGGTGAGCGTCACGTCGGCCGCGCCGATCTGGGACTCCAGGTGTTCCAGCGTCCGCGGGCCGATGATCGGCGAGGTGATCGCCGGATGCTGCATCACGAACGCGATCGCCATATGGATCAGCGAGATGCCGGCCTGTTCCGCCAGCAGCGCGAGCGATTCGACGACCTGGAGTTTGCGCTGGTTCTCGTCGGAGCTCAGGTCGTAGCGGGCGGCCATCCGGACGGCCCGCTTGGACCCGGGAGCCTCCGCGTTCACCCGGTATCGCCCGGTCAGCCAGCCACCGGCCAGCGGCCCCCACGAGAGCACGCCCATGCCGAACTGCTGGGCGACCGGCAGGAGGTCGGCCTCGATGCCGCGCGCCAGGATCGAGTACGGCGGTTGCTCGGTGATGAACCGGCCGAGCCCACGCTTCTCGGCGATCCACTGGGCCTCGACGATCTGGTGGGCCGGGAACGTCGAACTACCGAAGGCGCGAATCTTGCCCTGCTGTCGTAGATCGGTCAGCGCGGACAGCGTCTCCTCGAGGCCGGTCGCCGGGTCGGGCCGGTGGACCTGGTAGAGGTCGATCCAGTCCGTGCCCAGACGCTTCAGGCTGGCCTCGACCTCCTGGATGATCCAGCGGCGTGAGTTGCCACGCTTGTTCGGGTCACCGGCGACGTCGAATCCGGATTCGGGCGGGATGCCCATCTGCCCGTGGAACTTCGTCGCGACGATCACCTCGTCGCGACGGCCGGCGATGGCTTTGCCGACGATGATCTCGGATTCACCCTGCGAATACATGTCGGCGGTGTCGATGAAATTGATCCCGCCGTCCAGAGCGGCGTGGATCACCTTGATCGACGTGTCGTGGTCACGCTCGCCCCAGTTGCCGAACATCATGGCGCCCAGACAGAGCGAACTGACGGTCATTCCGGTGTCGCCCAAGCTTCGGTATTCCATGACTGCGCACAGTAGACGAGCAGCGGTGGGATCGGGGCCGGGGGTCGGCCGACGCGCGTACGGCGATCAGGTCGCGAAGAGCAAAAGCAGTCCGACGAGCGTGTAACCCACCATGACGACCATCAGCGGCACTTGACCAAGGATCGCCCGACGTCGGGGGAACAACTCGATCGCCCGGTCGTGCGCGGCCAGCACGCCACCGACGTGCCCGGCGACGACGGCGACGACCATGATCGTCGACACGAGCGTCGGGTCGACCAACTCCGCCGGCGGCGTCCAGCCGGCCGTGCCCCACAGATTCGCGCCGGTGCCGAATGGATCGCTCAGATAGGCCAGGGTCTGCCAGCCCACCAGGACCAGGAACGAGTAGTAGTGGGCAACGACGTAGCCCAAGGCGATGGGCACGATGCTGTGGGCGAACTGCGCCGGCATGCGCCGCAGCGGAACGTCGCCGCCGCCGAGTGCGCCGGAGGCCGTCGTGGCGGCGACGTACACCAGGCCCATCAGAGCGATGACCACCACCAGTCCGCCGGCCGACAGCACTTCGAACGAGATGTCCTGGTCCTGCGCCCAGGCGAACCAGGTGGGTGAGTTCGAGAAACCGTCAAACGCGGTCGACCCCAGCATCACCACGACGAAACCGGCCAGGCCGGCGACCGCCGGAGTGCGCGACAGCGACGCGAGGGGGGAACGCCAGACCCAGCGACCGTCGTCGGCGCGCGACAGCAACGACAGCCGGCCGAGCAGGGTCGAGTACAACTCGAACCCGTCTGCGCGGTCGATCCAGCGCGATCCGAACATGATGGCGCCCACCAGGACTACCGCGCCGTAGCCGAGGAGGAACACCCGCAGCGTCACCGTGCTGGTCCGGTCCGGCGCGGCCAGTTCCAGCCAGAGGAACGCCAGCAGGGTCAGCGCTGCCGGCCAGCACCCGACGCGGTCGGATAGCCGGAAGGCGCCGTTCGCCGGGTCGAGACGCAGCAGCCGGGCCAGCCCCAGGTGGAGCGTGCGCAGCGGATTGAGGGCCCGCCACACCGGGCCGAACAGGGCGGAGGCGATGGCCAGCGTGCCGACCCAGAACAGGACGTAGACGGCGCCCGCCGTGGGATTGCGCGCATTGTCCGGGCCGACGAAGGCGGCGAGGGCGACGTAGCCCACAGCGAGCAGCCCGCCGAGGCGCAGCACGGTCCGCAGCGCTGCCGAGGACAAGGTCGTGGCCAGCCAGGCCGGTACATCTCGGCCCTGCATCGACCGGTACCGCGGTCGATGCCACAGCACGGCGAGCGCGACGAACGACACCGTGACGGCCAACGCGGCTGCGGTGAGGGCGAGCCCGAACGGGATGGGCAGGTCCTGCCGGCCACCGATGCCGTGTGCCGGAACGAAGACCGCCACCGTGCTCCCATCTGTCCGGCCACCCGTGGCGGCACCGCCGTACCATGCGCAGCGTGCCACGATGGCCGCGGTGCGGTTGTCGGTGGGTCGGGAGGTCAGCGTGGTCGACCGGCTCAGCGCGCTGGACGCGTCGTTCCTTTACATGGAGTCGGCCACCACACCGATGCACGTCGGCGGTGTCGCAATCTTCCAGGAACCCGATGGGGCCCCGTTTGACCACGAGGTGCTGCTGCGGCTGATCGGGGAGCGCATCGTCTTGACGCCCCGGTTCCGGCAGCGGATCCGGTCGGTCCCGGGCCGGCTGGCCGGTCCGGTGTGGGTCGACGACGCGGAGTTCGACCCGGAGTACCACGTCCGGCGGTCGGGGCTGCCCAGGCCCGGGACCGACGCTCAGCTGCGAGACCTGGTGGCACGGATCATGAGCCGGCCGTTGGACCGCCGCCGCCCGCTGTGGGAGATGTATCTGATCGAGGGCCTGCAGGACAACAGGTTCGCGATTCTGACCAAGACCCATCACGCGATGGTCGACGGGCTCGGCGCGGTCGACATCGGTCAGGTGCTGCTGGACGCCTCGCCCGAGCCGCGTGCCACCCAACCCGATGCGTGGCAACCGGAACCGGCGCCCAGCCAGGTCACCCTGGTGGCCGATGCGGTCTGCGACGTGGTGGGCCGCCTGGTCCGCTCGCCGTCCCGGATCGCGCAGCAGACGCGCGAGGTGATTGAGGACGTCGGGGCTGCGGCCGCCGAGTTGGCGCGGCATGGTGCCGGTGTCCTGGCCGCTGCGTTGTCCGTGGCGCGAGCGGCGCCGCCGGGTCCGCTGAACGGTGGGATTGGCGAGGCCCGCCGGTTCGCGACCGCCCGAGCCTCGGTCGCGGACCTGCGGGCGGTACGCCGGGCGCACGGGGGCACCGTGAACGACGTCCTGCTGGCCGTCGTCGCCGGCGCGCTGCGGACCTTCCTGCTCAGCCGCGGCGAGCCGCTGGACGACCGAACCACCGTCCGCGCTCTGGTCCCGGTCAGCGTCCGGACACCGGGCGATTCGACCCCCGGGAACCAGATCGCTCCGGTCGTCTGTGAGCTTCCGGTCGGCGAGGCCGACCCGGTGATCCGGTTGCAACGGGTGCGCCGGGAGATGGACACGGCCAAAGCGAGCGGCCAGCTGCTGGGGGCACGGTCGATCATCGGGTTGGCGGGGTTCGCGCCGCCCACGCTGCACCTGCTGGGATCCCGCGCAGCCAGCGAGTTGTCGCGCCGCGTCTACAACGTGCTGGTGACCAATGTGCCCGGACCGCAGTTCCCGCTCTATGCGGCCGGCGCCCGGATGCTCGCGGCGTACCCCGTGGCGCCGCTGGCCAAGGGCCAGGCGCTCGCCGTCGGGGTCACCTCGTACGACGGCGGGGTGTTCTTCGGCCTCAACGCCGATCGGGAGGCCATGCCCGACCTCGACCTGATCGCGGTGATGCTCACCGACGCGCTGGCGGAACTCGTCGCGCTGTCGCCACAGCCCTGAACCGCGCCGCCACAGCCCTGAACCGCGCCGCCACAGGCGTGGACCGAGTCGCCACAGCTTGGGACCGCGCCGCCGCGGGCCGAAGCCGCGACGCCACCGGAGCGCCGGCTGGGCCATGCTGTGCGGATGCGCGCCTATGTCCCGGTCAGCTCCGAGACGCTGCGTGAGGTCGCCGGTCACCGCCGGGTCCCGCCGGCGGCGGCGTACGCGGTGACCGGTGCGTTGCGCGCCGGGTATCCGGCGTACGACGAGGAAGAACTGGAGTACGAGGCGACGGTGCTCGCCGCGCTGGCGGCCCGGGCGCTCGCCGTCCCGGTTGCCGGCCAGGGTCCGTCGCAGCCCGCCTACGTGCTGGCTGTCGACGTGCCGAGCCAGCAGGTCGCGGAGACCGGCGACGCCGGCGTCCAGTTGACCGATGCCGTACCGCTGTCGGCAGTGGCGGCCGTGCTCGTCGAAGAACTCACCGCCACCGGACCGGTTCCCGACGAGGACCCGGAACTGTCCTGGTTCGCCACGCAAGAGCTCGCCGATCTGCTCCGGGACCGGTGACGACCGTGGACGCGCTGACCGCGGTGCCCGAACCGGTCAACGAGCGCGTCCTGGGTTATGCGCCCGGCAGTCCCGAACGCGCCGACGTGCTCGCCGCGCTCGCCGAGCTGGCCGGCGGCGTGGGTGACCTGCCGATGACCATCGGCGGCCGGCGGTGTGCCGCATCCGGCGATCCGGTCGACGTCGTTGCGCCACACGCCCATCGGCAGGTGTTGGGGACGTTGCGCGAGGCCGGTCACGTCGATGCCAGGGCCGCGGTACGAGCCGCGCTCGCGGCCGCTCCCGGCTGGCGCGACCTGTCTTTCGACGATCGCGCTGCGGTGCTGCTGCGGGCCGCCGACCTGCTCAGCGGTCCGTGGCGGGCGCGGCTCAATGCCGCGACGATGCTGGGTCAGGGCAAGACGGTCGGCCAGGCGGAGATCGACGCGGCCTGCGAACTGGCCGACTTCTGGCGCTTCAACGCCTGGTTCGGCAGCGAGCTACTGGCCGAGCAGCCCAGATCTGCTCCGGGAGTGTGGAACCGGGCCGACCACCGTCCGCTGGAGGGCTTCGTCTACGCCGTCTCGCCGTTCAACTTCACCGCCATCGCCGGGAACCTCCCGACCGCCCCGGCGCTCATGGGAAACACCGTCATCTGGAAGCCCGCCCCGACGCAGCAGCTCGCGGCGCAACTGACGTTGCAGTTGCTGGAGGAAGCCGGGCTGCCCGACGGGGTGATCAATCTGGTCACCGGCTCGGGAGTGGCGGTGAGTGAGGTGGTGCTGGCCGATCCCGACCTGGCCGGAATCCATTTCACCGGTTCGACGGCGGTGTTCCAGCAGTTGTGGCGTGCGGTGGGAGCGAACATCGCCGGGTATCGCGGCTACCCGCGTCTGGTCGGCGAGACCGGCGGCAAGGACTTCGTCCTGGCGCATCCGAGCGCCGATCTCGCCGTCCTGCGCACCGCGCTGGTCCGCGGTGCCTTCGAGTACCAGGGTCAGAAGTGCTCAGCGGCCTCGCGGGCGTACCTGCCGCGCAGCGTGTGGGAACGGCTGGGCGCCGAGCTGGTCGACCTCGTCGACGAACTGCCGATCGGGCCGGTAACCGACCTCTCGGTGTTCGCCGGCGCACTGATCGACAGGCGGGCGTTCAACCGGGTGACGGCGGCGATCGACCGCGCCGCAAGCGATCCGACGGTACGGATCATCGCGGGTGGGACGTACGACGACAGCGACGGCTGGTTCGTCCGACCGACGCTGCTGCTGTGCAGCGATCCGACCCGCGAATGGTTCTCCCAGGAGATCTTCGGCCCCGTGCTCGCGCTGCACGTCTTCGACGACGCCGACTACGACACCGTCGTCCGGCAGCTGGAATCGGTTGCGCCCTATGCCTTGACCGGATCGATCATCGCGCAGGACCGCGACGCGATCTCGGCGGCGACCCAGGCATTGCGGTTCGCCGCCGGGAATCTCTACATCAACGACAAGCCGACCGGTGCGGTGGTGGGGCAGCAGCCGTTCGGCGGGGCGAGGGCGTCGGGCACCAACGACAAGTCCGGCTCACGGCAGAACCTGCTGCGCTGGACCTCGACCCGGGTCATCAAGGAGACCTTCGTGCCGCCGGTCGACCATCGCTATCCCCATCAGCTGTGATGGTCGCCGTCCGGCCCGCCCGGACTCGCCGTCAGCCACGTCCTGGCGACGGTTTCCTCCTTGCGCAGGTAGCGCAGGACCTGGTCGCGCACGAGCTCTTCCACTTTCCGGCCGGCGAACGGGATCGACGACGTCACCTCGGCTGCGGCGGTGAGGGTGCAACCGCCGTCATCGTCGTCCGCCAGCGTCGCCGTGCCGGTCATGCTCGCCGGAGCCGAGCCGAACGTGGCGTGCACTGACGCCGTCCGGGAGCCGTCGGGCCCTGCCGCAGACCAGGTCTGGGTCTCGACGATGTCGACCGTCGGACCGATGAAGCGCTGGACCAGGCTGGGAGCGTCGGTCGTCGGCATGCTGCGGCGGCTCACCACCACGACGCCGTCCCCCTCCTCGCGGACCTCCGGCGTGGTCGACGTCGCCCCGCTGGCCTTGCCCTTGGCGGTGACGTACGCCGGGTCGCGCAGCATGGCGAAGGTGGCGCGCGCGTCGGCGCCGAACCGCTGAACGGCGGTGAATCGGGTACTCACAGCCGGCAGAGGCTACCGTGTCGGGGCCGGCACGAGCCGTGCCCGGTCCGACCACGGCGAAGGGGCAGGACGGCGATGTCCACAGCGGCGTCCGAGGCAGCCAAGGACGACCTGCTGGCCGCCGCGGTCGCCACTGCCGGGCCCGTTGGGCGTCCCCTGGTCGACCTGGCTGCGCTGATCCGCCGCTACTACCGCGGGGTCGCCGTAGCCGACCTCGTGCCCCGTGGCCCGGCCGCTGTCGCCGGGGCTGTCACGTCGCAACTTCAGTTGGCTTCGCAGCGACCGCTCGGCAAGGTCGCGGTCCGGGTGAGCACTCCGGCCGCCGGCAGTGAAGGCTGGTCGACGGGCCGGATCGCCGCCGGCCACACCGTGGTCGAGGTCGTCACCGAGGACATGCCGTTCCTGGTCGACTCGATCGTCTCCGAACTGTCGCGGCAGGCGCGGCCGATCCACCTCGTCGTGCACCCCGTGGTCGTCGTACGCCGGGACCTGCTCGGTGAACTCCTCGACGTCCTCGACGTCGACGCGGACGACCCGGCGGCGGCCGAGCCCGGCGTGGTGGTGGAATCCTGGATCCACGTCGAGGTCGACCGCGAGACGGACCCGGGAGATCTCGAAGCCTTGCGCAAGGCGCTGGTGCGGGTCCTGGCGGACGTTCGCGAGGCGGTCGAGGACTGGGATCGGTTGCGGGGCAAGGCCCAACAGCTGGCCGCCGCCTTCGACACCGCACCACCGGGTTTCGACGCCGAGGAGGTAGCCGAGGGCGTGGCGTTGCTGCGCTGGCTCGCCGACGACCACTTCACCTTCCTCGGATACCGCGAATACGACCTGCGCGGTACCGGCGCGGATTCGCGGCTGCTCGCCGTCCCCGGGACCGGCCTGGGCGTGCTCCGGTCGGACCCCGTCGAGCACCGGCGTGAAGCACGGCTGCCACCGCGCGTGCAGGCCAAGGCGCGCGAACCGCACCTGTTGGTGATCACGAAGGCGAACTCACGCTCCACGGTCCACCGGCCGGCCCACCTGGACTACGTCGGGGTCAAGCGGGTCGAGGCCGACGGGACGATCACCGGCGAGTATCGCTTCATCGGCCTCTACAGCGCCGCGGCGTACACCCAATCGGTGTTCGACATTCCGGTGCTGCGCCGCAAGGCATCTCGGGTGATTGCCCAGGCGGGGTTCCCGGCCGACTCCCACTCCGGGAACGATCTGGTCACCTTCCTCGAGACGTACCCCCGCGACGAGCTGTTTCAGGTCGGCGAGGAGGAACTGCTCGAGGTCGCCACCGCGGTGCTGCAGATCCAGGAGCGTCGCACGACCCGGCTGTTCTGCCGTCGCGACGTGTACGACCGGTTCTACTCCTGCCTGGTGTACGTGCCTCGTGACCGCTACACCACGGCGGTCCGGTTGCGGTTGGAGGACGTCCTTCGCGAGGCGGTGCCGGGCGCCGAGATCGACTACACCGCAAGGGTGTCCGAGTCCGTGCTCGCTCGACTGCATTTCGTCGTCCGAGCACCGAGGGGCGCTGCCCTGCCGGACATCGACGTGCGTGCGCTCGAAGGCCGCGTCGCTGCGGCGGCCCGGGCCTGGGAGGACGACTTCACCGACCAGCTGGCCGCGACCGTGGGGGAGGAGGACGCCGCCGCCCTGGTACGGACCTGGCGCGCTGCCTTTCCCGAGGGCTACAAGGAGGAGACCTCGGCCGCCGACGCGGTCGCGGACCTGGCGCGGCTGCAGGCCCTCGAACCGCAGAGCCTGACAGCCAGCCTCTATCGCCCGGCAGCCGCAGCACCGGACGAGTGGCGCTTCAAGCTCTATCGATCCGGCGCGGCCTTGTCGCTGTCCCAGGTCCTGCCGATCCTGGGTCACCTCGGCGTCGAGGTGATCGACGAGCGGCCGTACCAGTTCGACCCCAAAGGTGAAGCCCCGCTGTGGATCTACGACTTCGGCCTGCGGCTACGGGCGCCGGTCGGCACGGGCGCCGAGTCGCTGCAGGCACGGTTCGAGGACGCCTTCGCCGCCATCTGGAGCGGCCGCAGTGAGGCCGACGGGCTCGCCGCGCTGGTGACCGTCGCCGGTCTGACGTGGCGGCGCGTGGTGGTGCTGCGGGCGTACGTCCGCTACCTCCGGCAGATCGGTACGGCGTTCAGCCAGAGCTACATCGAGCAGGTGGTCGTCGCGCACGGCGACGTCGCGCGCAGCCTGCTCGACCTGCATGACGCCCGCTTCGACCCGGCGCTGGATACGGCCGAACGCGACACGGCCACGGCCGAGCGAACCGCCGGGCTGCGCTCCCAGCTCGACGACGTGGCGACACTGGACGCCGACCGGATCCTGCGGTCGCTGCTGACCCTCGTGCAGGCGACCGTGCGGACCAGCCATTTCCAGCCGGGCCCGGACGGTCAGTCGGCGCAGCACGTGGCCATCAAACTGGCAGCGCGCAGCATCCCGGAGCTGCCCGAACCGCGTCCCGAGCGCGAGATCTGGGTGTACTCGCCGAGAGTCGAAGGGGTCCACCTGCGTTTCGGCCCGGTCGCCCGCGGCGGATTGCGCTGGAGTGACCGGCCGGAGGACTTCCGGACCGAGATTCTCGGGTTGGTCAAAGCGCAGAGCGTCAAGAACGCCATCATCGTCCCGGTGGGCGCCAAGGGGGGTTTCTTCCCCAAGCAGCTGCCTGACGCCGCGGCCGACCGTGACGCCTGGCTCGCCGAAGGTACTGCGGCGTACCGCATCTTCGTCAGCGCGCTGCTGGACGTGACGGACAATCTGGTCGCCGGGGTCGTCGTGCCGCCGCCGCGAGTCGTCCGCTACGACGGCGACGACAGCTACCTGGTGGTGGCTGCGGACAAGGGCACGGCGACGTTCTCGGACGTGGCGAACCGGATCGCCGCCGAGCACGACTACTGGCTGGGTGACGCGTTCGCCTCCGGCGGCTCGGTCGGCTTCGACCACAAGGCGATGGGCATCACCGCCCGTGGTGCCTGGGAGTCCGTGACCCATCACTTCGGTGAACTCGGTGTGGATGTGCGGACCGACGCGGTCAGCTGCGTCGGCATCGGCGACATGAGCGGGGACGTGTTCGGCAACGGGATGCTGCTGTCCCGGCAGTTGCAGCTGGTCGCGGCGTTCGATCACCGCCATGTCTTCCTCGACCCACAGCCGGTGGCAGACAAGGCGTTCGAGGAACGGAAGCGGCTGTTCGAGCTGCCCCGGTCGTCGTGGGCGGACTACGACGTGTCCTTGCTGTCCGCCGGCGGCGGGATCTATCCACGGACGGCGAAGTCCGTGACGATCTCAGCGCAGGCCAAGGCCGTCCTCGGGCTGCCTGACGAGGTCGAGGCAGTGACTCCCGCCGAGCTCATTCGCGCGATCCTGCGCGCGCCGGTCGACCTGCTGTGGAACGGCGGCATCGGCACCTACGTCAGGGCGACCGGGGAATCCGACCTCGAGGTCGGCGACAAGAGCAACGACGGCGTCCGGGTCACCGGTGCGAGCCTGCGCTGCCGCGTCGTCGGTGAGGGCGGCAACCTGGGCTTCACGCAGCGGGGCCGGATCGAGGCCGCGCAGCACGGGGTGCTGCTGAACACCGACGCGATCGACAACTCCGCAGGAGTCGATACCTCCGACCACGAGGTCAACATCAAGGTGCTGCTCGACGTCGCGGTACGCGAGGGGGACCTGACGGTCGAGCAGCGCAACGCCCTGCTGGCCGGCATGACAGACGAGGTCGCGCGACTCGTCCTGGCCGACAACGACGAACAGAACATCCTGCTGGCCAACGCCCGAGCGCAGGCTCCGGCCATGCTGAATGTGCACCAGCGGATGCTCCGTGACCTGGAGCGTTCCGGTGAGTTGGACAGGTCGCTGGAGTTCTTGCCCGACGACGCCGACATCGACGCGAGAATCGCAGCGGGCCGCGGCTTGACGACGCCGGAACTGGCGGTGCTGTCGGCGTACGCCAAGATCGCGCTGGAGCACGCGCTGCCGGCGACGTCGTTGCCGGACGAGGACTGGACCGACGCCGTCCTGCGGTCCTACTTCCCGGCCGACCTCGTCGACCGGTTCCCCGATCGCGTCGGAGCCCACCCGTTGCGACGTGAGATCGTCACGACGGTCCTGGTCAACGACCTGATCAACCGCGGCGGGATCACCGTCGCCTTCCGTGCCATGGAGGAGACCGGGGCGTCGGCCGATCAGGTCGTGCGCGCCGCGATGGTGGTACGCGAGATCTTCGGCCTCACCGCGATCTGGGAGCAGATCGACGCGCTCGATCACGAGGTGCCCACGGCCGCGCAGGCAGCGCTCGCGCTGGAGACGCGGCGGACGCACGATCGAGCCATCCGCTGGTTCCTGCAGACCCGGGGCGGCACGCTGGACGTCGCGCGTGAGATCGAACGGTTCAAGCCGCCGCTGCTGGAACTCGCGCCGCTGCTGCCGACCCTGTTGCAGGGACAGGAGGCGGCCCGGCTGGCGCAGCGGACTGCCGAACTCGTCGCGGTCGGTGCCCCGGCGGACATCGCCGGGCAGGTGGCGGCGCTGCTGGACGTGTACGTCCTGCTGGACGTGGTCACCATCGCCGGCCGTATCGACGTCGCCGCCGAGCAGGTCGCGCGCGCCTACTTCGTCCTGTCCGACCGCTACCAGGTCGACGCGATGCTCAGCCTGATCACCGCCTTACCGCGGCGAGGCCGCTGGGAAGCGTTGGCCCGCATGGCGTTGCGAGCCGACCTTTACGCCGCGCTGGCCGGGCTGACCGCGCGCGTGCTGACGACCACGTCTGCCGACGACGACCTGGCGACCCGGATCGCCGACTGGGAGTCGCAGCGGGCCGAAGGTCTCGCGCGCGCACGGGCCACCTTGACCGACATCGCCTCGCTCACCGACCACGACCTTGCCTCGCTGTCGGTCGCGTTGCGGACCTTCCGGACCCTGGTCGAGCAGGCCGACTGACCGCGGTGCCACCGCAAGCGCGGCCAGCCGCGCTCGCATGCCGGCCGTTGCGGTGGCACCGCGGATAGCGGGCGAGGAACGCGGACAACGCAGCGTGTCGACGCCGGGACGCTACGTCGCCGACATCGCCCAGTCGGCGGGTAGAGCACCCGCGACGGACCTGCCTAGGGTGCGAGCGCAGTTCCGGAGGCCCCCGACCCCGGCTTGTCGCTCGCCAGCAGCGAGCCGTGACGTGAACCGGGGGCAGGGATGCAGCTCGCTGAGGATGTCGAACCCGGCGCCAGCCCTGACGAACCTGGCACCGGCAGTGCCCCAGCGGGACTCGTCGCCGAGGTGACGCGCGGGGTCCGCGACGCGGTACGCCGGCGCGGGATCGATCCCATGCTGGAGCCGGGTACGGTGCGCGCCCTGGTCGACGAGCAGGTCGCCGCCGTGATCGACCGCTGGATCGATGCGGACGTGCCGGTCATCGACGGGCGCGGGATCGCCGCGCAGGTCCACGATGCGGTGGCCGGATACGGTCGGCTGCAACGCTTCTTCGACGATCCCACCGTCGAGGAGATCTGGATCAACGAGCCCGGCCGAGTCTTCGTCGCTCGAAACGGGCGTAGCGAGTTGACCTCGACCGTCCTCGCCGAACGCGAGGTTCCCGAACTGGTGGAACGCATGTTGCGTGCGTCCGGCCGGCGGCTGGACACCTCCAGCCCGTTCGTCGACGCGATGCTGCCGGACGGGTCCCGGCTGCACGTGGCTATCCCCGACATCACCTTTCGGCACTGGGCCGTGAACGTCCGGCGTTTCGTGGTCCGGCCGACCCGGGTCGAGGACCTCGTCGCGCTCGGCACCGTGACGGCCCAGGCCGCAGCCTTTCTCGACGCCGCGGTCCTCGCCGGCCTCAACGTCGTGGTCGCCGGAGGCACTCAGGCAGGCAAGACCACACTGCTCAACGCCCTGCTCGGGTGCGTTCCGGCGTCAGAACGCATCGTCAGCTGCGAGGAGGTCTTCGAAATCCGCATCGACTGCCCGGACTGGGTTGCCATGCAGACCCGGGACGCCGGGCTGGAGGGGACCGGCGAGGTCCCGCTACGCCGCCTGGTCCGCGAGGCGTTGCGGATGCGGCCCACCCGGCTGGTCGTCGGGGAGGTCAGGCACAGCGAGGCGCTTGACCTGTTGGTGGCCATGAACTCCGGGATGCCGGCGATGGCGACGTTGCACGCGAACTCCTGCCGGGAGGCGGTGACGAAGTTGTGCACCCTTCCGTTGCTCGCCGGAGGCAACATCGGTGCGCAGTTCGTCGTGCCGACCGTCGCCGGGTGTGTCGATGTCGTGGTCCACATTGCCTCCGCGCCGGACGGTCGGCGGCGAGTGACCGAGATCTGTGGTCTGTCGGGCCGGGTGGAGTCCGGAGTCGTCGAGATGAGCGAGATCTTCCGATTGCGCGGCAGCGAACTGGTCCGCTCGCAAGGATTCCCACCGCATCCGGAACGTTTCGCTGCCGCCGGCATCGACCTGCCGGTAGTGCTGGCCGCCGGACCGTCCAGCGACGGACAGTCGACCGGGGAAGGCCAGCCACGATGGGAGCGGTGACGGGGCTGCTGTTCGCCAGCGGGCTTCTCCTGCTGCTGGCTCCGCCGGCGGCCGAGACCACGACTGCCCGCCGCTCGTCGCTGGCGGACCTCATCGCCCGGTCCGGTACGGCGGGGATCACCCCGGCCGGCCTGCTGGGCGCGGCAGCAGCGTGCTCGGTGCTGGCAGGTGCCGGCGCCTTCCTGGTGACGGCCATTCCCGCAGTGGCGATAGCGGCCGCGCTCGCTGCGGCCGCCGGGCCGGTGATCGTGCTGCGCCGTCGTGCTCGCCGGCGGGACAAGGCGTTGCGGACGGCGTGGCCGGACGCGATCGACGTGCTGGTCAGCGGGGTGCGGGCAGGGCTGTCCCTGCCCGAGGCGTTGGCCGATCTCGGCAGCCGTGGCCCGGGACCGTTGCGGCCGGCGTTTGCCGACTTCGCGGCGGACTTCCGCGCGGCCGGCTCGTTCGCCGACTCGCTGGACGCGCTGCAGTCGCGGTTGGCTGACCCGGTTGCCGATCGGGTGGTGATGAGTCTGCGTCTCGCGCGGGACGTGGGCGGTACTGACCTCGGCCGGGTGCTGCGCTCGCTGGCGGAGATGGTGCGGCTCGACGCCCGGACTCGCGGCGAGATCGAAGCTCGGCAGAGCTGGACGGTCAATGCGGCCAGGCTGGCCGTGGCGGCACCGTGGTTGACGTTGGCGCTGCTGGCAACCCGTCCGGCGGCTATCGACGCGTACAACTCGCCGGCCGGGCTTGTCGTGCTGATCGGCTGTGCAGCAGCGAGTATCGCGGCGTACCGGATCATGCTGCGGATCGGTCGGCTGCCGGTCGAACAGCGGATCGTGCGATGACCCCCACCGTTGGCGCGTTGGTCGGGCTGGGCCTCGGTGTGGGCCTGGTCTTGCTCGCCGCGTCGATCCCGGCGTGGCGCCGGCCCACGTTGCTCGCCAGGGTCGCCGCGCAGGTGTCGGCCCGGCCCGGCGTGCCCAGGAAGTCGACGACGCCGATCCTCGGGACGTTGGGACACCTCCTGGAACCGACGGTGCAGCGGGCGATCAGCGCCCTCGACGAGCGGCTGGGCAACCGGCAGGCACTGGTGGCCAAACTGGAGCGGGCTGGTTCGGCGCTGTCCGTGGAGCGCTACCGGCTCGACCAGCTGGTCTGGGCCGCGGTGGGCCTGGCCGCGGGGCTGCTGGCGGCCTTGTCGGTGCTGCGACGAGGCGGCTCACCGTCGTACGGGGCGCTCCTGGCGTTGTGTGCGACCGGCACGGTCGCCGGGTTCCTGTTGCGGGACTGGGCTTTGTCCCGGTCGGTCGCGCGTCGTACCCGCCGTATCGCCGAGCAGTTCCCGGTGGTGGCGGAACTGTTCGCCTTCGCCGTCATCGCCGGCGAAGCGCCGTCGGTGGCGTTGGCGCGGGTTGCTGCGGCCGTCGGCGGCGAGTTCGGCGCGGAACTCGATCGCTGCGTGGCGCAGCTGCGCACCGGTACGCCGTTCGTCGATGCCGTGCACCAGCTGGCTCGCCGGCTCGATATCCCTGCAGTCGACCGGTTCGTCGACGGTCTGACCGTCGCCATCGAACGAGGCAGTCCGCTCGCTGACGTCATGCGGGCGCAGGCCGCTGACGCGAGGTCCGCGGCGCACCAGGAACTGATCGAGACCGCGGGCCGACGCGATGTCGTGATGCTGGTCCCGGTGGTGTTCTTGATCCTGCCGACGGTCGTGGTCATCGCGTTGTTCCCCGGTATTCACGGACTGGACCTCATCGTGCCGTGACCCGCTGTCGCACAAGCGACTTGTCAATCAAGAGTGAACCGTTCTGGTAGGGGGTAGGTGTTTCATGACCGCATTTCGTCGTGTCATGCACGTCGTCGGTCGTCGAATGACTCGACTTGCCGGCGATCGCGGCGACGTTCCCGGGTGGGTCTTGGTCGCTGTCATGACCGCAGGCTTGGTCACCGCGTTGTGGATCGTGGCCGACGATCAGTTGACCGCGGTACTGCGTCGCGCCATCGATTCGGTCACCGGGCCATGACACGGCAGCGGAGCAGGCCGGACGCCGAGCGAGGCAGCGCCGCCGTCGAGTTCGCCCTGGTCGCTCCGCTCGTGCTCGTCATCGCGTTGGCCGTGGTGCAACTGGCGTTCGCACTACACGTGCGCGCGACGCTCGTCGCCGCTGCGGCGGAGGGAGCACGGGTCGCGGCCCGCGCCGACGGCGGTGCTGCCGCAGGTATCCGGCGTACCCGAGAGGTCTTGGCAGACAACGTCGCCGCCGGTGCGGTCGGCGACATCACCGCGGCGATGACCAGCTCGGAGGGACTGGCCGTGGCCGAGGTCCGTGTCACCGCACACGTGCCGTTGCTGGGTCTGCTCGGCCCGACGGCGATGACGGTCGCCGGCCATTCGGTGCTGGAGTAGCGATGTCACGTCGGCCCCGCGACGACGCAGGCTCGGCCGTCGTCGAGTTCACGCTGCTGTCGGTCGCGCTGCTCGTGCCGCTGGTGTACCTGGCCTTGGCGGTCATGTCGGTGCAGCGCACCGCCTATGGGGTGACCACGGCGGTACGGGAGGCCGGACGAGCTTTCGTCACCGCGGACACCGTCGCGGCGGCCCGGCCACGGGCCGAGGCTGCGGCCCGGCTGGCCCTGGCCGACCAGGGCCTGGTGCTGCCCGATACGGCATTGGTGATCAGTTGCCGGGGCGGACCGTGTCTGACGCCGGGCTCGCTGGTCGAGGTCCGGCTGGACCTGGCTGTGCCACTTCCGTTCGTACCAGCGCCGTTCGACGACGGCGGCTCGTTGTCGATCCCGGTGTCGGCGAGTCACACCGCTGGTGTCGACCGGTTCCGGTCGGCCCCGTGACCCGCCGTCGGCCCGGGCGGCGTTCCGACTCGATCAGGCGATCCGACCGGATCAGGCGTACCGGCCCGGGCAGGAGTACTGACCGGACGAGGCATGCCGGGCCGGGCAGCAGTACTGACCGGACGAGGCGTACCGGCCCGATTGGCCGCGCCGCGGCGGGCAGCGGCGACCGGGGAACCGTCCTGTTGCTCACGATCGGGCTGGCGGTCCTCGCGCTGTTGGCCGTCCTCCTCGTCACCGACGTGTCGTCGATGTTCCTGCGGCGACGTTCGTTGTCGGCTCTCGCCGACGCCGCGGCGCTCGCCGGCGCGCAGGCGATCGACCTCGACGCCTACCTGCGGCGCGGCCCCGGCGACGGCCCGCTCGCGCTGGATAGTGCCGCGGTCGCCGTGGCGGTGCGGGCGCACCTGCAGGCCGCGCGGGCGTACGACGCCATCCCGGGGCTGAGCCTCCAGCAGGTGCGGACGGACGGAGGCCGGGTCACCGTCGTCCTGCAGGCCCCGGCGGCCCAGGGGTTGAGTGGCCTGAGCGCCCCGGGCGCGGTGATCCGTGCCAGCGCCAGCGCGCAGTTGCGAGTGCGCTGAGCCCGTCGGCTCGGGGTCCTTATCGCTAGCCGGACGCCGATCGTCGGCGCACACTGAAGACCTGAATGTTCCGCTGTGCTTCCGACAGGAGGTAGGGCCATGACAATGCAGACGGGCTCCGGCCGCGGGTCACTGGAAATGGACCAGCACCCGGACATCCGGGCCCTGCGTGAGCGGTACGAGGAGACGTCGGAGACGGTCGCTGCTCGCCTGGTAGCGGGCTTGTCGTTCATGGCCGGTCTGTACGCCGCGATCTCAGCCTGGGTTATCGGCTTCGACGGCCAGGGCCGGATGGCGGTCAGCAATCTGGTGGTCGGCATCGCTGTAGCCGTGCTGGCTCTCGGCATGGCGTCGGCGTACGAGCGCACCCACGGCCTGGCCTGGGTTTCGGCGTTGCTCGGCGTCTGGCTCATCGTGTCGCCGTGGCTGATCGACGGCGTGGATCGCACCGCCCAGCTGCTGTGGAGCAACATCGTCGTCGGCGCGGTAGTCGTCGTACTCGGCCTGGCAGGGATGGCCATGGAGATGGGTGCGGCGCGGCGCCGGCCGATGCTCTGAGCCTCGACCACCCGGCCAGTGCGCTGAGGTCGCGGCAGACCTTCGCCGTCACCCGCGGTAGGGCGCTCGGCCGTGCCCGCTGGCCGGGCGCGGCCGCGTACCCTTCTCGACCATGGCCGCCGTCGATCCGTCCGAGTCCCTCGCCGCGCTCGAACAGACCTTGACGAGCGTGGAGAAGGTGCTGGACCTGCCACGGTTGCGCTCGGATATCGAGGCGCTGGAGCACGAGGCGGCCGCCCCCGGACTCTGGGACGACCAGGCCAAGGCGCAGGAGGTCACCAGCCGGCTGTCGTTCGCCCAAGGTGAGGTCCGCCGGTTCGAGGCCTTGCGGCGCCGGCTCGACGACCTCCCGGTGCTGTTCGAACTGGCCGGGGACGAAGCCGACGAGGCTGCCCTCGCCGAAGCCGAGTCCGAACTGGCGGAACTCACCAAGGCAGTGAGCGAACTGGAGGTCAGGACGCTGCTGTCGGGGGAGTACGACCAACGCCATGCCCTGATGACGATCCGTGCCGAGGCCGGCGGCGTCGACGCGGCGGACTGGGCAGAGATGTTGCTACGCATGTACACCCGCTACTGCGAGCGTCATGACTATCCGTACGAGGTCTACGACACCTCGTACGCCGAGGAAGCTGGTATCAAGTCGGCGACCTTCGCCGTCAACGTGCCGTACGCCTACGGCACGTTGTCGGTCGAACAGGGGACCCACCGGTTGGTGCGCATCTCGCCGTTCGACAACCAGGGCCGCCGCCAGACGTCGTTCGCCGGCGTGGAGGTCATCCCGGTCGTGGCGCAGGCCGACCACATCGAGATCCCGGAGGACGAGATCCGGGTCGACGTCTACCGGTCGTCAGGACCGGGTGGGCAGGGGGTCAACACCACCGACTCCGCGGTACGACTGACCCATCTGCCGACCGGCATCGTGGTCTCCTGCCAGAACGAACGGTCCCAGTTGCAGAACAAGGCCAGCGCAATGGCCGTGTTGCAGGCGAAGTTGCTGGAACGGCAGCGGCAGGAGCAGCAGGCCCGGCTCGACGCGCTGAAGGGCGACAGCAGCGGCTCGTGGGGCAACCAGATGCGGTCGTACGTGCTGCATCCGTACCAGATGGTCAAGGATCTGCGGACCGAGGTGGAGACCGGCAACACCGCCGCCGTGCTCGACGGGGAGATCGACGCCTTCGTCGAGGCCGGTATTCGTTGGCGCAAGCAGCACGCCTAGTCCGCCCGGTCGGGCAGTGGCCCGACGCGCGCGGGTGGCCCGACGGCGCGGCGTACCTCGCGGACGCGGCGGGAGCAGTGGCCCGACGCGCGCGGGCGGCCCACCGGTCGATGACGCCAGGAGGCCCCGGGATTGGGGGGAATCCCGGGGCCTTCCCCTGGAGGGGACCGCGCCCATTGGGGGGAGAGGCGCGGGGGTGGTGGTCTCGAACCGCCCGGTTCCCCTACGGGCGGCGCCGCTCGTCCTGCTGAGTCCCGTGGGGCTGCTGTGACGAACGTACGACCGACGGTAGCGAGTCAGTGACCGCTAGTCCACCCCTTGCTGCAACGTAGACTCCCGCAGGTCCCTTCCCCGCCGACCCGAGAGCTGCCGTGATCCGCTTCGACACCGTCACCAAGGTGTACCCCAACCAGGGACGCCCGGCCCTCGACGACGTGAGCGTGGAGATCGAGAAGGGCGAGTTCGTCTTCTTGGTGGGTTCCTCCGGTTCGGGCAAGTCGACCTTCCTGCGGCTGGTCCTCAAGGAAGAACGGCCCAGCCGCGGCGGGGTGTGGGTGATGGGCAAGGACCTCAGCCGGCTGTCGAACTGGAAGGTCCCGACGCTGCGGCGGCAGATCGGCACGGTCTTCCAGGACTTCCGGCTGCTGCCGAACAAGTCGGTGTTCGACAACGTCGCGTTCGCCCTGGAAGTCCTCGGGCGTCCCCGTTCCCATGTGGTGAAGGTCGTCCCCGAGGTGCTGGACCTGGTGGGCCTGGACGGCAAGGCCGACCGACTACCGGACGAGCTGTCCGGTGGTGAGCAACAGCGCGTGGCGATCGCCCGGGCGTTCGTGAACCGTCCGGCCGTGCTGATCGCCGACGAACCGACCGGGAATCTCGACCCGGCCACGAGCGTCGGCATCATGAAGCTGCTGGACCGCATCAACCGGACGGGTACCACTGTGGTGATGGCAACCCACGACGCGGCGATCGTGGACCAGATGCGCAAGCGCGTCATCGAACTCGAACTCGGCCGGCTCGTGCGGGACCAGTCCCGGGGCGTGTACGGGTATGCGCGCTGATGCGGGTCCGATTCGTCCTCGGCGAGGTGGGCGCCGGGCTACGGCGCAACCTGACCATGACCATCGCCGTGGTGATCACGGTGGCCGTGTCGCTGGCGTTGTTCGGCACCGGTCTGCTCGTCCGCGCGCAGGTCGACAAGATGAAGGACTACTGGTACGACAAGGTCGAGGTGTCGATCTTCCTCTGCGGACCGAACTCCGACACCGCCTCGTGTGCCGGCGGAGCGGTCACCCAGGCGCAGCGTGACGAGATCCTCGCGGACCTGAACTCGCTGAAGCCGTTGGTACAGGACGTCTATTACGAGTCCTCGCAGGAAGCGTTCGACCGGTTCAAGCAACAGTTCGCCGGATCGCCCCTGGTCGGCAACGCCAAGCCCGAGGACCTGCCCGAGTCCTACCGGGTCAAGCTGTCCGACCCGCAGAAATACGACGTCGTGGCGTCGGCGTTCGCCGGGCGGCCGGGCATCGAGGAAGTCAACGACCAGCGGGAGTTCCTCGACAAGTTCTTCAAACTCCTCAACGGCCTGCAGCTCATCTCGCTGTGTATCGCCATCGCGATGCTCGTGGTCACCGTGCTGCTGGTGGTCAATACGATGCGCGTTGCGGCGTTCAGCCGACGCCGGGAGACCGGGATCATGCGGCTGGTCGGCGCGTCGAACTTCTACATCCAGCTGCCCTTCCTTCTCGAGGCCGCCCTGGCTGCCGCGTTGGGGGCGGCCTGTGCCGTCGGCGGGCTCATTGCCGTCAAGGTCCTGCTGGTCGATCGGGTGCTGGTCCCGTCCTTCCCGTTCACTGCGTTCATCGGCTGGGACACCGTGGTGACCGCGGGCCTGCAGTTGTTCATCGTCGGCACGTTGCTCGCGGCGGTCGCGGCATTTTTGACCCTTCGGAAGTACCTTCGGGTGTGACCGGTGGGACTGGCGTGACCGAAGGGGCAGACGAGATGCGAGGAGACTCCGCCTCGTCCCGCCTGCTCCGACGGCTCCGCAGCGCCCGCGCGGGCCGCTCGGCCGCACCTGGCCGGCCTCGCGTCGCCGACCGGGCCCATCAGCCTCCCGTCGAGGGCGCCGGGGCCGATCAGCCGCGCGTTGCCGTCGCCGGCACCCGGGTCCGCCCGCCTCGGATCGCGGTCGCCGGCGTGCGGGTCGGCCCGCCTCGGATTGCCGTCGCCGGCGCGCTGATCGCCGTCGCCGCCCTGTTGCTGCTGTCGCTCGTGGGCCCTGTCGCCGCGGACGACGACGTCTCGGCCAAGGTCGCCGAGGCCGGCGACGCGCTCGAGGACGCCAACGCCGAGGTACGGGCAGCGAGTGCGGCGCTGGCCGACGCCCAGGCGAAGCTGCCGGCGGCGCAGGCCGCCTTCGCCGCCGCGCAGGACACCGTCACGCGGGCGCAGGCCGACGACGCTGCCGCGGCCGCCGCGCTGGCCGCCGCGACCGAGGATCTGCGACGTACCGAACAGGAACGCGCCGCCAAAGAGGCCGAGATCGTCGCGTTGCGCGCCCGGGTCGGTGGCTTCGTCCGACAGGTGTACCAGCAGGGCCCGTACGCCCAGATCGGGATGTTGCTGGACTCCCGGACGCTCTCGGACTTCGCCGACCGGGCGCACGCCATCGACTCGGTGAGCCGCTCGACGAACTCCGCGCTGGACGAGATGGCCGCCGCGCGGGCGGACCTGGCGATGGCCGAGGCGAAGTTGTCCGCGCTGGCCGCGCAGGTGCAGGCGCGCCGCGACGACGTCGCCCGCCGGTACGCGGCCGCGCAGGCCGCCACCACGGCGGCCGGGCAGGCCAAACAGGCGCTGGACAGCCTGGTGGCCCAGCGGGAAGGCGCCCTAGCAGTGGCCGAGAGCCAGAAGGCCAAGGTGGCGCGGCAGTACCAGGCCCTCAAGGACGAGCAGGCGCGCATCGCGGCCGCTGCCCGACGGGCCGCCGCGGCGTCCGGCGGAAACTCCGGCAACTACGTCGGGGAGTTGCTGTGGCCGATCCCGGGCGCGCCGGTGGTCCAAGGGGTCGGCGCGCGGGTCCACCCGGTGTACGGCTACCAGTCCTGCCATACCGGCGACGACATCAAGGGCACGACCGGGACGCCGATCCTCGCCGCCGAGTCCGGCACGGTTGCCGAGGTCACCAACAGCGGTGCCTACGGTCTGCACACGCTGATCGCCCACGACGGGGGGCTGTCGACGTTCTACGCCCACCAGTCCCGCACCGCGGTGTCCGTCGGGCAGCACGTCTCGCGCGGCCAGGTGATCGGCTACGTCGGGTCGACGGGTTGGGCGACCGGCCCGCACCTGCACTTCGAGGTGCACGTCGACGGGACGCCGTACGACCCCATGGGCTGGTACGGCGGCGCCAAGGAACCGGTGGTCTGCTGATGGCGCGCGAGCGTGGTCGCTCGGTCGTCGCCGCCAATCGCAAGGCCCGGTACGACTACCACATCGAGGCGACGTACGAAGCCGGGCTGGTGCTCACTGGCACGGAGGTCAAGTCGTTGCGCGCGGGCCGGGCGAACCTCACCGACGGGTACGGCGTCATCCGCGACGGCGAGGTCTGGTTGTACGGCGTCCACATCCCGGAGTACGACCTGGGAACCTGGACCAATCACGAGCCGCGCCGGCCCCGGAAGCTGCTGCTGCGGTCGGACGAGATCAGCCGGCTGATCGGCAAGACGAAGGAGTCGGGCCTGACGCTGGTGCCGCTGTCGCTGTACTTCAAAGACGGCTACGCCAAGGTCGAGATCGCGCTGGCGCGCGGCCGCAAGTCGTACGACAAGCGACAGGCCATCGCCGAGCGGGAGTCCCGCCGCGAGACCCAACGGGCCACCGGCCGCCACGCCAAGGGCCGCGACGACTGACCCCGTCCGGGCCGCCCCCACGGCCGACGCACCTCCGCCGCTCCGCCGCCGCCGCACCGCCGTCCCTACCGGTGTTGCGCGCCTTGATGTCGTCATACCGGCCGGTAACCCAGCCGTTGACGGCCAGAAGGCGCGCAACACCGGGGCGGTCCCCGACCGCTGCAGCCGGGCGACGGCGCCGTACACCCACGGCTCAGTACAGCCACGGTGCGGTACGGCCACGGTGCGGTACGGCCACGGTGCGGTACGGCCACGGTGCGGCGGGGGCGCCACGCGGTGACGTGCCAGGGTCGGTGGTACGGCGTACACTCGCGGCACAACTGCACAGGGGGTGACAGGTTTCGACGGGCAGATGTCTGGACCGGAGAAGCGTGCCGAGAATCCATGGCTGATCTCGTGAACCTTGCCATGGGAACAACAACTGCCAACAAGCAGCAGTCCGCGTTCGCCCTCGCCGCCTGAGCGAGTGTGACGCCGTCAGCCCGGGAGGTCTCCGACCCGGTTCCTGACGTCAGCTAGGAGACTCACCGACCGCTCCGGCCGCGGGGGCGGAAGGGACACCACACAACGGCTGGGCCGAGTTCCCTGCAGTGCCACACGAAGCAGGGAGGCCGAGAACTCGCCAGCGTGGCTACGCACGTAGAAGGACGCGAAGGGCCTGTTCGGACCCGGGTTCGATTCCCGGCACCTCCACCACGCACCAGCAGTTCGTCACGATGCCTCGGCCACGGCCGAGGCATCGTGCGTTCCAGACACCCTGCCGCGCGACGAAACGCCTCGACCGCAACGGAATGCATCGAGCCGACGAAGAGCAACGACCCAACGAAACACGTCGACAGCGCGGCATCGTCTGCCGTCCAGCAACTGTCCAGCTGCCCGCGTCGTCAGCCGCCGGCCGAGGCCGCCGCGACGACGGTCATCCGGGTGTCACAGGTCCGGCCGGCACGGTCCCGCGCCAAGGACGGCCAGCCCGGCCCGGTCGCCGGCCTGGTAGTCGTCATATCCGGTGGCCTCGAACCACATGAGCTGTCGGGAGTCGGCGGCGTGGCCGAGTCCGACGAGGTGACCGAGCTCGTGAAGCACGATGCCCCGAGTCTGCCGCAGCCCGCCGACCGCCTGCGCCTGGCCGATCTGCGTCGGATCCAGATACACCGCGCCGGAGACCAGGGCGGCCTTGCCGCCAGCACCGGTCACCATCTGCGGTGCCGCCTCGCCGAGCACCCTGTCCTGCAGGTCCGGTGCCTCCGTCGTGGTCGCCCACGCGACCAGGACGGGCGCCCAACGGTCGCCGTAGCGATCGGGCTGGTACGGCGAGCGATCCGGTACCGGCGTCTCATCGGTGGTCCCGTCGTACACGAACGTCAGACCCGTTGCGGCAGAGACGGTCGCGAACGCGTCGCTGATGATGGTCATGCCAGCCAGCGGCGCGTGGTCGGGGCGCACCACGTAGTGGATCGGGCGGCATGGCGACCAGCGCAGCGGTTCGCCGTCGCGCCCGGTCCCGATGAACCGGTACGCCGGGTTCGGTGCCGCGGTGACCGCGGGCGCCAACCGGTCAGCGGCCTCCTCGATCCCGGGCGGCGGTCCGGCGGCCCGCCCGGCGCCGTGGGTGGTCACCGCAGCCCCCGCCCCAGCCACCAGCAGCAGCGCCACGATGCCCAGCGGCACGCCGTACCGCACCCAGGCGGACTTCGACGTCGCCGGTGGGGGAGAGGGAGACCGTTCGTTCGGCAGTTGAGGGGGTACGCCGGGTGGCTCCGGCGGCGACACGAAGCCAGCGGGAGGTACGAGGCGGGTCGGCCCGACCGCAACCGGCGGGGAGGCGAAGCCAGCGGGCGGTGCGAAACGAGTCGAGCCCGACGGACCAGGCGGCGTTCCGAAAGCTGCCGGCGTACCGGACGCCCCTGGCGCCGAACCGGAAGCCGCCGGCGCAACCGGGCCGGCCTGCGGCGCCAGGCTGCCGGCGTAGCGGACCAGATCCTCGTCGTCCATGTGGCCCCCGTTCGACGCTGTCCCTGTTCGAGCTGGCCCCGGCCGGTTCACGGTGGGTCGTCGGGTCCGTCTGATTCGGGACGCTACTGGCGCTGTCGCCGGCGTCACGGTCACGACAGGGCCACTCGGGCGACGCGCACCGCCCAGATGGCCCAGCCGAGGGCTGCGGCAGTGCGCGGGCGTGCCCGGCTACGGTGGGCCGTCCCGCCTGCGCGGCAGGCGACCCCGCACTGCGATACGACCGGCCGACAGTCAGAAGGAGTCCGTCCATGCCCGAAGTCCCGCTCGTGGAGAACGTCGCCGTCGTCGGGTGCGGCGTCATGGGGGCAGGCATCGTCCAGGAGGCGGCCAAGGGCGGCTGCTCGGTGACCGCCGTCGAGCCGACCGAACAGCTGCTTGAGGCGGGCCGCGCCCGGCTCAAGGCCTCGCTCGCGCGGGCGGAGGAGAAGGGCAAGCTGGAGGGGACCACCGCGGCGGAGGTGCTCAGCGCGGTTCGTTTCACCACGGACCTCGCCGAGCTGGCCGATTCGCAGTTGGTGATCGAGGCGATTCGCGAGATCGAGGCGGACAAGGTCGCGCTCTACCGCGACCTGCAGGCCGTCGTCGGCCCGCAGTGCGTCCTGGCGACGAATACGTCATCGCTGCCGGTGACCCGGCTCGGCCGCGCCCTCGACGCACCGGAACGCTTCTTGGGCATCCACTTCTTCAACCCGGTGCCGGTGCTGGGCCTGGTCGAGTTGGTACCGGGCCTGGCCACCGCCGATCAGACCGTCGATATCGCGGAGCGGTTCGTCACCGAGCGGCTGGGCAAGACGCCGCTGCGGACGGTCGACCGGGCCGGCTTCGTGGTCAACACCTTGCTGGTGCCGTACATCCTGGCCGCGATCCGGCTGCTCGACGCCGGCCGGGGCAGCGCGCAGGACATCGACAACGGCATGGTGCTGGGCGCCGGGATGCCGTTGGGCCCCTTGGGCTTGGCCGACCTCATCGGCCTCGACACCCTGCTGTTCATCGCCGAGTCGCTGTACGACGAACTGCGCGATCCGGCGATGGCGCCCCCGCCGCTGCTGCGCCGGCACGTCGAAGCCGGCTGGTACGGCCGCAAGTCCGGCCGCGGCTTCTTCGAGTACGACCGTGGCTGACGGCGGGTCGGTCGAGACCGTTCTCGACGACGACGGCGTCCTGCGTATCGAGTTGGCCCGCCCGGCCGCCCAGAACTCACTGGACCCGCCGATGGCCGAGGCGTTCGCCGCGTCCGTGGCGCGGACCGCCGAACCCGGCGTACGGGCGGTCCTCATCACCGCGCAGGGCAAGAACTTCTGTGTCGGTGGCGATATCCGCGCGTTCGCCGCGATGGGGGACGGCATCCGTCGTGGCTTGCAGGAGCTGGCTGCCAGCCTGCACGACAGCATCCAGGTGTTGACGACCCAGGGCGCGCCGGTGGTCTCCGCCGTCCACGGCTGGTGCGCCGGGGCGGGCGTGGGTCTGCCCTGTTTCGCCGACGTGGTGGTGGCCGATGAGGGGACCCGATTCCGGGCCGCGTACACCGCGATCGGGCTGTCTCCGGACATGGGACTGACCTGGTTGCTGCCCCGCCTCGTCGGCCGGGCCCGGGCGCGCGACATGGTGCTGACGAACCGGATCGTGACCGCCGACGAGGCACTGGCCTGGGGCCTGGTCAGCCGGGTCGCGCCGGCTGGCACCGCGGCGCAGCTGGCGCTCGGTATCGCGCGCGACCTCGCAGCTGGGCCGCTGGGGACGCACACCGCGATCCGCCAACTATTGCGCGACAACGAGTCCGCGTCGCTTGCCGAGGCGATGCAGGCCGAGGCCCGGCTGATCGGCTCGCGAGCGGCCAGCGCCGAAGGAGCGGTCGGCATCGGCGCCTTCCTGGACGGCACGACGCCGGACTTCCGTACGGTATGACCCAGCAGGCGGGCCCGGGTGCGGTCGACGACGACCTGCTGTCCGGCGTCGAGCGCGGCGTCGGACGGATCGTGCTGAACCGACCGAAGGCCATGAACGCCATCACCACCCCGATGGCGGCCGAGCTCGATCGGCTGCTCGCGGTGTGGGGCGCCGACCCCGGTGTACGTGCCGTGGTGATATCCGGTGCCGGAGAACGAGGTCTGTGCGCCGGCGGCGACGTGCGGGCGATGTGGGAGAGCTCTCGTGGCGACGGCGTCGCGGCCCGGGAGTTCTTCCGGACCGAGTACCGGATGAACGTCCATTTCGCGCAGTTCGGCAAGCCGATACTCGCGCTCATGGACGGTGTGGTCCTCGGCGGCGGGCTCGGGGTGTCCGGCCACGCGAGCGTGCGCGTGGTGACCGAGCGCTCGTACGTCGGGATGCCGGAGGTGACCATCGGCTTCGTTCCCGACGTCGGCGGGACCTACCTGCTGTCGCGCGCGCCCGGTCGCTTCGGCTCGTACCTGGCGATGACCGGCGTCGGGGTGGGCCCGGCCGACGCGATCACCTGTGGGCTGGCCGATTATCACGTCCCGGCGGATCGCCTGGACGACCTCGTCGCCGCGGTGGTCGGTGGCGCCGACCCGGCGGCAGCCGCGGCGAACCTGGCCACCGCGCCGGTCGAGGGCGAGTTGCCCTCGTTGCGCGCGTGGATCGACAGCTGTTTCGCGGCACCGTCCGCAGTCGCCGTCGTGGCGGCGCTGCGGGCTGCCACCGACCCGCGTGCGGTCGCGACGGCCGAGCTGATCGAGACGAAGTCGCCGATCGCGGTAGCCGTTGCGTTGGAATCGATCCGGCGTGCCGCGGCGCTGCCGGACCTGGCGGCGGTGATCGAGCAGGAGTTCCGCGTGTCGTGCGCCTTCACCCGCAGCCACGACCTGGTCGAGGGCATCCGGGCGCAGGTCGTCGACCGCGACCGCAGCCCGCGCTGGTCGCCGCCGCGCCTGTCGGACGTCAGTCCCGAGGACGTGGCGTCGTACTTCGCCGACCGTGGCGACGGCACGGTCCTCGGCCCGCGCTGACCGTCCGCGTGGCCACCACATCGCCGGCCGGCCCGCACGGGCACGTCGTCCGGCTGCATGGGCAAAAGATGCATCTGGTCCGCGGTGGCCGGGGCCCGGCGATGCTGCTGGTGCACGGGCTGCTGGGCAGCCACTCCACCTGGGGCGGGGTCGCCGCGGCGCTGGCCGCCGACCACGAGGTGATCGCCCCCGATCTGCTCGGACACGGTGCCTCGGACAAGCCGTTGGGCGACTACTCGATGGGGGCCTACGCCGCCACGCTGCGGGATCTGCTCGATGAGCTCGGCGTCGACGAGGTGACCGCAGTCGGGCACTCGTTGGGCGGCGGGGTCGCGCTGCAACTGGCGTACCTGTTCCCGCAGCGGGTCAGGCGCCTCGTGCTGGTGAGCAGTGGCGGCTTCGGCCGGGAGATATCGGTGCTCCTGCGAGCAGCGTGTCTGCCCGGTGCCCGCTGGGCGTTGCCGCTGCTGGCAGGCGGCTGGGTGCAGCGGCCGACCGAGACGGTGGCCGGCGGGCTGTCCCGGCTCGGGCTGCACGGCGGCCCGGATCTGGTGGAGGCGTGGCGGGGCTTCGCCTCGCTGGCCGACGCCGCGAGCCGCCGGGCGTTCCTGGCCACGGTGCGCTCGGTGCTGGATCTGGGCGGCCAGGTCGTCACAGCGCAGGACCGGCTGTCGCGGTTGGCCGGCGTTCCCACGCTCATCGTGTGGGGGGACCGCGATCGGGTGATCCCGGTGGAGCACGGCAGGTTGGCCGCCGAGCTGGTGCCCCAGGCCCGGCTGGAGGTGTTCGCCGGTGCCGGGCATTTCCCCCACCTCGACCAGCCGGAGCGCTTCGTCGCCCTGCTGCACGAGTTCATGGCGGCCACCCCGGCCGACCGCGCCGCCCCGACCTCCCCGCAGCCGCCGCTCTCCCTGCCGGCCGGGCCGTCCGCGCGTCCTGCGCTGACCTCGGATGCCGATCCGACGCCCGGCGATTCGGGTCCAGTGCCGCCGACCGGCTAGAGTCCGCACGACTGCGCTGGCTGATCCCGCTGGCGCGAGGTCGTGAAGAATCTCTTGCTTCCCGTCCGGGCATCCCGCGCGCGCAGCACTCGACGCGGCCATGCCATTGCGACAGGACGGAAGCACCGCACATGTCCATGCCTCGTTCCCGCACGTCGTCGTCCGGATCGGGCCCCCGCCGGGGGCGGCCCGGGCCACAGCGCACCGGCACCCGCCGTGGCCGGCCGCCGGGAGGACCCACCGCGGCTCCCCGGCCGACCCGTACTCCGCTGGTGACCCGGCAGCCGCAACCCCCGGTGGCGTCGTTCGCCGCAGCCGGGCTGCCCCCGAAGCTCGTCACGGCGCTGTCCCGCAAGGGGATCGACGTCCCGTTCCCGGTGCAGGCTGCGACGTTGCCCGATGCTCTGGCCGGCGCTGACGTGCTGGGCCGGGCGTCGACCGGTTCGGGCAAGACCCTCGGGTTCGGTCTGCCGACGCTGGCCCGGCTGGCCGGCGGCAGCCGGACCCGCCGCCGGCCCCGTGCCCTGGTCATGCTGCCGACGCGCGAACTGGCTCGTCAGGTCGCCGACACCCTCGAACCGCTCGCCCATGTGCTGGGGCTACGGATCGGGTGCGTGTACGGCGGCGCCCCGATCGGCCGCCAGATGTCCATGCTGGACAAGGGAATCGACCTGTTGGTGGCGACGCCGGGGCGGCTCGTGGACCTGCTCGAACGTCGCGCGGTCACCCTCGACGACGTCCAGATCGTCGTCCTCGACGAAGCCGACCACCTGTGCGACCTCGGGTTCCTGCCGGTGATGCGGCGACTGCTCGATCTCGTCCCGGCCGGTGGGCAGCGGCTGTTGTTCTCCGCCACCTTGGACGGCGACGTCGACGTGCTGGTACGCCGGTACCTCGCCGAGCCGGTGCTCGTGGACGTGGCGCCGGCGGACGCCGACGCGCCGGGCCGAGTCGAGTACCGCGTGCTGGACGTCGCCAGCCGGGAACAGAAGCCCGGCGTCGTCGCACAGCTCGCCCGCCAGGTCGACCGCACCCTCATCTTCGTGCGGACCAAGCACGGCGCCGACCGGCTGGCCAAGCAGCTGGACCGCATCGGCACCGCGGCCCGGGCGTTGCACGGCGGGATGGCGCAGCCCGCCCGGACCCGGTCGCTGGCCGCGTTCGCCGACGGCTCCGTGCCGGTCTTGGTCGCCACGGACGTCGCGGCCCGGGGCATCCACGTCGACGACCTCGCGCTGGTCATCCACCTGGACCCGCCGGCCGAGGCGAAGACCTTCGCGCACCGGTCCGGACGGACCGGGCGCGCCGGCGCGTCCGGCAGCGTGGTGAGCCTGGTCTGTCCGGACGAGCGCCGGCTGGTGGCGCGGTTGCATGCCGACGCCGGGGTCACCGTCGAAGGGTCCTGACACCGCTCCGTGGCGAGGTCACGGCCGGTTGGTGCCGCGGACCTGCCGGACGATGGCGCGATGCCGCCGGCGGGCCTCGGACGCCAGCCGGGCGTCACGCGAGCGGGCGACGTACACCAGCTCCCGTTGCAGCCGATGCCAGCTGGCGAGCCGGTCTGCCGGCATCTCGCCGCTGGCGACCGCCGAGGTGACCGCGCAGCCGGGCTCCGGGCCATGGGAGCAGTCGGCGAAGCGGCAGTGGGCGGCCCAGCGGTCGACGTCGGAGAAGGCGTCGGCGAGCGACCCGGGGTCGTCGTCGGTCCACAGCCCCAGTTCCCGGGTGCCGGGCGTGTCGAGGACGAGTTCGCCGCCGGGTAGCCGGACGAGGTGCCGGGACGTCGTCGTATGCCGGCCGCGTCCGTCGGCACGCACCGCGCCGGTCGCCAGCAGGTCGCTGCCCTGCAGTGCGTTCAGCAGCGTCGACTTGCCGACCCCGGACGCCCCGATGAACACGACCGTGCCAGCCGGACGGAGCACCTCCAGCAACTGCGCGGTGCCGGTCCCGGTGGGAGCGCAGACGGTGACCACCGGAACCCCCACGGCGAGCGCGGTGACCGCCTCGACGGTCGTCGCGAGGTCGGCGGGGTGGACCAGGTCGGCTTTGGTCACGATCACCAGTGGCGTGGCGCCGCTCTCCCAGGCCACGACCAGCTCGCGTTCCAGCCGCCGGGGATTCACCGCGGTCGCCGCCGCGCAGATCCCGACGAGGTCCGCGTTGGCCGCGACGACTTGAGCCTGTGACCGGCCGACAGCCTTGCGGCGCAACGAGGTACGGCGGGGCAGCACCGCGGTGAGGACGGCCCGGTCGCGCACCGCGACCCAGTCGCCGGTGACGGGACGGTCGTCCGGAGCGGTGGCCCGTAGCCGGCCGCTGGCGGTGACCCGGTGCTCGCCGTGGCCGTCCTGTACCACCCAGCCACCGCGGCCCTGCCAGACGACCCGGGCAGGCCGGAGCGCCTCGTGGTCGCCGATCGCGGCGTACGCCGCCGCCTCCTGATCGGTCCACCCCCACTCGGACAACAGGTCGTGGGTATCGAGCGGAAGCGGGTCGGCGCCACCGACAGGGGAGCGTTGGGAACGGTCGTGCTGACGGGAATGGTCCTGCTGAATCGTGGAACGGTCGTGCTCGGTCAACGAAGACTCCAGGTCGTCGCGGCCGCGATGGCGGCCGGTGGCGGGGCAAGGGATGCCGCGCGCGACCGGAGCGGGGACGGAGCCGTCGGTTACCGGCCGCGGGCGTGCGGCAGTGCGCAGGCAGCCACGGCTCACTCCTGGGACGTCGTCGTCTCGAATCCGCGGCCCGCCCCGAGCGCCGGTCGCGCCGTGTCACGACGCAGCCCGGCACCGATGCGCGCTGCCGCGCCCTGTCGGGAGCGGCCACGGCGAGGGGTGGGTCCGCGCCGAGAGTACGGAGGTGACGCCGGGGCCGTCCACCGAATTGCGGTGGACGGCAAGCTGGCCGGGCGTGCTGCCGGGCTACCCTGGCGAGGCCCTGCGGACATCCGCGGCGGTTGACCGCTCTCTCGGAGGAATGCGTTGTCCCTGCGCCGCCGTGCGAATTGCCCAAGCGCCAGCTCGCCGGCCCGCCGGCTGCTGTTCGGTGCCGTCCTTACCGCGGTCGCCGTCGCTGTACCGGTGATCGCCGCTGGTCCGGCCGCCGCGAACTCCGGCCGTTACGCGATCGGCGACTCGGTGATGCTCGGCGCCAAGCGAGCATTGGCCCCCAACGGCTTCGCGGTGAACGCGAAGGTGAGCCGGCAGTTCGGCTCTGCGGTCGGCACGGTGGCGAAGAAGGCCGGAGCCGGCAGGCTCGCGGTGAACGTCGTGGTCCACCTCGGGACCAACGGCACGGTCGCGCTGGCCGACTGCAAGAAGCTGGTGACCGCCGCCGGGCCCGGGCGCCGGGTCTTCCTGGTGACCGACAAGGTGCCCCGCACCTGGCAGAACGGCAACAACAAGGCGATGCGCCGCTGCGACAAGGCGTTCGCCGCCGAGCGCGTGATCCTCGTGGACTGGTATGCCGCCAGCCGGAACAAGCCGTCGTGGTTCGTCGCCGGCGGCTTCCACCTGTCGTCGGCCGGCGCTCGGGCGTACGCGGCGCTGATCGACAGCGCCGTCGATCAGTACGGGCTGTAGCTCAGCACGGGCTGTAGTCGCCGCATCACCAGAAATTCACCTCGAAGTCTCGACGGCGGCAGGCGGGTTCTGCTGGACTGACCCCGCCACGGGGGTTGGCTCCCGTGCCGCCACCGGGAGGTCTCGAGATGACTGCTGGGTCTACCGCCGCGCCACCGCGACGCCGCCTCGCTCGCCTCGCCGTCGTGCTCACCGCGACCGGCCTGCTGATCCCGCTCGCTGCCGGCACCGCCTCGGCCGCCGGCCCCGGATCGTGGAGCCAGCTCGGCGTCAGCAACAGCATCATCTCGACCCCCGACGCGACCCGGGTCGGTAGCGACCTGCAGGTCGTGTGGACGCAGGACGAGGGCAACACCGCCGGGGTCTACGCCCGCACCGTCAACGCTGCAGGCGGGCTGGACGCGGGTCCCTCGGCGGTGGTCAGCGGCTGGTCGACCGCGGTCATCGACCCGCAGGTGGTCTTCGACGGGGCCACCCGCACGACGATCTTCTCCGGGATCCGCAGTACCAACCCCGGTGAGCTCTACAACGGCAACAACCTGTACCGGGTGACCTCGGGCAACGGGGCCAGCTGGGCGCTGTCGCCGTTGCAGCTGACCACGGGCGGCTCCTCGGCGTACGGCTCGTACGGCACCGGGGCCGTGGTGACCCCGGGCGGGATCGTCGGGGCGTACACCCTCAACAGCGACATCCAGTACTCACCGGCCGGGACGCTGTCCAACGGCGGGTGCTGCGCCTACTACACGTCGCTGGTCCGTGACTCGGCGACCGGCGCGGTCTGGGCGACCTGGTACTCGAACGCGACCGGCCGCACCGGGACGTGGGCGCAGCAGATCGAACCGTCCGTCGGACCCGCGATCTTCGCGCCGGGTTCGGCCACGGCCACCGGCAACGCGATCGCCCCGGACCAGGCTGTGGCGGCGACCTCGCGCGACGGCGGTGGGATCTACATCGCCTACTACGTCGGCTACCCCTCGCCCAAGACCATCCGGGTCTGGCGGGCGGACACCGGGGCCATCGTCGACGTCCCCGCGGCGGGTGGGGTCGAGAACGTCTCGTTGTCGCACCAGGGCTCGCGGCTCTGGCTGTCGTGGACCGACGACTACGACAACGTCGTGTTCGCCAGCCGCAGCAACCCCGAGGCCACGGTCTTCGGCGGCGTCGCCTCGGCGAAGGGACCCGGCAGCGCCGGCACGTCGTTGTGGAGTGCCACCTCGGACGGCGCCACCGGCCGGCTCGACGTCGTGGTGAACGCCACGGTCGGCGCGGTCACGTCGATCTACCAGACGCAGCTCAACCCGGGGCTGTCGATCGCGCGGCCGGGCAAGGTCAAGCGCGGCAAGACGCTCAAGGTCAAGATCTCCGACGCCGGCGCGGTGATCAAGGGCGCCAAGGTCAAGCTCGGCACGGCGGTGAAGAAGACGAACAAGAAGGGTGTCGCCGCGTTCAAGATCAGCGGCAAGAAGGGCAACCGGACGATCGTCGTCAGCTACGCCGGCTTCACCAAGACGAAGGTCAAGGTCAAGGTCACCTGATCGCGACCGGCTCGCGGCAGGCCTCGGCGCGCGTGTGGGTTTGGTCACTTACTCGCGCGTACGGGGCCTGCTTCGGTGTCCGGCGATGAATCCACGGCACGCGTAGTGCACCCTAGGTTCCTTACGAATTCTCGGCGCTCGTCGGCGTACCTCGGAGTGCCCCGTCCTTTCGGGAGTGTGGACCAGACCATGACCGTCCCGGGCCTGCAGGACGCACCGACGCGGAACAAGAAGCTCCTTGAGTGGGTCGAGGAGGTCGCCTCGCTCACCCGGCCCGACCGCATCGAATGGTGCGACGGTTCGGACGAGGAGTGGGACCGGCTCACCTCACTGCTGGTGGACGGCGGCACCCTGACCCGGCTCGACCCGCAGAAGCGGCCCAATTCGTTCCTGGCACGGTCCCACCCCGGCGACGTCGCCCGGGTCGAGGACCGCACGTACATCTGCTCGCTGAACGCTGAGGACGCGGGGCCCACCAACAACTGGGCGGATCCGGTCGCGATGAAGGAGACCCTGCGCGGCCTGTTCGCCGGGTCGATGGCAGGCCGCACGATGTACGTGATCCCGTTCTGCATGGGCCCGCTCGGGTCCCGGATCTCCCAGCTCGGCGTGGAGCTCACAGATTCGCCGTACGTCGTGATCAACATGCGGCTGATGACCCGGATGGGACGGGCCGCGCTGGACCTCATCGGCCCGGACGGCGACTTCGTCCCCGCGTTGCATTCGGTCGGGCAGCCGTTGGCGGCCGGCGAGGCGGACGTGCCCTGGCCGTGCAACGAGACGAAGTACATCGTCCACTTCCCGGAGAGCCGCGAGATCTGGTCGTACGGATCCGGTTACGGCGGCAATGCCCTGCTGGGCAAGAAGTGCTTCGCGCTGCGGATCGCCTCGGTGATGGCGCGCGACGAGGGCTGGCTGGCCGAGCACATGCTGGTGCTCAAGCTGACGTCCCCGGCCGGGCTCACCAACTACATCACCGCCGCCTTCCCGTCCGCGTGCGGCAAGACGAACCTCGCCATGCTCGAACCGACGGTGCCGGGCTGGACGGTGGAGACGGTCGGCGACGACATTGCCTGGATGCGGTTCGGCGACGACGGCCGGCTGTACGCCATCAACCCGGAGGCGGGTTTCTTCGGGGTGGCCCCCGGCACCGGCGTCCTGACCAACGCCAACGCCGTCCACACCCTCGACGCCGGCAACACGCTGTACACCAACGTCGCGCTCACCGACGACGGCGACGTGTGGTGGGAGGGCCTGACCCCGCAACCGCCGGCCCACCTGATCGACTGGAAGGGCGAGGACTGGACGCCGGCCTCGTCAGGTCCGGCGGCCCATCCCAACGCTCGCTTCACCGTGCCGGCGCAGCAGTGCCCGTCGATCGCCGACGAGTGGGCGGACCCGGCGGGGGTGCCGGTGTCGGCGATCCTGTTCGGCGGTCGCCGCGCCACCAACGTGCCGCTGGTCAACGAGTCGCTGGACTGGGAACACGGCGTGTTCCTGGGCGCGACGGTGTCGTCGGAGACCACGGCCGCCGCGGTCGGCGAGATGGGCCAACTGCGCCGCGATCCGTTCGCCATGCTGCCGTTCTGCGGCTACAACATGGCGGACTACTGGGCTCACTGGCTGCGCATCGGCGCCTCGGCCGACCCGGCGAAACTGCCGCGGATCTTCGGCGTCAACTGGTTCCGCAAGGACGCCGACGGCACGTTCCTGTGGCCCGGGTACGGCGAGAACTCTCGCGTCCTGGCCTGGATCGTGGAACGCCTGCAGGGCACCGGGGAGGCGGTCGACACACCGATCGGCCGCCGTCCGGCACCGGGGGCGCTGCCCCTGGACGGGTTGGACCTGACCGCCGACGCCGCGGCCGAGCTGTTCGCGGTCGACCCGCAGTCGTGGCTGGCCGAGGCCGACCTGACCGAGGAGTACTTCGACCGGTTCGGCGACCGGATGCCCGCGCAGCTTCGCGAGCAGCTGGCGGCCCTGCGGTCCCGGCTGCAGGCGGCGGCGCAGGCCGGCTGAGGCGGCCCGCCCACCCCGACGGGCGTCGCCGGCGGCCCAGCCATCGGCGAGGGCTCGGCGACTGGGGGGCCCAGCTACCCGCAAGGCTCGCTATTGCGAGGCTCAGCTACCCGCGAGGGTGGCGACCAGCAACGCCTTGATCGTGTGCAGCCGGTTCTCGGCCTGGTCGAAGGCGATGTTGGCGGCTGATTCGAACACCTCATGGGACACCTCGAGGCCATCGGTCATGCCGGTGCTGGCCGCGATCTGCGCGCCGATCGTCGTTCCCGCGTCGTGGTAGGCGGGCAGGCAGTGCATGAAGTACGCCCCGGGCAGTCCGGTCAGCGCCATCGCCGCCCGGTCCACGCGGTAGGGGGCGAGGTCGCGCACGCGGGTGTCCCAGACCGCCGGTGGCTCGCCCATGGAGACCCAGACGTCGGTGTGGACGAACTGCGCCCCCGGTAGCGCCTCGGCGGGATCCTCGGTGAGCGTGATCCGGGCGCCGGACACCGCGGCGCGCGCCTCGGCCGCTTCGACGACCTCGGTCGGCGGCCACAGGCTGCGTGGCGCACAGATTCGCACGTCGCAGCCCATGATCGCCCCGGTCGCCAGCAACGAGCAGCCCATGTTGAAGCGGGCGTCGCCGAGGTAGGCGTACGTCAGCTGCTCCCACGACGTCCCCCCGGCGTACTCGGTCATCGTGAGCAGGTCGGCGAGCATCTGGGTCGGATGCCACTGGTCGGTGAGGCCGTTGTAGACCGGAACGTCGGCGTACGCCGCAAGCTCCTCGACGGTGCTCTGGTCGCGGCCCCGGAACTCGATGGCGTCGAACATCCGCGACAGCACGCGCGCGGTGTCCGCCGGCGATTCCTTGTGTCCCAGTTGGGAGGAGCTCGGGTCGAGGTAGGTGACGTGCGCCCCTTGGTGGTAGGCGGCGACTTCGAACGCTGCCCGGGTACGCGTGGAACTCTTCTCGAACACCAGGGCGATGGTGCGCCCCGTGAGCCGTTGCGACTCGGTGCCGGCACGCCGTTCGGCCTTCAGCCGCGCGGCAAGGCCGACCAGGTACGCCAACTCGTCACGGGTGTGGTCGAGTTCCTTCACGAAGTCACGGCCACGCAGATCCACAGTCACGGACGGCATTGTCCACGCTGCCGACGCCGCAACTGGTGCAGCCGCTCTCGCGGTGCTGCCTGTCGGTGGTGGTGCCGGTCAGGCGATGCCCAGCGAGCTGGCCGACACGGCAGCCTCGATCTCCGCAGCGAACACCCGGGCGCCCTCGCCCCGGGTGCGGGGGTACTGCGACAGCGCAAGTCGCACGTAGATGCGCTCGCGGTCCTCCTCGGTCAGCCCGCCCCAGACGCCGTACGGTTCGCGGGCCCGGATGGCGTAGTCCGCGCACTCGAGCCGGACCGAGCAGCGCGCGCAGACCGCCTTGGCGGCGCGGTCGCGGCGTACCCGCGTCAGTCCTCGCTCGTTCTGCGGGTGGAAGAACAACGTGGCGTCCGCCTCGCGGCACGCACCTTGCTCCTGCCAGTCCCACGTCGCATCCTCGGGCACCTGGGCCAACGGCTGCTGCGGCATGCGCTTCATCCTTCGCGGGGAAGGGAGCCCCCGTGGCTCCTCGTGCCAGAGAGGTTACGCAGCGTGAAGGGCCGTGACATCGGCCGTACGGCCGGAGCTGTCCGCTTGACTCGGGTCATTTCGTCACGGTGCGTGAGTTTGTGCGCCAGCTGAGGCGGTCGAAACACCGCTGTCACGTGGCGACATGACGCAGCGTGATGGACGGTTGGAGTGGCCCGGCCGACTCGTGACGCCGCCAGGTCGCTCAGTGTCACCCAGCGGTCCGGAGAGTGACCGGAGCGTGCACGGCCGGTGAGCGCGAGGGGGCTCCTAGACTGGCGGCCATGCCGACCGACACATCGCTGCCGCAGACGTCGCTGGAGTCCCCGTCGACCATCGGATCGACGGCGGTCGAGGAGCGGGTCCAGCCGGCACCGGGGGACGGCGACCACGAGCGGTTCGCCCACTACGTCCAGAAGGACAAGATCGTGGAGAGCGCGGTCACCGGGACACCGGTCATCGCCTTGTGCGGCAAGGTCTGGGTGCCCGGCCGCGACCCCTCGCGGTTCCCGGTGTGCCCGGACTGCAAGAAGGTGTACGACTCGTTGCAGCCCGGCGGTGAGCCGGACCGCTGACGGCGCAGCCGTCGCGTAGGGTCTCGCCCTCGTGAGTACGTCGGCGGCCTCCCATCTGTCGCCGGCCTTTCCGAGCCGGGCGCCGCGGGGGACAGCCGAACGGTTGCGCGCCTGGCAGGAGGCTGCGCTGCGCGTGTACCTGGCCCGCGGCCCTCGTGACTTCCTGGCCGTAGCCACGCCGGGCGCCGGGAAGACGACGTACGCGCTGCGGATCGCGGCGGAGCTGCTCGAGCGGCGCGTGGTCGAACGCGTCACGATCGTGGCGCCCACCGAGCACCTGAAGACCCAGTGGGCGCAGGCGGCGGCACGGGTCGGCATCGCGGTGGATGCCGGGTTCCGCAACGGCGACGGCGCCGCGGGCGGCGACTTCCAGGGCGTCGTGCTGACGTACGCCGGCGTCGCGGCGAACCCGCTGCTGCACCGGCGCCGTACCGAGGTGTACCGCACGCTGGTCGTGCTGGACGAGATCCATCACGCCGGGGACGCCCGCTCCTGGGGAGAGGGCATCCGCGAGGCGTTCGAGCCGGCGACCCGCCGTCTCGGCCTGACCGGGACGCCGTTCCGCAGCGACATCAACCCGATCCCGTTCGTGTCGTACGTCCCCGGTCCCGACGGCGTGCCACGGTCGGCCGCCGATCACACCTACGGCTACGCCGACGCGCTGCGCGACGGCGTGGTTCGCCCGGTGATGTTCCTGGCGTACGGCGGCAGCATGCGCTGGCGCACCAGGGCCGGCGACGTGGTCGCCGCCACGCTCGGGGCCGATCAGGCCGCCGACGTGACGTCGTCGGCGTGGCGTACCGCGCTGGACCCGCGCGGCGAGTGGGTGCCGTCGGTGCTGCGGGCCGCGGACCGCCGGCTGACCGAGGTCCGTAAGCAGGTACCCGACGCCGGTGGTCTGGTCATCGCCTCGGACAAGGCCAAGGCGCGCGCCTATGCCCGCATCCTGGCGGAGCTGAGCGGCGAACGGCCGACCGTCGTGCTGTCGGATGAGGCGGAGTCCGGGCGCCGCATCGCCGAGTTCGCCGCGGGTGGCTCGCGGTGGCTGGTCGCCGTCCGGATGGTCAGCGAGGGCGTCGACATTCCGCGGCTGCTGGTCGGGGTGTACGCGACCAGCGTCGCGACGCCGTTGTACTTCGCCCAGGCCGTCGGCCGTTTCGTCCGGGCGCGCCGCCGCGGCGAGACGGCCTCGGTGTTCCTGCCGTCGGTCCCTGTCCTGTTGCAGCACGCCGCCGAGCTCGAGTTCGAGCGGGACCACGTGCTGGGACGGCCGGCGGCCGCGGAGGCGTCACCGTGGGCGGAGGAGGATGCCCTGCTGGCTCGCGCGGCCGCCTCGGCGACCACCGCCGACGTGGCCACCGACGAGCTGCCGTTCGAGGCGCTGGAGTCCGACGCCTCGTTCGACCGGGTGCTGTTCGACGGCAACGACTTCGGCGCGCACGACGACGTGCTCGGTATCCCGGGGCTGCTCGACGCGGCCGCCGTCACCGCCCTGCTGCGTTCCCGGCAGCCTGCCGCGGCCCCCGAGGTCGTGGCGCCCCCCACGGCACCGGCGGCGCATCAGGCGGTGCCGGCCTTGCGGCGGGAGCTCAACGACTGCGTGCGCGCCTTCGCCCGCCAGGACGGGACCAGCCCGGCGCTGGTCCATGCCGACCTGCGCCGGGTGTGCGGTGGGCCACCCACCGCCCAGGCCACGGCCGAGCAGTTGCAGCAGCGGCTGGACCGGGTCCGCGGCTGGGCGGTCGGCCGCCGGTAGGCCGCCGCGGCGTCGAGGTCCCGCCGGCACGTGTCGTTCACCTCGGTTTCGCGAGCGGGTCGCGTGGCGGTGACCGCTCCATTCGCCTGCGGGGCACACGGTCGGACGGTCGCAGTCGTCTCGCCGGAAGGTTCTCTCCGATGGCGCTTTCTCGTCGTCAGCTGCTCGCTCGAAGCTCGGCCGCCGGAGTCGGCCTGGCCGTGGCCGGTTCGGTGCCCATGCTGGCATCGCCGGCGCTGGCCAGCACCCGCCCGAGCACGGCCGGGCGCACCGCCGGTCCCCGGCCGTTCCCCCCGCTGGTCGATGACCCGGCCGGCCGGCTGGCGCTGCCTGCCGGGTTCCGCTACCACGTGCTGCGGGCCGCCGGGGTCGACGACCTGCTCGACGGTGCCGGCAAGAGCCCGGGCTCGCCGGACGGGATGGCCTCGTTCGTGCGGCGCGGCGCGCGATACCTCATCACCAACCACGAGCTGGAGCCGAAGGAGACGGCGTACGGCGTGCCCCACGTCGCCGGGACCGTCTACGACGCGGGCGCGCCCGACGCGGGCGGATGCACGGTCACCGGCCTCGACCGCGGCGGCCATGCCTGGGGGCAATGGGTGGGTATCTCCGGCACGGTGAACAACTGCGCCGGCGGCGCGACCCCGTGGGGCACGTGGCTGACCTGCGAGCAGGACACCGTCCGCGCCGGCGACAGCTGGGAGGGCGACGAGGTCACCGGCTCCGGCACGTACGAGAAGGACCACGGCTTCGTCTTCGAGGTCGTCCCGGGTGGCCCGGCGTCGCAGGACCCCACGCCCATCAAGGCGTTCGGGCGATTCGCCCACGAGGCTGTGGTCGTTGAGCCGTCTCGCCGGAGGGTGTACCTGACCGAGGACGCCAGCAAGCCGAACGGGCTCTTCTACCGCTGGAGCGCCCCGGACGGCGTCACGTTGAGCCGGGGCGTCGCGGCACACCTGCGGGCCAGCAGCGGCCGGCTCGAGGCGATGCAGGTCCGCCTCGACGACGGCAGCGTGCTGCCGGACCTGTCGTACATCACCTCGGCCCAACTCGGTCGGCCGTTCGACGTGCGCTGGGTGGACGTGCCGGACCGGTTGGCCAAGGACACCCCCACCCGCGAGCAGTTGCTCCCGGGGACCGACGTCACGGCGAGCAAGAAGCTGGAGGGCCTCTGGGGCGACGAGCGGGGCGTGTACGTCGTGGCCAGCTACGCCTACGCCGAGGCGGACCTGCCCGCGGACGCCACCAAGCACAACGGGCAGGTGTGGTTCTACGACTACCGCGCCCAGACCCTGACGCTGGTCACCTACTTCCCGCACCAGGCCTCGACCGAGGCGGCCGATCCCGCCGTGCGGTACACCGACCTGTCCTTCGACGGCCCGGACAACGTCACGGTGACACCGTGGGGCTCGCTGATCCTCGCCGAGGACGGCGTCGGCGCCTCGCACGTGCTGAGTGCGACGCCCGGCGGCCCGACGTACGCCGTGGCGCGCAACCAGATCGAGGTCGACGGCGAGTTCAGCGAGTTCTGCGGCCCCCACTTCTCCCCGGACGGCACTCACCTGTTCGTCAACATCCAGGGCCCCGGGCTGACCGTGGCGATCGCCGGCCCCTGGAGCCGCTACCTCGGCTGAGTGCCGGGCAACTGCCGGCGACCCGGCTGATCTGGTCCGGTTCGGCCCGTCGCGTCGTTCCCCTGCGCGGCGGGCCGATCCCTACAGTGAGGCCGTACGCGGACGCGTACCTGGTGCCCTCGCAGGCCGATGCAGCGCTGCGGCGGCGGCGACGGAGGTGGCGTTGACATGACGACAGTGGATCCGGTCTCCGGGATCGACGACGAGCAGGTCCGCAGTGTGTTGGCGGGGTTCGCCCGCCACTGGGGGCTGGTCCTGTTGCTGGGCTTGGCCACTGCCGTCCTCGGCATCATCTGCGTGGTCTGGCCCAGTTCAACCCTGCTGGTGATCGCCATCCTGTTCGGAGCCTGGCTGCTGGTGTCCGGCGTCTTCCAGCTCGTGGCGTCCTTCGACTCCGCCCTGGAGACCGGCGCCCGGGTGTTGCTGGCGATCATCGGCGTGCTGTCCATCGTGCTGGGCATCATGTGCTTCCGCAGCCTGGTCACGTCCGTCGAGATCCTCGCGATCTTCATCGGGATCGGTTGGCTGCTGCGAGGGATCATGCAACTGGTGGCCGGCATCGGCAGCCCCGGTGCGCCGGGTCGTGGCTGGATGATCTTCGGGGGCATCCTGTTGGCGATCGGTGGCGTGGTGATCCTGGTGTGGCCCGGCCTGTCGTTGGCCACGCTGGTCTGGGTCGGCGGGATCTGGCTGATCGTTCTCGGGGTATTCGAGATCATCAGTTCCTTCTTCGTGCGCAAGGCCGCCAAGGAACTGGCTGCCGCGTAGCCGGTCGGGCGCAGGCGATCACGGGCCGTGTCACGCCCCCAGCCGCTTCCATTCGGGTCGGATAGGTCAGGGTTGGGTTAAGGGGAACCCAGTTCCGCCGCGAACTGGTATCGCGAGGCCCGGGAGTGGGTAAAGATCGGCCGTGGCGCCCCGCGCGCTAATCCGGTCCTGGAGCTGGTCGCTTCTCCGGACCAGACCGGACCGGCGTGCCCACCGTCGGGCAGACGACCTGGGAGGTGAGATGCCGGCAGAGACCTCCCAGACCCTGGACCGAGGACTGCGGGTCCTCGAACTGCTGGCCGAGTCGCCGGACGGGATGACCGTCACCGAGATCGCGGCCGCACTGCACGTCAGCCGGACCGTGGTCTACCGGCTGGTCGTGACGTTGGAGCAGCACGGCCTGCTGCGGCGCGGCCAGGACGGGCGCTGCCGGTTGGGCATGGCCGTCCTCACTCTTGGCCGGTCGGTGCAACCCGGCCTGCGCGATGCCGCGCTGCCGGCGCTGCGCCGGTTGGCCGACGTCGTCGGCGCCACGGCGCACCTCACCGTGGTGGACGGGGGAGACGCGCTGGCTGTCGCGGTGGTCGAGCCGGCCCGCATCGACGTCCCGGCGACGGCCCGCCCGGTCGCCCGGCTCGACCGGGCCTTGGCCGGCCGGGCGGTCATGGCCGCGCACGCCACCCGGCGGGCGGTCGGCGACGAGGGCTGGGTGGCCTCGGTCGGTGACCACAACCCCGCAGCGTTCGGCGTGGCGGCGCCGGTCCTCGGCGTCGCCGGCGTCCAGGCCAGCGTCGGAGTGGTCACCGTCGGCGACGTCGATGCCGGCGCGGTGGGCCCCCGCGTGGTTCGCGCGGCCCAAGAAGTCGCGCGCGCCCTGCGCTGAGTACCGGCGACGGCGCCCTGCGCTAAATGCCAGCGACGGCGCCGTGCGCTGAGCGCTGGCGCGGCAGGCTGTACCGACCGCCGGCAACCGCGGCCGCGAGAAGCGGCCGGTGACGTGACAGCTGGAAGACGTGGCGGTTAGAAGCAGCCGGTGACGGTGGCCGCCAGCGCGTCCACGGCCCGGCGGGTCGACAGCGCCGAGTACCGCTCGTTGCGGTTGTTCACCATGATCGAGAAGACCTTCAGCTGGCCGTCGGCGCCCGGCGCGATGCCGGACAGCGCGACCACGTCGTGCAAGGTGCCCGTCTTCGCCACGACGATCCCGGCAGCACACCGGCTCGGCTTGGTGGTGTAGCGCCCGTTGCGTGCGGCGAGCGTCCCGGTCTTGCCGGCGACCGGTAGCGACGGTCCGAAGCCGCTGGCGCCGTAGTACATCGAGGCCAGTTCGGTGCGGGTCGGATCGGCGACCTGGCGCAGCAGGGCCGCCAGCGTGATAGCCGAGATCCGGTCGTACCGGGACACACCGCTGCCGTCGGCCGCGACCAGCCGGGAGGTCGAGATGCCGTGCTCGCGCAACGTCGCTGCCGCTGCTGCGGCACTGTTGGCCCAGGTCGGGACCAGCCCGCGGCCGACGGCGACCTGGCGGTAGAGGATCTCGGCGACGTCGTTCTGACTCACCGTGAGCATCAGCCGCACGGCCTGTTCGACGCTGTGGCCGTCCAGCGCGGCGAGGGACGCCGCGTCAGTGCTGGCGACGGTCCGGCCGGGCGACGTCCCCCCGGAGAAGCGCACGGTGACGCCCGCCGCCGCGGCCAGCTTGGTGAGCTGGGTGCCGAAGTACGTCGCAGCGCTGCGCCCCGGGTCGGCGCCGGTACGCAGGTCCCGGCTCAACGCGGACACCGGGGCCACGACGTACGGCACGTAGCCGCGCGACCAGCCGGGGCCGTTGCTGAAGGCCGGGAACAGCGAGTCGTCGAACGACAGAGTGAACGTCGAGTCGAGGCTCAGGGTTGAACCGGGATCGCGCTGTTTGGCCTCGGCCAGCTTGGCCACCAGGGCCGTGGTGGTGCGCTTGGCCAGCTCCGTCAGATCCGCCGAGGTCAGCAGCGGGTCGCCCCCGGCGCGCAGCACCACGGCGTCCGGGGTGGCGCCGGAGACCACCGTCGTGGCGAAGCGATGGTCCGGTCCGAGGACCGACAGGGCATTGAACGCGGTGACCAGCTTCATGTTCGACGCCGGCAGCTTCCCCTGCCGGGCCTGCCGACCGAAGATGATCCGCCCGGACTCGGCGTCCTCGACGCGGATGGCGAGGTTCTTGCCCAGGAAGCGTTGCAGGCTGCGGGCCACGCGGCGGTGCCCGATTGCCTTGCCCACCCGTCGTTCGGCCGCCACGGTGCTGACCAGGGGCAGCTCGCGCCGGGTGCTCGCTGCGGCCGTCGCCGCCAGCGTGAGCGGGGCCAGCCGCGCTGGCGCGGCTAGCGGTACTGCCGTCGCCGGGGGTGCTGCGACCGCCGCGCTCGCTCCCGTCGATGCGGTGAGCCCGAGCGCAGCAGTGACTACCAGGGAAGCCGAAACGACCAGGGACGTCGCCGGGACGCGGGGGGAGCGTGACACGCGGCACACCCTAAGCAGTCCAGGCGGGAGGAAAGCACCGTCGACCCGGTGCCGCAGCCCGAATGGCCGCGGCGGACCCGCTATGCGGACGAAAGCGACGTTCCGGACGCGCGAAATTGGATCGACGGAACCCGGCGCTGCATTCTGAACCCGCGTCGCGAGGCCGCTGCGCGGCGGCGCATCGTCCGTTCCTGTTCGTTGCGTAAGCCGTTCGCTGCCCGATCGCTTGTTGTCACTGCCGTTCGTTGCCATTGCCGTTCGTTGCCACTGCCGTTCGTTGCCACTGCCGCGAGGGCTGACTGGCGCCAGGCCCCGGTGTCGCAGGGTCTGCCGCCATCGCCCCCGCGTTACTCGGCCCCGTGTCGCGAGGAGACCTGCCCATGCGCCGTTCGCCGACCGAGCTTCAACGTCCCGAGCTGCCGTCCGCCGAGCCCCCGGTGGGCCGGCGGCGCTGGCTGGCCGCGGGCCTGGTGATCGCCCTGGTCGCCGGCGCCCTGGTCGGGACGACAGCGGTCACCGCGCCGCCGGCGCAGGCGGCGGGCGCTCGCGTGGTGACGGGGTGGCTGCCGTACTGGGCCAGTTCGTCGCAGGTCGCGCAGGTCATCGCCAACGCCGATCTGACCAGCGAGATCTCCCCGTTCTGGTACTCCACCCAGCTCAACGGCGCGACAGCGGCCTCCGGGACGACCGTCACCGAGAACCCGGTCGCGACCGGGCTGGACGCCACGTTGGCGCAGTTGAAGGCGACCGGCGTGAAGATCGTGCCGTCGGTGACCGACGGCACGCCGGCGCGGCAGATGGCGGCGGTGCTCGCCGACGACGGGCTGCGCGCTGCGCACGTGCAGCAGCTGGTGGACCTGGCAGTCGCCAAGGGGTACGACGGCATCGACCTGGACTACGAGAAGTTCGCGTTCAACGACGGCACTGCCACCTGGGCCAGCACGCGGCCGGCGTGGACGCGGTTCATTGCCGACCTCGCCACGGCGTTGCACGCCAAGGGCAAGATGCTGATCGCCACGGTCCCGCCGACCTACACGGCAACCACCGGGTACTGGGTGTACGACTACGCCGGCATGGTCGCGGCGGGTGTCGACCGGGTACGGGTGATGGCGTACGACTACTCGTTCAGCGCTCCGGGCCCGATCGCCCCGCTGAACTGGGTGACCAACGTGGTCGCCTACGCGGTCACCCAGATCCCGTCGTCGAAGCTCCAGATCGGTGCGCCGACCTATGGCTACGACTGGGTCCGGCGGGATACCACCGACCTGGACAAGGACGGCAACACCACCGAGCCGATGGTCAAGGGCACCTGCCCGACGAACCGGCCGTCGAGCTGGGACGACAAGCGCGGCATGACCTCCGCGCAGGTCCCTTCCTACCTGGCCTCGCACGGCCGCACGACCTCCCAGGCGACCTTCGACCCCACCTACCAGGAGTCGCGGGTGCGGTACGCCGATACCTACACCGGGACGACGGCCGCCGGCGCGGCGACCAGCTGCAAGGTGTATCGGGAGGTCTGGTACGCCGACGCCCGCTCGCTGGCTGCCCGGGCGGCCCTGGTCACGCAGTACAACCTGGCCGGCATCGCGCTATGGACGTTGCACGGCATGGACGCCGCGCAGTGGGGTGTGCTGCGCGGTGTGCAGGCGGACGCCTCGACGCGGGTCGCGGTGATCGCTGCCAGTGCCGACGTCAGCTACAGCCGCAAGGCGACCGTGGTGGCCTTCGCCACGGCGCTCGGTGACCCGCTGCCTAACCGCAAGGCGCTGCTGTACTGGTCGCCGGACGGGGTGAACTGGACCAAGGTGGTGACCGGGAGCACCGGGGCCGACGGTCGCGCGGTCTTCACCTACGCGCCCAAGCAGACCGGCTGGTGGCGGGTCAAGGTGGCCGGCGGTGTGGGCCACGGCCTCGGTGACACCGGCCGCGCCGCGGCGACCGTGGTGCGGGCCAAGGTGAGCGCGACGGTGAGTTCGCCCCGGCTGCAGGCCACCGCGGCGGCGATCGTGGTGCCGCGCGGCCGCCCGGTCACGATTGCGACCAAGGTCAAGCCCGGCAAGGCGCGCCAGCAAGTGCAGTTGAAGGTGCTGGCGGGCACGCGATGGGTGTTGCTCAAGAAGACGACGACGTCGGCTTCGGGCAAGGCGACCTTCGTGGTCAAGGGCGGCAAGGCCGGCCGTACGGCGACCTACCAGGTCGTGGCGAAGCGGACCGCGGTACGGCAGGCCGGCGCGAGCGCCAGCTTCACCGTCGTCGCGCGCTGATCGGCCGGTTCGCGCTCGAACGGGTCGTCGGTCGTCGGGTTTTCGACCGTCGGGTCACTGCCGGTCGGTCACTGCCGGTCGTGTCACTGCCGGTCAGTCACGCAGCTGGCCGGCAGGTCGAACCAGCGCAGGTGGTCGAAGTCGGCCGACAGTGATGCGGTCGGCCCGGGCGGGGGTGCTTCGGCCCGGCTGGCGAACAGCGTCCGGGCCGCCGCGAGCTGCGCTGCCAGGGCGGCCTCCGGCGCAGTGGGGTGCGGCGCGAGCTGCGTCGGTCCGTCGAAGCCGGCCGTGAGGTCACGCAGCCGCAGCGGCGGCTCGACCAGACCGAGGTGGTGGCGCCACAGGCCGGTCGCCGGCTCGAAGCGGTAGTCGGTGAGCAGCAGGTGGCCGTGCTCGGCCACCAGGGCGACGGCCTCGACGAGGTAGCAGAACACCGCCTCGGAGATGAAGTAGTTGAAGTTGATCCGGACCCAGCCGGGTTTGATCCCCTCGCAGCCGCCGGTGATCTCACGCTCGAACTCCCGGCTGCGTGCGATGTCGATGCCCAGCAGCCGGTGCCCGTACGGACCGGCGCACGAGCAGCCCCCGCGGGCCTGGATGCCGAAGACGTCGTTGAGGATGGCGACGACCAGATTGTGGTGGAGGTAGGAGCCACCCGGCCGGTGGACCACGAACGAGACGATCGAAAGCCGTTCGGCGGCAAGGTTTCCCAGGATCTCCAGGTTCGGTTCGGTCGACCACGCCTGGATCGCCCGGCGGACGTAGTCGGTTTCGTGCGCCCGGATCGTGGTTACCCCGACGGCGTCCTTCAAGGCGAACACCAGCCCGGCGCGGATCGAACCGACGATGTCCGGGGTGCCGCCTTCCTCGCGGCGTACCGGGTCGTCGAGGTAGACGTGCTCGTCGGGGTTGACGTAGGCGACCGTGCCGCCGCCGACCACGTGCGGCACGGAGTTGACCAGCAGTTCGCGGCGAACCACCAGGACCCCGGGAGTGCCCGGGCCGCCGACGAACTTGTGCGGCGACAGCACCACCGCGTCTTTGCGCACCGCTGGGTCACCGCCGGCGGGGTTCATGTCGATCTCGACGTACGGCGCCGCGGCGGCGAAGTCCCAGCAGGCCAGCGCACCGTGCTCGTGCAGGAGGGCCGACACGCGGTCGGTGTCGGTGACGATGCCGGTCACGTTGCTGGCGGCACTGAACGATCCGATCACCAGCGGCCGGTCGGCGTAACGGAGCAGCGCGCGCCGTAGCTGCTCGATGTCGACGTGGCCGTCGGCGTCCTCCGGGATCGTCACCACGTCGGCGATGGACTCCCGCCACGGCAGGTCGTTGCTGTGGTGCTCGAACGGGCCGATCAGCACGACGGGTCGCTGCGCCGCCGGGATCTGCTGGGACAGTGCGTACTTGCGGTCCAGGTCGGCGGGCAACCGGAGATTGAGGATGCCGACGAGGGTGTCGATCGCCCCGGTGGTCCCGGAACCGGTGAAGATCACGCAGGTGCTCGCGTCGCCGTGGACCGCCTCGGCGATCAGCTGCCGGGCGTCCTCGCGCAGCCGGGTGGTCTGCAGGCCGGTGCCGCTGCTCTCGGTATGGGTGTTGGCGTACAACGGCAGCACGTGTTCCCGGATGGCGTCCTCGACGAAGGTCAAGGCGCGTCCGCTCGCGGTGTAGTCGGCGTACGTCACCCGGCGTGGCCCGTACGGTCCGACCATCACGTGGTCGTCGCCGATCACCGCGTCGCGGACCCGGGCCAGCAGGGGTGGCTCGGGGAGTCCCGCAGCGCGCGGCGGCACGTCGTACGACGGGCTGCTGTGCTCGGGCATGACCGCAGGGTAGGCCGCGGTGGGCGTGTCCGGGTGCGACGATGTGCCACGTGAGCGGAGCCACCGCGACCGCCCCGGTCGAACTCGAGCGGCCCGTGCCGGCGTCGGAGGCCGGCGTCGACCGGCCCTGGCTCACCATCGTGTGGAACGACCCGGTGAACCTCATGAGCTACGTGACGCACGTCTTCATGGCGTACTTCGGGTACCCGCAGGAGAAGGCCGAGGCGCTGATGATGGACGTGCACACGCGGGGACGGGCGGTGGTCTCCGCGGGTACCCGCGAACAGATGGAGCGCGACGTCGCGGCGATGCACTCGTACTCCCTGTGGGCCACGCTGGCCAAGGACGACTGACGTGGCCGGTTTCGGATTCCGTCGCTCGGCGACCGGACGGTTGGTGCTGCGCGCCGACAGCGTCGAGCGGGAATTGCTGGAATCCCTTGTCACGCAACTGGAGGAGCTGGTCGCTCCGGGGTATGCCGATCCCGACGCCGATCCGCTCGCCCGGCTGGTCGGTATCGACCCGGCGGCCCGGGTCCCGACCGATCCGGCATTGGCGCGGCTCTTCCCGGACGCCTACGCCGACGACGCCGAGGCGGCCGGGGAGTTCCGCCGGTTCACCGAACGGGGCCTGCGCGAGGGCAAGGTCGCTGCGGCCCGGGTGGTGCGCGACTCACTGGTCCGCTCCGGCGACAAGCTGGTCCTCACCGCGGCGGAGGGGCAGGCGTGGCTGCACGTGCTGACCGATCTGCGGTTGACGCTGGGCACGCGGCTGGAGATCACCGAGGACAACCACGACGAGCTGGCCGCGCTGCCGCAGGACGACCCGCGGGCGGCGATGCTCGACGTGTACGACTGGCTCACGTACCTGCAGGAGACCCTGGTCCGCGCCGTGATGTCTTCCGGCGCATAGCATGCCGGCATGCTCGTGATCCGCCAGGACCTTGTCGACGGCATCATTGCGCACGCTCGTCGCGACCACCCGGACGAGGCCTGCGGAGTCGTGGCGGGTCCGATCGGCGCCGACCGCCCGCAGCGACTCGTGGTCATGGACAACGCCGCGCGGTCGCCCACGTTCTACGAGTTCGATTCGATGGATCTGTTGCGGCTGTACCGGGAGATGGATGACCGCGACGAGGAGCCCGTGGTGATCTACCACTCGCACACCGCCACCGAGGCGTTTCCCTCCCGCACCGACGTGTCCTACGCCTCGGAGCCGTTCGCGCACTACGTGCTGGTGTCGACCCGCGTACACGGGAGCGACGAGGGCCCCGTCGAGCTGCGGTCGTTCCGGATCGTCGACGGCGAGGTCACCGAGGAGCCGGTCGAGGTGGTCTCGGCGTATCCGGGGGAATGACCCGCCCTACCCTTGGGGTTCGCCCCTTGGCCCGGCCACCCGGTCGCGCCGCCGCCCGCGTGCAGAACCAGGAGCCCGTCGTCATGGCCATCGAGGTCCGCATCCCGACGATCCTGCGTCCCTACACCGGCGGCGCGAAGTCGGTCGAGGGCGCCGGCGATTCACTGGCGACGCTGTTCGCGGACCTCGACGCCCGTCATCCGGGCCTGCGGGAGCGGCTGGTCGACGACAACGGCCTGCGCCGGTTCGTCAACGTCTACCTCAACGACGAGGACGTGCGCTTCCTGGGCGGCCTGGCCACCGAGGTGGCCGACGGGGACGTCGTCACGGTGCTGCCGGCCGTCGCCGGAGGCTGACCGATGCGCTACGAGTCGCTGCTGGCCTCGGTCGGCGGCACGCCGTTGGTCGGCCTGCCCCGGCTGAGTCCCGGTCCCGGCGTCCGGCTGTGGGCGAAGCTGGAGGACCGCAACCCGACCGGGTCCATCAAGGACCGCCCCGCGCTGTGGATGGTGGAGCGGGCGGAGCAGGAGGGCCGGCTGCAGCCGGGCGCGACGATCCTCGAACCCACCAGCGGCAACACCGGTATCTCGCTGGCGATGGCCGCGCGGCTGAAGGGCTACCAGCTGGTCTGCGTCATGCCGGAGAACACCTCGGCGGAGCGGACCCAGCTGCTGACGATGTGGGGCGCCCGGATCATCTATTCCGCCGGCGCCGGTGGCTCGAACGAGGCCGTCCGCGTCGCCAAGGAACTGGCCGGTCAGCACCCGGACTGGGTGATGCTCTACCAGTATGGGAATCCGGCGAACGCCGAAGCGCACTATCGCACCACCGGACCGGAGATCCTGGCCGACTGCCCCGAGGTGACTCATTTCGTCGCCGGTCTGGGGACGACCGGGACCCTGATGGGCGTCGGCCGGTTCCTGCGCGAACACGTACCGGGGGTGCAGATCGTCGCCGCCGAACCCCGGTACGGCGAACTGGTCTACGGGTTGCGCAACCTCGACGAGGGTTTCGTGCCCGAGTTGTACGACCCTGCGGTGCTGACCTCCCGCTTCTCGGTCGGTCCGCGCGACGCCGTACGGCGGGTCCGCGAACTGCTGGCCGCCGAAGGCATCTTCGCCGGGATCTCGACCGGCGCGATCCTGCACGCCGCGCTGGGGATCGGCGCGAAGGTGGCGAAGGCCGGCGAGCAGGCGGACATCGTGCTGGTGGTCTGCGACGGCGGCTGGAAGTACCTGTCCACCGGTGCCTACGCCGGCACTCTGGACGAGGCCGAGGACGCGCTCGAGGGCACCGTCTGGGCCTGAGCGCGGCTCAGACCGGCTGCACCGCCACGGTCCGGCCCGGCCGCGCGACACGACAGCGCCTGCGGTTCCGGTGGTGCCGGACGGTTACCCTGCTGCGCGTGGCAGACGCACCGATCGGGATCTTCGACTCCGGCGTCGGCGGCCTGACGGTGGCCCGCGCGGTGCTCGACCAGCTCCCGCACGAGGCGATCCTGTACGTCGGTGACACCGCGCGCGGGCCCTACGGGCCACTGCCGCTGGCCCAGGTCCGCGCGTACGCGCTGGAGGTCATGGACCATCTGGTGGCCGAGGGCGTGAAACTGCTGGTGCTGGCGTGCAACAGCGCCAGCGCCGCGGTGCTGCGGGATGCGCGGGAGCGGTACGACGTGCCGGTCGTCGAGGTGATCCAGCCGGCGGTCCGACGCGCGGTGCGCGCCACCCGCAACGGCCGGGTCGGCGTGATCGGGACCCGGGCCACGATCACGTCGCAGGCGTACGACGACGCCTTCGCCGCCGCGCCGGAACTGGTGTTGACCAGTCAGGCATGCCCGCGTTTCGTGGAGTTCGTCGAGGCCGGCGTCACCAGCGGCGACGAGTTGCTGGCCGTCGCCCGGGAGTATCTGGCGCCGCTGCAGGCCGGTGGCGTCGACACCGTTGTCCTGGGCTGCACGCACTATCCGCTGTTGACCGGCGTGCTGGCCTACGTGATGGGCGACGGCGTCACGCTGGTGAGCAGCGCGGAAGAAACGGCCAAGGACGTCTACCGGACGCTCGTCGCCCACGATCTGCAGCGCGCTGATGCGCTGCCGGCACCGGTGCATCGCTTCCTGGCGACCGGTGACCCGCAACCGTTCGCGCGGCTCGGCCGCCGGTTCCTGGGCCCGGAGGTGGTCGCGGTCGAAGGCGCGCCCGGTCTGGTGGGGGCCGGCGGGTGAAACTGACCGTCCTCGGCTGTTCCGGTTCCTACCCCGGCCCGGATTCGCCGGCGTCGGGCTACCTGGTCGAGCACGACGGCCATCGCATCGTGCTCGACCTCGGCAACGGGGCTTTCGGTGCGCTGCAGCGCTTCGCCGATCCCGACGGCATTGAGGCGGTGGTGCTGTCCCACCTGCACGCCGACCACTGCCTGGATCTGTGCGGCTACTGGGTCCAGCGGAAATACCGCTACGGGCAACCACTCCCGGCACTGCCGGTGTACGGCCCCGCCGGCACCGGTGACCGGCTGGCACGGGCCTACGGCATGCCGGCCGATCCGGGAATGAACGCCGAGTTCGACTTCCGGTCCGTTGCTGACGGCCCGATCGAGATCGGGCCGTTCCGGATCACGACGGCCGCCATGGTGCATTCGATCACCGCGTACGCGATCCGCGTCGAGGCAGCCGGGCGTGCCCTGGTGTATTCCGGTGACACGGCGGAGAACGACGAGCTCGTGCGGCTGGCGGCCGGCTGCGACCTCGCGCTGCTGGAGGCGTCGTACCTGGACGGGCAGCCGTACCCGCCCGGCATCCACCTGAGCGCGCGCAGCAGTGGGCGCACCGCCGCGGCCGCCGGCGCCGGCCGGCTGGTCATCACCCATCTGGTGCCCGGCTACCGACGCGAGGACCTCGCGGCGCAGGCCGCGACGGCGTACGACGGCGACCTGGCGCTCGCGGCCGCCGGCGCCCAGTACGAGGTCTGATCGCCGCACCGCGCAGCGGACGGCACTAGGGTCGGCGACCATGACGCGATCCGACGGCCGCACGGCCGAGCAACTGCGGCCGGTCCGGTTCCAGCGCGGCTGGCTGGACCACGCCGAAGGTTCGGTGCTCGTCGAGTTCGGCCGGACCCGGGTGCTGTGCGCGGCAAGCTTCAGCCCCGACGTCCCTCGGTGGCGACGCGGCAGCGGACTCGGTTGGGTCACCGCCGAATACGCCATGCTTCCCCGGGCCACCGGCACGCGGTCGGACCGCGAGGCCGTCAAGGGCCGCATCGGCGGGCGGACCCACGAGATCTCGCGCCTGATCGGCCGCTCGCTGCGGGCGGCCCTGGACTACAAGGCGCTGGGAGAGAACACCATCCAGCTGGACTGCGACGTCCTGCAGGCCGACGGCGGCACCCGTACCGCGGCGATCACTGGTGCCTACGTCGCGCTCGCCGACGCGATCGCCTGGGCCACCGCGGCCGGTCACGTCCGGCCGACGGCGCAACCGCTGCTGGGGTCGGTCGCCGCGGTGAGTGTCGGCATTGTCGACGGCGAGCCGCGGCTCGACCTGCACTACGACGACGATGTCCGCGCCGACACCGACATGAACGTCGTGATGACCGGTGACGGTCGGTACGTCGAGGTCCAGGGAACGGCCGAGGGCGAACCGTTCGACCGTGCGCTGCTGGACCGGCTGCTCGGCCTCGCCGCGGCCGGTTGCGCCGAACTCACCGAGTTGCAGCGGGCCGCACTGGCCAGTCCCGCCCCGTGACCGAGCTCCGGCAGCTGGTCCTGGCCACCCGCAACGCTCACAAGGTGGCCGAGCTACGCCGGATCCTGGCGAGCGCCGGGGTCGTCGCGCAACTGCTCGATCTCGACGCCGTCCCGCCGACCCCCGAGGTCGCCGAGACGGCCGAGACGTTCGCGGGCAACGCGTTGCTCAAGGCGCGGGCCGTCGCGAGCGCCACGGGCCTGCCGGCGGTGGCGGACGATTCCGGCCTGTGCGTCGACGCCTTGCACGGCATGCCCGGCGTCCTGTCGGCTCGGTGGGCCGGCCGTCATGGCGACGACCCGGCCAATCTCGCGCTCGTGCTGGCGCAGTTGGTCGACGTACCCGATGAGCGCCGCGGCGCCCGATTCGTCTGCGCCGCAGCCGCGGTGCTGCCCGCCGGTCCCGGCCGGCCCGGCCGGGAACTCCTCGTCGAGGGCGAACTGGCGGGCACCATCGTGCGTGCGGGTGCCGGGACCGGTGGCTTCGGCTACGACCCGATCTTCCGGCCGGACGGTGATGACCGCACCCTCGCCGCACTGTCACCGGAGGCCAAGGACGCCATCTCGCACCGCGGCAAGGCTTTCCGGGCGCTGGCCAGCCAGCTCCCGGACCTGTTCGACGCCGCCGGCGCCGGGCCTGCGCACTGACGGCGCCGGGCCTGCGCACTGACGTCCCGACCCACGCCGACCGCGCCCGCACCTACGCCCGACGTCGCCGACCTGCGCCGACGCCTGACGTCGCCCGACCTGCGCCGACCGGCACCGACGCCCGACACGACAAGAACCGGCCTGCTCGTGAGCAGGCCGGTTCTTGTCCGTGCGTGGGTCGCGGCTACCAGGTGACCGGCAATTCCCAGACGCCGTACACCGGACCGCCGAACTTGAAGTTGATCTCGTCCAGCCCGACCGCCAGTTGCAGGGTGGGGATCCGGCGGAACAGCGTGGTGTACACCACGGTCAGTTCCATCCGTGCCAGTTGCTGCCCGAAGCACTGGTGGATGCCGTAGCCGAAGGCCATGTGCTTGCGGGCATTGCTGCGATGGATGTCCAGCGTGTTCGGGTTCTCGAAGACCGAGGGGTCACGGTTGCCGATGTCGTTGGCTCCGATGACGCCGTCGCCCTTGCGCACCAGCTGGTCGCCGATGGTGAGATCCTCCAGCGCGATACGGCGCCGGCCGCCGTGGGTGATGTTGAGGTAACGCAGGAGTTCCTCGACGGCGTTGCTGACCAGATCCGGGTCGTCGGTGTCGCGGAGTTCAGCCAGTTGCTCGGGGTGCAGCAGCAGCGCCAGCACGCTGAGCGCGGTCTGGTTCGCGGTGGTGTCGTGGCCGGCCACCAGGACCAGTTCGGCCATCGCCACGACCTGATCACGGCTGAGCTTGCCCTCGCGCAACTGGCGGACGACGAGCTCGCTGAGCAGGTCCTGCTCGGGGTCGAGGTTCGGGTCGGCGTTCTTGGCATCGACCAGTTCACCGATGTACTCGAGCATCTGTTCCATCAGCTCGAGGCCCTCTTCATAGCTGGAGGCCTTCGAGTTGACCGCGGAACCGGCCTTCTGGAAGAGCTCCCGGTCCTCGTACGGCACCCCGAGCAACTCGCAGATCACGAGCGACGGCATCGGAAGGGCGAAGCTCTCGACGAGGTCGGCCGGCTTGGGACCGGCCAGCATGTCGTCGATCAGGTCGTCGACGATCTTCTGAACGCGTGGTCGCAGTTCCTGAATGTGCTTGACAGTGACTGTGGGAGTGAGCATCCGGCGCTGCCGGTTGTGCTCCGGGTCGTCGAGGTTGATGAACGTCTGGACCCGCTGCTGCCGCGCGTGGATCGCCGGGGTGAAGGCCGGGTAGCCGGGCAGTTCCGCGTTCACGCTCAGCCGCTGGTCGGACAGCATCTGCTGGAGATCGGCGAACCGGGTCACGATCCACGGCGTGGTGCCGTTCCACATCTTGGCCGGGCAGACACCGGCGCCTGCCTGCATCTGCGCCAGGATGGGCGGGGGGTCCAAGGGATGCTCGGGGTCCCGGAGCATCGGGAACTCAGGAACCTCGGCCTTGGTGTCGGTCATGCAGCCTCCTCGAGCCACCCGTTGTGGTCTGGAGCACAGAGCGTACCCGCTGATCCCTGACTTTCCCAGATGGGATCAATCTGAGTTCTGGTGGGGCCGACGAGAGTCGAACTCGCACTGTCACGGACCTAAACCGTGCGCCTCTGCCGTTGGGCTACGGCCCCGCATCAGCCTATGCCGAGGTCCTTGCGGAGCTTGGCGACGTGACCCTTGGCCTTCACGTTGTACCAGGCGTGCTCGATGACGCCGGCGGCGTCGATGACGAAGGTCGAGCGGATGACGCCGGTGACCTTCTTGCCGTACATCGTCTTCTCGCCGTAGGCGCCGTACGCGGTCAGCACTGCCTTGTCCGCGTCGGAGACCAGCGGGAAGGTCAGCCCGTCGCGCTCCCGGAACTTGGCGAGCTTCGCCGGACTGTCGGGGGAGATGCCCACGACGGTGATCCCGGCGGCCTGCAGCGAGTCGAGGGAGTCGCGGAAGTCGCACGCCTGCGTCGTGCACCCCGGCGTCATCGCGGCCGGGTAGGCGTAGAGGACGACGCGGGAGCCCCGCAGGCCGGCCAGGGACACGGTGTTGCCCGCATCGTCGGGCAACGAGAAGTCCGGCGCGCGGTCACCGGAGCTCAGACGATCGCTCACAGGAGGTCTCCTCGGTCGGGGGATGGGCAGCCCGAGGCTATCGGCGACCGTCGGAGCAGCGGTCTCCGGCTTCTTGCAAAGTGTTTGCAGGTAGCTGGTGAGCCGATATGGTGCCGGTCGTGCACATTCCCGACGGGCTGATCGACGCGCCGGTGTCGGTCGCCGCGGGGGCGGTCGCGGTGTGCGGCGTGGCGTGGTGCCTGCGCGGCGCCCGCCGGGAACTCGATGAGACCACCGCGCCGCTGGCCGGATTGGTCGCCGTGTTCGTCTTCGCCGTGCAGTTGCTCAACTTCCCGGTGGCAGCCGGCACCAGCGGACATCTGCTCGGCGGCGCGCTGGCTGCCGTGCTGGTTGGTCCGTACGCCGGGGCGTTATGCGTGACGGTGGTCCTCAGCGTGCAGGCACTGGTCTTCGCCGACGGCGGCCTGAGCGCGCTCGGGCTCAACGTCGTGAACATGGCGTTGGTGACCACCGCGGTCGGCTGGCTGGTCTTCCGCGGGCTGCGGGCGATATTGCCGCTGTCCCGGCCGTCCATCGTCGCGGCCTCGGCCGTGGCGGCCCTGCTGTCGGTGCCGGCCGCGGCGGCGATGTTCACCGTCGAGTACTGGCTGGGCGGTACGGCGACCTTCAGCGTCGGACAGGTGCTGGCCGCGATGGTCGGCGTCCACGTGCTCATCGGTATCGGCGAAGCGGTGATCACCGGGTTGACCGTGGGCGCGGTGCTGAGTGTGCGGCCTGATCTGGTGTACGGCGCCCGCCCGCTGCTGGCCGCCCGCCGGGGGACGCCGCAGCCGGCCACCGCCGGGAGCCAGGCGTGATGCGGTCGCGCCCCGTCGTGTGGCTTGTCGCCGGCGGCCTCGTGATCTGCTTGCTGCTGGCCGGTTTCGTCAGTTTCTATGCCAGCGCCGCTCCGGACGGATTGGAGCGGGTTGCTGCCGATCACGGGTTGCTCGACCATGCCGCGGACTCCGCGGTCGCCGGTTCCCCGCTGGCCGACTACGGGGTGGCGGGCGTCAGCGACGAGCGCGTCTCGGTCGGCTTGGCCGGCGTCGCCGGCGTCGCCATCACCGCGGCGGCCGGGTTCGGCCTGTTCGGGCTGCTGTCGTACCGCCGTAAGCCGGCGACCGGTCAGCCGCCGGCCGGCACCGCGGCCTGACCATGGGAGCCGGCCACGGCCACGGCGTCGCCGAAGGCCTCTACCTTCCCGGCTCGTCGCTCGTCCACCGGCTCCCCGCCCACCTCAAGCTCGTCGCCGTTCTCGCCTTCGTGCTGGTCGTGGTCTGTACGCCGCCGACCCGGGTGCCGGCGTTCGCGGCGTACCTGGCCCTGCTGGTCGCCGTGGCCCTGCTGGCCCGGGTCCCGCTGCCCACGGTCGCGGCCCGCTCGTTGATCGAGTTGCCGTTCGTCCTGTTCGCTGTGCTGATGCCGCTGCTGGGGCCGGACCCCCGCGTCGACGTCCTGGGGCTGTCGTTGTCCCAGAACGGATTGCAGTCGGCCTGGGGCATCATCGCCAAGGGCACGCTGGGCGTGTTCGCCTCGGTCCTGCTGGCCGCGACGACGCCCGCGCGTGACCTGATCGCCGGCCTGGAGCGGTTGCGCGTCCCGACGCTGCTGGTGCAGATCGCGTCGTTCATGCTCCGGTACTCCGTGGTCGTGGTGGAGCAGAGCCGCCGGATGGCCGTCGCCCGTGCCTCCCGTGGGTTTGCCGCGCGCGGACCGCGCGCCTGGCCGGTGCTGGCCCGCGCCGCCGGGACGTTGTTCATCCGGTCGTACGAACGAGGGGAACGAGTCCATCTGGCGATGCTCAGCCGCGGGTACGACGGGACCATGCCGCTCGGCGGCGCGGTCGTGGTGCGCCCGATCGACTGGCTGGCAGTGCTGGTCCTGCCGCTGCTGGCCGCCGCGGTCCTGCTGGCCACGGCGATGATGTGGCGATGAGCCGCCACGGCCTGACCGGGCGGGACGGTCCAGCGGCGCCCGCCGCCGAGCCGGCCGACGGGCTGGCCGACCCGGCCGCCGAGCCGGCCGACGGGCTGGCGGCGGCGCCGACCGACCCGGCCCTGGACGTGCGCGGGTTGAGTTACTCGTATCCGGCCGGCGAACCGGCGCTCGACGGCGTCGATCTGGTGGTCGGCCGCGGCGAGCGGGTCGCCGTCCTCGGCCCCAACGGCGCCGGCAAGACCACGCTCGCCTTGCATCTCAACGGGATCCTGCGGGGCACCGCCGGTCAGGTCACCGTCGCGGGCCGCACGCTCAGCGATGACACCGTGGTGGAGATCCGGCGCCGGGTCGGGCTGGTCTTCCAGGATCCCGACGACCAACTGTTCATGCCGACGGTCGCCCAGGACGTCGCCTTCGGGCCGGCGAATGCCGGGCTGCGTGGCGCGGAGCTGGCCGCTCGGGTCCAGCACGCTTTGCAGACCGTCGGAATGTCTGCCGTCGCGGATCGGCCGCCACACCACCTGTCGTTCGGGCAACGCCGCCGGGTGGCGCTGGCGACCGTGCTGGCGATGCGCCCGGACGTGCTGGTCCTCGACGAGCCGTCGAGCAATCTCGACCCCGCGAGCCGCCGTGAACTCGCCGACGTCCTGGCGCGGCTGGACGTCACCGTGGTCATGGTCACTCACGATCTGCCGTACGCGCTGCAACTGTGTAGCCGGTCGGTCATCCTCGACGCCGGCCGGGTGGTCGCCGACGCGCCCACCCGGACGCTGTTCGCTGACGCCGAGACCCTGGCCCGTCACCGCCTCGAGCTGCCGTTCGGCTTCGACCCGGCAGCGGTCCCGGCGTAGGCTGCGGCGACCGACCCGCCCCGCGGGTCCTCGACGTATCCGGAGGTCCCGTAGGTGGCCAAGGAGTCCAGCCCGCCGGCCGGCCGCGGCATCGCCGAGATCGAGGCGGAGATCGCCGACGCCCGCGCCAGCCTCGCCGGCAACCTGGCCGCGCTGCGACAGCAGGCGGCGCCGAAGGCCGTCGCGCAGCGGCAGTACGCGAAGGCGCGGGGATTCTTCGTCGACGAGTACGGCGGCGTCCGGCCCGAACGGATCGCCGGCATCGTGGTCGCGCTCGCCGCAGTGATCGTGGTGCGCCGGCTGATCCGTTCCCGTCGTGGCTGACGGTGGCATGACCGGCACCGCCCCCGACGTCCCCGACACCACACCACGAGCCGACGGCTCGGTCCCGATCGTGCTCACCCACGACCGGCTGTTGGTCAGCGTCGCTGACAGTGCGGGCGAGCGGCAGTCCAGTGGCGGCATCCTCATCCCGGCAACCGCCCAGGTGGCACGTCGACTCAGCTGGGCGCGGGTCGTCGCCCACGGTCCCAGCGTCCGTATGGTCCAGGTCGGCGACCGGGTGCTGTTCGAGCCGCAGGACCGGGCGAACGTCGAGCTGCAGGGCATCGAGTACGTCCTGCTCCGCGAACGCGATGTGCATGCGGTGGCCGCGTCGCGAGTCAGCGACGCCGGGACCGGTCTCTACCTCTGACGCGCCGTGGCCGCTGCCGGGTGGTCGAGGTCGTGGTGGCCGCGCGGCATCCGCGCCCGCTCGGTGACGGCGGCAGTCGCTGTCGTCGCGGTCGCCCTGGTCGTGGCCGGCGCCGCCCTGCTGTTGCTGCTGCGGTGGTCCCTGGTGGGCGAGGTCGATGCCGCGGTGGCGCAGCGCAGCCGGGACCTCGCCGCCGAGATCGCCGTCGAGCCGGCCGACGACCCCGGCCTGATGCCCTCACAGAACGCCGACGTCATTGCGCTGCAGGTGCAGTCCCTCGACGGACAGTTGCTGGCGGCCAACGGTTTGCTCAGCGACGGGCCGTTGCCGGTGAGTTCCCGGCCAGCACCGGGCACCAGCGTGCACGTCGACATCGCGGTACCCGCGGCCGGCGGCGAGACCTACCGGGCAGTGGCGACCGGCGCGCAGACCGCCCGCGGACCGGTCGTCGTCGTTGCGGCGCAGTCACTGGCCGGCGTCCACCACACCCTGAGCGTCGTCGCGGCGTTGCTGGTCGCCGCGACCCCGGTCCTGCTCGGCGCTGTCGGGTGGGCGACGTACGTCGCGGTCGGTCGTTCGCTGCACGCGGTGGAGGCCATCCGGCGGGGCGTGGCGCGTATCGAGTCGACCGACCTGCACCAGCGGGTCCCGGTGCCGGCGACCGGTGACGAGATTGCGCGGCTGGCCACGACCATGAACGGCATGCTGGCCCGGCTGGAGGAGTCGAGCCGGGCGCAACGGCAGTTCGTCGCCGACGCCGGCCACGAACTGCGCAGCCCGCTGGCCTCGTTGGTCGCAGCGATCGAAGTCGCTGAGTACCAACAGGAACAGGGCTCGCCGGCGTGGGCCGAGACCGCGCCGGTGCTGCGTGACGAGGTGGCCCGGTTGAGCCGTTTCGTCGACGACCTGTTGGTGCTGGCCAAGGCCGACGAACACCAGCTCACGCTGCACCTGCGCGACGTCGACCTGGACCACGTGGTCGAGATCGAGGCGGCCCGGGTGCGGGCGACCACGACGCTGCGGGTCACCGGCAGCATCGAGGCGGTCCGGGTCACCGCCGATCCGGGCCGGATCGCCCAGGTCGTCCGCAACCTCGTCGACAACGCGATCCGGCATGCCGAATCCGGCGTCGCCCTCTCGGTCAGCACCGCCGCCCATCAGGCGGTGGTCACGGTGGACGACGACGGCCCCGGCGTCGCCGAGGCCGAGCGGGAGCGGATCCTGGAGCGCTTCGTGCGGCTGGACGAGCATCGGGGCCGGGACTCGGGGGGATCCGGCCTGGGGCTGTCGATCGCCCAGGAGATCGCGATCGCGCACGGCGGCTCGATCCGCGTGGCCGAGAGCCCCTCCGGCGGGGCCCGCGTCGAACTGATCCTGCCCCGCGACTGAACCCGCTGGTGATAGCGACCGGTGGGACGAAGGTACGGCGGGGACGGCGTACCGACCCTCAGCCGCCGTCCTCGGCCAGCCGGTAGCCGGCGCCGCGCACGGTGCACAGCGCGTGGCGGTCGAACGGGTCGTCGAGTTTGCGCCGCAGGTAGCCGACGTACACCTCGACGACGTTGAGCGGGCCGCGGAACCCGGGATCCCAGACGTGCTCGACGATCTCGCTCTTGCTGACCACTCGGCCCTTATTGCGCAGGAAGAACTCCAGCAGATGGAACTCGCGAGGGGTCAGTTCCACCCGCTTGCCGCTGCGGGTGACCCGACGGCTCAACGGATCCAGGGTCAGGTCACCGGCGGCGAGCACCGCGGGCCGTTCGGGCGTCCCGCGGCGCAACAGCGCTCGCAGCCGGGCCGTGAGCACGACGAAGCTGAACGGCTTGGTCAGGTAGTCGTCGGCGCCGAGGTCCAGCGCGTCGGCCTGCTCGTGGTCGCCGTCCTTGGCCGTCAGCATGAGTACCGGCGTCCAGACCTGGCGGGCACGCAACTGCTCCAGCACCCGATAGCCGTTCAGCTGCGGCAACATCAGGTCCAGCACGATCACGTCGTACTGCTGCTCGGTGGCCGCCCACAGTCCCTCGACGCCGTCGTGGACGATGTCGACGGTGAATCCCTCGGCTGTCAGCCCGCGCCGGATCGTGTCGGCGAGCCGAACCTCGTCGTCGACCACCAGCACCCGCACTGTTCCTCCAGCCTCGCCCGTCCCGGTCGGCCTTGCCCGTCCCGGTCGGCAGGTCACGCCGGTACGTCAGCCGGGGCTGCACGGCGGCGCTCCACCGGGCAGTGCCGCCGGGCACGGAACCCACGCCCGTACTGCCGTGGACGGAGGCCGCGCCGGTCGCATTGTGCCGGGCCGTGCTGAGAACCCCCTGAAGCGCCGCCGACTGCGACCGGTCGGCCGCCTGCCGCTGCCCGCTCGCGCCCCCTGGCCGCGCGGCCCCTAGCATCGCGACCCGAGTGTCGTGGAGGTGAGAGCGTGGCGCGCAGGACGCTGGTGATCGGTGGGACCGGGCCGACCGGCCGCTGGGTCGTCGAGGGTCTGCTCGACAGCGGCGACGCGGTCACGATCCTGCATGGTGGGCAGCACGAGGTGGACTTCAGCCGGCCGGTCGAACACCTTCACGCCGACGTCCATTTCGTCGAAACTCTGACCGCCGCGCTGGCCGGTCGCGACTTCGACGTCGTCGTCGCGATGTACGGCCGCACCCGGTTGCTCGCCGAGGTCCTCGCCGGCCGGACCGCGCGGCTGGTCGCGATCGGCGGTAGCGCCTACTCCCGCGACGAAACCCGGCACGGGCCGTTGGGCGCGCCCGCCGTGCTCGACGAGCACGCCCCGATGGTCGACGATCCGAACGGACCCCGGTTGCAGCACAAGGTCTGGCTGACCGAGCAGGCGTTGCTCGGCGCGCACGCCGCCGGCGCCTTCGCGGTGACGGTGCTGCGGTATCCACCGGTGGTCTACGGACCCGGCGCGCTCGCCCCACGGGACTGGAGCGTGGTACGCCGGATCCTCGACGGCCGGGCCAGGATCCTGGTCGCCCACGGCGGGACGACGGTGCGCAGCCGGGTCTACGCGGCGAACGCGGCGCGCGCTGTGCTGCTCGCCGTGGCCGAGCCGTCGGCAGCAGGCCAGATCTACAACGTGGCCGACGACGAGCAGCACAGCGAGGGTCAGCTCATCCAGTACGTCGCCGGCCTGCTCGGCCGGCAGGTCGAGCTGGTCGGTGTCCCCGGTGAGATCGCGACCAAGGTGTACCGCCACGTCGACAGCTCGCACCAGACCCGGCTGCTGGATACCGGCAAGATCCGCCGGGAACTGGGGTACTCCGACGCGGTCGCCGTGCCAGCGGCGCTCGCCGCGACCGTGGAATGGTTGCAGCGCAACCCCTTGCCGCCGGGCGGTGAGGCCGAGCAACAGCTGGGCGACCCGTTCGACTACGCGCTGGAGGACCGCATCGCCCAGGAGTACGGCGAGGTGCTGGCCCGGACCAGCACGCTGGAGTCGGTCCCGGGCGTCGCCGGGCACATGTACCGCCACCCCACCCGACCCGGGGAGGGTTGGCGCAGCCCGTCGTGACCGGCGTCCCCGTCGCGGCCGGGCGCGAGATCAGCCCTCCAGGGCCCGCTCTGCGGCGACAGCGCGGATGTGCTTGACGTACGCCTCGATGCCCAAGTCGTTGAGGTCGGCGGCGACATGCAGGGCGGCGAGCATCTCCTCGTCCAGCGAGCCGGCCGCTGGTTGGGTCGCCTCGACCCGCATCCCGGCCTCGTCGGACGGGCGCATCGAGATCTCGGTGAAGCCCCGCAGGCTCAGCTTCTTCACGGTGTCGGCGAGGACGTCGGGATCGGTGATCCGATCGACCGTGAAGTTCATCCGCATGATGTGAGTAGGCATGTGCGAGACCTCCTTGGTACTGCGTGTGGACCCGAACGTCTCGGTCAGCTGGTCACCCGCGGTGGCCGCCAGAAGACCGCCAGGAGTGCCAGCGCGCCGAGGAGGCCACCGCCGGCGGCGACGGCCAGCCCGACCCAGCCGTCCAGCGCCGTATCGATGCCGATGGCATGGTCGAGCGAGAGCCGGCCGGGTCCCAGTGCTCCCAGTGCCGACGCGACGACGGCCAGGGTCAGGACGTACTCCCAGCCTTCCTTGACGATGAAGAACCCGCGACCGCGGTGGTACGCCAGGCCCGCTACCGCCATCACGCCGACGACGCCGGCGGCCGCGACGCTGGTGATGAGGCCCAACAGCAACAACACGCCGCCGACGATCTCGGTGATCACGCTCATCCAGGCCTGGCCGAGCGGCTGGCGCAGGCCGATGCTCCCGAACCACCGAGCAGTGCCGCTGATCTTGCCGCCACGGGCGAGGTGGTTCCAGCCGTGGGCGATCATGACGACCCCGATGATCGCCCGGATGAGCACCGCGGCGATGTCGATCTCGATCAAGGTCGTGCCTCCAGGAATGGGCCGATTCTGCGGTGATCGTAGCGATACGGCGGCGATCCGACCCGGCGGCAACGCGGCGCCGGGCTCCGCTGCCAGTGCCGCCGGTGGCGCGCCTCGCCGCGGCGGCCGGCGCGGCTTTCGCTGAGACCGACGCTCAGGTGCGCGGCGTAGGGTCGGCTCGTCTCCGGATGAGACGACGCCCCCGTCCGGCCTTCGGGCTGGACGGGGGCTGCTTCGTCACTGCGTCAGGCGGTTGCTACGGCCGCACTCCCGGGGCTGTTTCGTCGGTGGCTGCGGCCCGGTCCTGTGCCGAGCTGCCGGTTTCCGTCGCCGAGCTTCGGCGGACCGGTTTGGAACCGGCACGGGCCGGAGATCACCGGGAGCGGACGGGGCCTTCTGGGAGGAGACGTCGTGGCCGGCATTCTGTGGGTGATCGCGGTTGTCCTGGTGATCGCGGGCATTGTCACGTTGGTCCGAGGCCAGGTCATCCTCGGCATTGTGTTGATCGTCGCCGGCCTGCTCGTCGGCCCGGGGGGCGTCAGCATCTTCAGCAATCGCTGACGGGCAATCGCGAGCGCGAAGGTGAGGGGCCGGAGTTCGGGTCCTTGTCTGGCGGTGCGGCGGAAACGACTCAGCGCTTCCGCCTGGACAGACGGAAGCGCTGGTCACGATGGTGCGCCGCCAGGGACTCGAACCCCGAACCCGCGGATTAAGAGTCCGCTGCTCTGCCAGTTGAGCTAGCGGCGCGAGCCCGCCGAGGGTAGCACCGCGCGCCGCTGGCCTCCCACTCCAGCAGCTCCCGCGACCCCGGTCCACGCGGATCGACCAGGTCCATGAGCAGCGTGAGCGGTACGCCCTGACGCAGCAGGGTCAACGCCAGGGACGGCGCTGTCCCACGGTTCCCTGTCATGTGCTGGCTCCTTCCGCCGGTACCGATGCCATCGGTCGGCCGCTGCCGGCGATGGTGACCCGAACGAGTGGTGCCGCCACGCAGCCACGCCCTGGCTGCCGGACGGTTCACCCTTCCGGCGCAACAGATCACGTCCGCGCCGTGTCGCTGAGCCGACAACTGGCCTTGACGATCGTCGGCTGCGTCGTCGGGCAGGGGAAACGTCGCCGTCACGCGGCCATGGGACAGTGCACCGGCGTACCGGTGTCCGGGTCCGGTCGGCGAGGTGAGGAGGCGCTGGGGTGCCGGTGTTGCTCGTGCGGATCACCGTTCCCGACCGTCCCGGCAGCCTGGCATCGGTGACCGGCGCGATCGCTGCGACGGGGGCGGACGTGGTCTCCATCGACGTCCTCGGCGCCGAGGAGGGCAGGGCCGTCGACGACGTCGCCCTGCGGGCCACCGGCGCGGACGCGCGCGAGCGGATCCGGCTCGCGCTGGAAGGTCTGCCCGGCGTGGCGGTCGAGTCGATCCGGGTGGCGCGGGGCCTGCCGGGGCACCGACCCGACCTCGACGCGCTGACCTGGGTCGCCCGCGACCCGGGCCGGGCCTTGGTCACCTATGCCGATCACCTGCCGCTGATGCTCGGTGCGGACTGGGCGGTGCTGGCCGAACCGGGCCCCGGGGGGACCTGGACGCTGATCCACCGGTCGCCCGGCGCTCCCGCCGAACCAGATCTGCCGCTGCCGGCGACGCCGGTCGTCGCGGCTCGGGCTGCCCGGGACGAGGGCAGCCCCCGCACCGCCGCCCTGGTCGGGCTCGCCGGCGGCCGCTGGCTGTTCGTCGCGGTCCGCGACGAGGGCCCGCCGTTCCGGCGTCAGGAACTGCTGCACCTGCAGCGGGTGACCGACCTGTTCGTCCTGCTGGCGGAGCCCACGCAGTAGCGTCCCTGCGGTGGCGGCCGACCCTCGTTCGACACCCGCGCGGCGCTACCTCGGCACTCCGGCCACCGCGCCCGGCCCGTCGGGCTGGTCCATGCTGCGTGACCTGCGCGCCATCAGGTCCGACCCGTTGCGCTTCCTGGAGCGCAGCTGGCGCCGGTACGGCGATGTCCTCCAGTACCCGATCCCGCGGCCGCCGACGTACCTGGTCACCGATCCCGCCGGGGTACGGCAGGTGCTGCAGGGCAATGCCACCAACTACGGCAAGGGCACGATCCAGTACTCCGCGCTGGCCCTGGTGACCGGAGACGGCCTGCTGACCGCGGACACAGCCGCGTGGCGCGAGCAGCGCCGGCTGGTGCAGCCGGCGTTCCACCACCAGTCGCTCGGGTCGGTCGGCGAGCACATCGCCACCGCCGTCCGGCGCGTCGATTCCGCCTGGGCTGCAGCGGGTCCCGGCGCCATTGTCGACGTCGAGACGGCCATGATGCGGCTGTCGCTGGACGTCGTGGCCGGCGCGCTGTTCGGGACCGACCTGGCCGGCAGCGCCGATCGGCTCGTGGCGGCCACGCTGCGGGCCCTCGCCGTCGTGGTGGCCCGCGCGCGCACCCCGATCGCGCCGCCGGTATGGGCGCCGACCCCGGACAGCACCCGGCTGCGGCGCGCGCTGCGGGACCTCGACGAGGTCGTGGCCGTCCTGATCGCGCAGCGCCGCCGGCGTGGCCCGACGGCGTCGGCGCCCGACCTGCTCGACCTGCTGCTGCAGGCGTACGACGGGCAGTCCGCCGCCGTGACCGGCCGCGGCGTCCGCGACCAACTGGTGACCTTCATCGTGGCCGGTCACGAGACGGTCGGCAGTGCCCTGGCGTGGGCGTGGTGGCTGCTGGCGCGTCATCCCGCCGTGGCGTCACAGCTGAGCGAGGAGGCCCGCACCGTGCTGGGGGACCGCGATCCCACCGTGGCCGACGTGGCGGCGCTGCCGTGGACGCGGGCGGTGTTCGACGAGGTGCTGCGGCTCTACCCGCCTGCCTGGCTGCTGTCCCGCAGGAGTCACGCCGCCGACGAGGTCGCCGGGCACCGGCTGCTGCCCGGGTCGCTGGTGATCATCAGTCCCTATCTGCTGCACCGGCACCCGGCGGCGTGGCCGCAGCCGCAGCTGTTCGATCCAGGCCGGTTCGCCGGAGCGGAACGATCGGCGGTGTCCCGTACCGCCTACCTGCCGTTCGGCGCCGGTCCGCGACTGTGCATCGGGCGCGAGTTGGCCCTCGCCGAGGGGGTGCTGGTTCTGGCGGCGCTGTCCCGGCGGTGGCGGCCGACGGCCCTGCCGGGCCAGGTGGTCCGGGCCAGCCCGGTGGTGACCATCCGTCCGCGTGGCGGCATGCCGCTGCGCCTTGCGCGAAGCTGAACCGGGCCGATCGACCGGTCAGCTCTGCGTGACGTAGTCGATGAGCGCCTGTCGTTCGTCCTCGAGTTCGCCCAGCCGGGCCTTGACGACGTCGCCGATGCTGATGATGCCCGCCAGAGCGCCGTCGGGTCCGACCACCGGAACGTGCCGGACCCGCAGTTCGGTCATGACGGCCATGAGGCCCTCGGTCGTGTCGTCGTAGGTACAGGTCTGCACCACGCTCGTCATGATCGACTCGACGGTGTCCTGCAACGCATCACGACCGGTGATGTCCATGGCGCGGACGACGTCGCGTTCGGACGCGATGCCCTCGATGGCCCGTCCGTCGCCGGACACCACCGCTGCTCCGATGCGGTGGGTGGTCAGCAGCCGTAACAGGTCGGCGACGGACGCGGCCGGGGCGATCGTCACGACCTCGTCGCCCTTGTTCCGCAGCACGCGCTCGATCCTCATGGGGACCTCCTTGGGCTAGCGCCGATGCGGATCATCGTGCCGGTTCCGCGGCCGCTGCGCTACGGGAACTGCCGACGATGCGAAACCGGCTGCCGAACAGCCGCTACGGGAAACTCGGGGCGCCCAGCAGATAGCCCTGCAACAGGTCGGCTCCGGCGTCGACGGCAGCGTCACGTTCCGCGACGCTCTCGATCCCGTGCACGGCCACCTGGGTGCCCGCGGCACGCACCAGGGTGACCAGCGGTCGCAGCAGTTCGGTGAAGTCCGGCCAGGCGGCACTGCGCAGCGCCCGCAGGTCGATCTTGACGATGTCGGCGTGCCGGGCCGGTAGGGCCGACAGGTCGGTGGGGCCGCGGCCGAATCCGTCGAGGACCAGCCCGACGCCGAGGGCACGCAGGTCGTCGACGACGGCCGCGGAGCCGCTGGTGGTCGCCGAGAGGCCCGCTTCGGGCATTTCCAGCATGAGGCGATGCGGCGGCAACCCGCTGCTGCGCAATGCTTCAGCGATTCGTGCGACGATCCGCGGATCCTCCAGCTGGGCCACCGCGAGATTGACCGCGACCCACGGCGGTGGGGTGTCCGGTGCCGTGGTCCAGGCGGCGGCCTGCGTGCAGGCCAGCAGCAAAGCACGGCCCCCGAGTTCGATGATGGCGCCGCTGGCCAGCGCCGCGTCGAGGACGTCGGCTGCTGCCATCGGACCGTGCTGCGGGTGGCGCCACCGCAGCAGCGCCTCCTGACCGACCACCCGGCCGGTCCGGTCGTGCACCGGCTGCCAGGCCAGCGCGACATCCTCGAGGCCGCCCTCGCCGGTCAGCAGCGCGGCCAGGTCGTCGTCGTGCGAGGGCCGCAGGCCCTCCGCGGCCCAGGCGACCCGGCGGCGGCCGCCGGACTTCGCCTGGTACATCGCGGCATCCGCCGCGCCGATCGCGGTCTCGACGTCGCGCGGCGTCGGCGTACGCAAGCCGTCGCACACCAGCACGCCGACGCTCGCGCCGACCGCGGTCTGCCCCCGGTCCGTCGACACCGGCACCGCCAGGGCCTCGATCACCTTGCGCGCCAAGGCATCTACGGCGTCAGCATCGCGGACGTCTTCGAGTACGACGACGAACTCGTCGCCGCTGACGCGGGCGACGGTGTCCGCGGAACGGATCAGCTTGCTGATCGTCTGGGTGGTCCAGACCAGGACCGTGTCGCCGGCTGCGTGCCCCAGGTTGTCGTTGACCTCTTTGAAGCGGTCGAGGTCGACGAACAACACTCCGACCCGGGTGTTGCGCGAATGCGCCCGCCGCAGCGCCTCGGCGAGCCGGGTGTGCAGCAGTGGCCGATTGGCGGCACCGGTCAGCGGGTCGTGGGTGGCCGCGCGCTCCAGTTCCCGTTGCACGGCCTTCTGCGCGGAGATGTCCAGGTGGGTCACGACGGCGCCCCCGCCGGGCAGGCCCAGCGGTACTGCTTCCAGCGCAACCCATCGCGCACCGGCCGACCACCCGGTGTGCAGTTCGGCGCGGAAGATCGCGCGGCGTCCGGCGACGACGTCGAGGACGCCGTCGGGGATGTCGTGGTCGCCGGTCGTCCCGATGATCATGCTGGTCAGCAGCGCGGCGTAGTCGTCGCCGAGTCGGGGATGCGTGCCCCGGGCGGTCAACGGTTGGTCGAGGAACTCCCGGTTGGCCGCGACGACCGACCCTGCGCCGTCGAGCACGCAGGTGCGTCCCGGCAGCGAGTCGACGACGGCCTCGGCGAACCGGCGGCGCTCGTCACGTTCCTGCTCCGCCCGCACCAGCGCGGTGACGTCCCGATTGACCGACACCGCGCCGGTCGGCACGCCCTGGGTGTCGCGCAGCAAGGTGACGGAGGTGTCCACGTCGACCTCGCGGCCGTCGAGCCGGCCGCCTCGGGCTCGCTGCACCACGCGGCACGACCAGCGGCCGTGGGCGTACAGGGTGTCCCACAGTTGTCCCACGTCCGCGCCGTCGGGGTACCGGGTCTCCACCACGCTGTCCCACGGCCGGCCGACGGCGTCGGCGGCAGCGATGCCGTACAGGTGCTCCGCGGCGGGGTTCCACAACCGGACCCGGCGGTCGGTGCCCAGCGCCACGATGGCGTCCGAGACACCGTCCACCAGAAGCTCGGAGAGCTCCTGCTCACGGTTCACGACGCCCCTCCACCGACTCCGCCGCCCCCCCCGGGCGCGGTCAGCCTAACCGGGCCGGCAGCGCCGCCGCTCTGCCAGGATCACCGGGTGCGGACCGCCGGCCTCGTCGTGCTGTGGATCCCGGTGGTGCTGTGGTGTGACCGCGTCGCGTCGCCGGCGGCCCAGGTCGGGCTGGGCGTGGCGACCTGGGCGCTGCTGATCGGCCTGCTGTGGCGGCGCCCGGTGCCGGTGCGGGTGCAGACCGCGGTCGTCGTGGTGTTCGCCACGGTCGTCGAGTACGTGTTCTCCGGCTGGCTCGGGGTGTACGAGTACCGGCTGGACCACGTGCCGGCGTATGTGCCGCCCGGGCACGGCCTGGTGTACCTGGCTGCGGTCGCCGTCGCCGGTTCCCCGCTCGCCGTCGCGTACCGCCGGCCGCTGGTGGCAGCCACGGTGGTCGTCGCCAGCGGCTGGGCGGCGTGGGGGGTGTTCGTCTCGCCGCGGCCGGACGTGTTGGGGGCGTTCTGGTTGCTGTGCCTGCTGGGATTCCTGGCCGTCGGCCGGGCTCCGCTGCTGTACGTCGGAGCGTTCGTGGTGGTGTCGTGGCTGGAACTGCTCGGCACGGCATGGGGTGTCTGGCAGTGGCAACCGGTGGACACGCTGGTCGGCTGGGTCAGCATCGGCAACCCGCCGAGCGTCGCCGCCGGCGGTTACGGCTGGTTCGACCTGGCCGCCGTGGCCGTCACACCGCTGCTCCTGCGGCTGGTCGGCCGGGTACGGCGCTGGGGACTCCGCCGGGCGACCCCTCAGCTGCCGGAGTCGAGGACGCGCACCGCCGCGGCATGCAGCAGCCCGTTGCTGGTGAGCGTGCCGGCCCGGCCGAGCGCGTCCGGGTCACCGCCGTACGACGTCCCGTCGTAGCCGCCGATGGTGCCGCCGGCCTCCTCGACGATGGGGATGAGGGCCGCGACGTCCCAGGGGGACAGCTCGGGTTCGGCGGCGAGGTCGACCGCTCCCTCGGCCACCAGGACGTGGGACCAGAAGTCGCCGTAGGCCCGAGTCCGCCAGCAGGTCCGGATCAGCTGGGCCAGACCGGGTTCCGCGCCTCGCACGTCCCAGCCCCGATCGTCGGAGTACGAGAACGAGGCGTCGCCGAGCTCGGCGACCGCGCTCACCCGCAGCCGCCGCGGCCCCGCTGTCGCCGGCTCCGTGCACCAGGCGCCCTGGCCGGCCGCCGCCCACCAGCGGCGGCCCAACGCCGGTGCCGACGCCACCCCCAGCACGACCCGGCCGTCGGCGACCAGCGCGATCAGCGTCGCCCATACCGGGACGCCGCGGACGTAGTTTTTGGTCCCGTCGATCGGGTCGACGATCCAGCACCGGCCGGCTCGGGCCGGCCGGGTGTGGTCTGGGGGAGCGCCGCGCGAACCGTCGCCGTACTCCTCGCCGAGCACGTCGTCGGCCGGCCGCTGCTGCGCCAGGGTGTCGCGGACCAGGCGCTCGATGGCCAGGTCGACGTCGGTGACCGGGGTCAGGTCGGGTTTGGCGCTGACCGTCAGATCCGCGGCCCGGAACCGGGCGAGCGTGACCTCGTCGGCAGCGTCGGCCAGCCGCAACGCCAGCGCCAGGTCGGCGGCGTACGCCCCCGCGCCTGCCCCAGCCACGGCCGCTTCGGGCGCATCGGTCACGGCCGCGCCAGCCACGGCCGCCTCGGTCGCGGCCGCCTCGGGCTCGGCGTCGGAAGTCACAGCGCCGCACGCTACCGCCGCCCGCGGTCACCGCCGTGGCGCTCCGCTGCCGCCGCCGGCAGCGGTCGCGCTCCGCCGTCGCGCGACACGGTCACGCGCCGCCGGTAGCGGCGACGTTGCTTGAACGCCTCGGATGGTTCGGCGACAGTGTGCGCGTGCCGGACTTCGTGCTGGATCTTCCGCTGCATCCGTTGGTGGTCCACGCCGTGGTGGTGCTGGTGCCGTTGACCGCGATCGGCGGTGTGCTCTCGGCGTTGTGGCCGTCGTTCTCCCGGCGCTTCGGCGTCCTCGTCGTCGTGCTCGGCGGTGCCGCGACGGTCGCCGCGGTCGTCGCCCGCCAGGCCGGCTACGCCCTCGACGAGCGTGTCCCGGCACCGTCTGACCACGAGCGGCTCGGGACCTGGGTGCCGCTGGTCGTGTTCGTCCTGTTCCTGGCGGTGCTGGCGCTCTGGCTCCTCGACCGCGGCACCCCGCGGGACCGGCCCCGCCGCCCGGTCACCTGGGTGGCGGCGGTCGCGGTCGTGCTGTCCGCGGTGCTGGCCACCGGCTGGGTGATCGTGGTGGGGCACAGCGGGTCCGGCGCGGTCTGGAGCGGCGTGGTCAACCTGCCGCCGGAGGACGACTGACTCCCGCCCGCCCGCCGGTTCAGGCCGGTGCGGCCGGGTCGCTGTCGGCTCGGCTGCGCAGCAGCCGGCGGAGCGATGCCAGCCGCGCGGGGCCGCCCGCTCCGGCGTGGCCGCCGTCGACCCAGGCGTCGAGGGCACACTCCGGCTCGTCGTGGCCGCACCCGCGCGGGCAGTCCGCCGTACCGGCCGCCAGGTCAGGGAACGCGGCCAGGACGCGGGCGGCGGCCAGCCCGGCCAGTCCAAAGGACCGGATGCCGGGGGTGTCCACGATCCAGCCGCCGCCGGGCAGCGGCAGGGCCACCGCGGAGGTCGAGGTATGGCGGCCGCGGCCGGTGACGTCGTTCACCGTGCCGGTGCTGCGCCCCGCTCCGGGGACCAGCGCGTTCACCAGCGTCGATTTGCCCACCCCGGAACTGCCGACCAGGACGGTGATGCGGCCCTCCAGTCGCTGTCGCAGCTGGCTGAGGTCTTCGCCGCGGGTGGTCGCCACGACCGGCACGTCGAGCGCGGCGTACTGCGCCACAAGGGAATCCGCGGCGGCGAGGTCGGACTTCGTCAGCACGAGCAGGGGTTCCAGGCCGCCGTCGTACGCCGCGACCAGGCAGCGGTCGAGCAGCCGGGGCTGCGGGTCGGGTTCGGCCAGGGCGACGACCACGGCCAACTGCTCGGCGTTGGCCACGATCACGCGCTCGACCGGATCGGAGTCGTCGGCGGTACGGCGCAGCGTCGTGGTCCGCGGGGCGACCCGGATCAGCCGCGCCAGGGTGTCGGCGGATCCGGAGACGTCGCCGACCAGATTCACCCGGTCGCCGACCACGACCCCCTTGCGGCCCAGCTCTCGGGCCTTGACGGCGGTGACCTGGTGCCCGGCAGGCGAAGTCGGGTCGTGGTCCGGCAGCACCACCGTGAACCTGCCGCGGTCGACGGCGACGACGAATCCGTCGACGGCGCGGGCGTGGGCCGGGCGTTCCTTGGACCGCGGCCGGGACTTGCCTCGTCCGGGACGGACGCGGACGTCGTCCTCGTCCAGGTCCCGTGGGCTCACGCGCCGAGCACCGCCGCGGCCGCGCGGGGTTCGAGCATCGCTGCCCACATGGCGTCGAAGCCCGGCAGCGTCTTGCTCGTCGTCGCGATGTCCTCGACCTGCACGCCTGGTACGGCGAGCCCGAGAACCGCTGCGGCAGTAGCCATTCGGTGATCGTCGTACGTCCGGAACAGGCCCCCGCGCAGCGGCTGCGGCTTGATCTTGAGTCCGTCGGGGCGCTCGGTGACCCGGCCGCCGAGGTTGTTGATCTCGTGCGTGAGGGCGGCGAGCCGGTCGGTCTCGTGGCCGCGCAGATGCGCGATCCCGCGCAGCCGGGACGGGCCGTCGGCCAGCGCGCACAGCGCCGCGACGACCGGCGTGAGTTCCCCGACGTCGTGCAGGTCGAGGTCGACCCCGGTGACCCGGCCGTTGCCGGCGACGGTCAGACCGTCCCCGGCCAGGGTGACCGAGCCCCCCATGGCGGTGAGGATCTCGCGCAGCGCGTCGCCTGCCTGGGTGGTCGATTCGGGCCATCCCGGCACGGTGACGCGGCCGCCGGTCACCAACGCCGCGGCCAGGAACGGCGCGGCGTTGGACAGGTCCGGCTCGACCGTGCGGTCCAGCGCTGCCAGGGGACCGGGATGGACCCGCCACGTCGCCGACCGCGGGTCGGTCGTGTCGGCGTCGACGAGCACGCCGTGGTCGCGCAGCATCGCCACGGTCATCGCGATGTGGGGCAGCGAGGGCACCGCGTCGCCCCGGTGCCGGACCGTGACGCCGTCGCGGAACCTCGCCCCGACCAGCAGTAGCGCCGAGACGAACTGACTGGAGCTGGACGCGTCCAGCACTACCTCGCCGCCGGCCACCTTGCCGGTGCCGTGGACGGTGAACGGCAGGGTGCCGCGGCCGTCGTCGGCCACCTCCACTCCCAGCGACCGCAGCGCGTCGACGACGGCGCTCATCGGCCGCACCCGGGCGCGTGGGTCCCCGTCGAACCGGACGTCGCCGCGGGCGAGGGCGGCGACCGGGGGGACGAACCGCATGACGGTGCCTGCCAGGCCGCAGTCGACGTGCGCCGGGCCGTGCAACGGGCCGGGCCGGACCGCCCAGTCGCGGTGGCCGGGATCGTCGGACACATCGACGATCTCGGCGCCGAGGCTGCGTAGCGCCTTGGCCATCAGCTTGGTGTCGCGG